>NZ_SMKU01000263.1 GCF_004349215.1 Actinomadura rubrisoli | reverse complement strand
GGGTGGAGTTGGATTGTCTGGGGTGCGGGGTGGTTTTCGGGCCGCTCGACTTCTTGTCGTGTTTTCGGGAGTACATGGCGGACGTCGACGTGCTGCGGTGGGGCTGTCCGCGGTGTGGTGCGGGTGCTGAGATCCGTGTGGTTCCCGACGAGGTGCAGCGGGGTTATGTCTATGCGGCGGGTTCGGCGCACTTCAGCGATGAGCACCACATCCCGCTCCCCGGGCTGCGCCGGGGGCGGGAGGGTGCCGGCCTCGTCGTCGGGTTCGGCGGACGGACGTGGAGGGTCGGCCCGCGCGTCCGCTCAGCGGAGGAAGGGGAAGCGGCGGACGAGGGCGGTGCGTGACCAAGGGGCGCCGAGGCCGAGGGTGTCTCCGGCGTTGGCGTAGGCGAGGCTGACCAGGAGGATCGCGTAGATCCAGTGCTCGTCCATGAAGGGGTTGGTCTCGGGCCAGAGGGACGCCATCCACAGCATCGCGAGCAGGAGGGTTCCGCCGGCGGCGGCCACGCGGAGGCCGATACCGGTGATCAGCGCGAAGGCCAGGCCGGCCAGGCCGAACATGTAGAGGGCGTCGACCCACAGGTCGCCGGCCATGGCGTGGAACATGTCCTTGAACGGGCCCTCGACGTGGCTGAGGAAGCCCTTCGAGGGGGAGGTGCCGTCCAGCCAGCCTTTCGGGGCGGGCTTGTCGAGCCCGAGGAGCTTGTCGAGGAAGGCCCAGAGGAAGATCCAGCCGAGGAAGAGGCGACCGAGTGCCCAGGCGTAGCGGGCCGTGTACGGAGTGGTGCGCTGATCGGACGGGGTGAGGCGGGTTCCGACGGTCATCGGGGGGCTCCCAAGGGCGGGGACAAGGGCAAGCCATCTAAAAGGTAAGTTTCCTATTAATTTACCGATCTGACTAGGGGCGTGACAGATGTGGTCCGATTTGTCACCCGTGTCCGGTGCGGACGCGCCATCGATCACGCGGTGTGACCTGGCCGTTTCTGTCAGCTCTGTTCGATGCGTGCCTGATTCGGCCGCGCCCCTTGCCCGGAGGGGGCGGGCCGGGCTACTAAGGCAGCCCTAGCGGGATCGCGTTCATGGCGGACCCGCCTCCGGGCGCGGGCTGCGACCGGAGCACGCAGCCGGCGGGCTCCCCATTCGTCCGGCCGGCTTCTCGGAAGGGACGAACATGAAGAAGATCTGGTCGGGCGTCCATCTGACGGCCGTCGCCACGATCGGCGGTCTGGCCGCCACGCTCGCGGTCTCCGCGGGCGTGCAGGCCGCCACCGGTGGCGGGCAGCAGGATCTCACCGCGCAGCTGCGCGACGTGCAGGGGAACGTGGTCGGCACCCTCTCCGTCGAGGAGGCGAGCATGGGCCACGAGCGCGTGACCGTACGGGTGTCGAAGGTGCCCGCCGGGTTCCACGGGCTCCACGTCCACACGACCGGCAAGTGCGACCCCCAGGCCGTCGACCCCAGCACCGGCAAGGTCAGCCCGTTCTTCACCGCCGGGGGCCACCTGAGCCTCGACGCCGGCAAGGGCCACCCCGGGCACTCCGGCGACCTGCCCACGCTGCTGGTCGACGAGGCCGGGCGCGGCGTGGGCGTGTCGGTCACCGACCGCTTCCAGACCCAGCACCTGCTGGACGCCGACGGCAGCGCGATCGTGCTGCACGCGCTGCCCGACAACCACGCCAACATCCCGGAGCGCTACACCTCCGCCGACGGCAAGAAGGGACCGGACGCCGAGACCCTCAAGGCGGGCGACTCCGGCGGCCGTTTCGCCTGCGGCGTGATCCAGAAGGCGCGGTAGTCCGATCCGGGCGCGCCGTTCGGCCCGGTGTGACAAGCGCGGCCGCCGGCACTGACAACTCTTCACATGCGCCTGCCGTCTTCGCAGGTCGCGGCATCGCGAGAGCGAGATGCCGCGGCACTCCCCCGCCTTGACCGGCCTTGTCGCCGCCGGATTCCATCAGGCATTCGTCGAGACGCTGGCTCCCCACGGGCGTCACAATTGCGAGGCGGCAGGCGTGATGAGTGATCATCCATGAGGTCGGACACGGTCCGGATCTTGATCATCGGCGATAATCCGGTATTGCGGATCGGGCTGCATTCACTGCTCTGCTCCGTTCCAATGCTCGATGTCGTCGGCAATGCGGCCATCGGGCATTCCATGGGCGAAGTCCGAAGGCATGAGCCCGATGTCGTGCTGCTGGACTCGTCCCCGCCGTCGACCGCCAATATCAGTGCGCTGGCACGGGTCAGGCACAACCCGCGAATCGTCGTCGTGACCGCGGTGGAAGAGCCCCAGGCGCTGATCCAGGCCCTCATGGCGGGGGCGCTCAGCTGTCTCGTCTACGGCCACTTCGAGCCGGAGGCGCTCGCCGACGTGGTCTTCGCGGCGGAGCGCGGCGAGTCGCGCCTGTCCCAGCCGGTGGTGAACGCCCTGGTGAGGTGGCTGCACGAGGGGCGGACGCCGGAGAGTTGGCGGCACGATCCCGGCCTCACCCCGCGCGAGGTCGAGATCCTGGAGCTGATCGCCGCCGGGCTGACCAACCGGCAGATAGCACGGCGGCTCGTCATCTCCGAGAAGACCGTCAAGAACCATGCCCACCAGATCTATAAACGGCTGGGCGCGGACGGCAGGGATCACGCCACCGTCCGCTGGCGCGAATTGAATTCGGCTCCCTCCGGCGATGGCTTCGACGAGCCGGAGGGCGACGCGGCAAGCGGCATGCCCTCAGGTAATTCCTGCCCAGCGGGGTCCTAGGACCGGGCCCACGCCAAGATGGGCCTGATGTCCACCTTTACTTGTACACCCGGGTACCGCATGCTCTGGTGTCGGAGTTCCAAAGGTCATTTAAATTTCTATTCTATAGCGGATGTGAATCGGTGAAATTCTTCGATCAGCGTCGTAAGTCGCTCCGGGAGGCATGATGAGAGTCGTCCGCCGTCCCGTGCTCAGCGCCCTTTTCGGCGTCCTCACGATGGCCGTTCTGGCCATCTGCCCGCAGGTGACCGCCAGGGCCGCGGGCCCGCGCATCGATCTCCAGGTCCTGGTCGTCACCGACGGCGGGGCCCCGGTCTCCGCCGTCGCGGACCAGCTGAAGATCGAGGGCGTGCCGTACCGCACCGTCGATCTCCGCAAGGCCGACCGGCCGGTGATCGACGCGGCCTTCCTCTCCGACACCGTCGACGGGGTGCCCCGCGCCAAGTACCAGGCGGTCGTGCTGCCCAACGCGTCCCCGTTCCAGAACGGCACGGAGCTGGCCGCGCTCGCCGACTACGAGAAGCGGTTCGGCATCCGCCAGCTCGACGCCTACGTCCACCCGTCGGCGGCCGTCGGGCTGAGCGCGCCCACCTACTCCGGCAACCTGGACGGAGCGACGGCGCAGGTGTCCGCGGCCGGGAAGGCCGACGCGTTCCGCTACCTGCGCGGCCCCGTGAAGTTCGACGACGTCAGCGCCGACGTCGGCGAGAGCTACGGCTTCCTCGCGACCCCGCTCCCGGACGACCCCGCCACCGGACGGTCCTTCCAGACGTTCCTCACCGCGACCGTCAAGGGCGCCACGGGCACGCTCGTCGGCGCGTTCAACCACGACGGCCGGAGCGAGCTCGTGCTGAGCTACGCCAACAACGCCCAGCAGTTCCAGCTCCGGACGATCGGCCACGGCCTGATCACCTGGCTGACCAAGGGCGTCCACCTCGGCTACGCCCGCAACTACCTCGGCGTCCACGTCGACGACGTCTTCCTGCCGGACGCGCGCTGGAGCACCGAGGACGACTGCACCCCCGGCGAGGACTGCGAGGACGAGGAAGTCGAGACGGAGGACATCCGCATGCAGCCAGAGGACGTGACGTTCGCGGCCTCCTGGCAGGCGCAGCGGGCCTTCATGTTCGACATGGCCTACAACGGCGCCGGCAGCGACGAGGAGATCGCCAAGCACGAGGAGGATCCCCTCACCGACGAGTTCGTCGCCGACAAGGACCGGTTCCGGTGGCTCAACCACACCTATGGGCACACCTTCCTCGGCTGCGTCCAGGACATCTCGGTCAGGCCCTGGCGGTGCGCGACCGATCCGGACACCAGGGAGATCAAGTACGTCGGCGAGGCCGCCATCAAGCAGGAGGCCGTCAAGAACCTCGAATGGGCGGCCAAGCACGGCATCCCCGTGCGGCCGAGCGAGCTGGTCACCGGTGAGCACTCCGGCCTGCGGATCCTGCCGCAGCAGCCGGACGACAACCCCAACCTCGCCCCCGCGCTGTCCGAGGCGGACGTCAAGTGGGTGGCGGGCGACGCCTCCCGGGACAGGGGGCAGCGCAAGCTGGGCGCCCTGCGGACCGTGCCGCGCCATCCGCTGAGCGTCTTCTTCAACGTCGCCACCGAAGAGGAAGAGGTCGACGAGTACAACTGGATCTACACGCGCCGGTCCGACGGCGGCAGCGGTATCTGCGAGGACAACCCCTCCACCACGACCTGTATCGAGCCGCTCGACCCCGACACCGGCTACACGTCGTACATCGTCCCGACCGACGCGAGGATCACGCTTTCGCACGTGCTCGGCAACGACCCCAGGCCGCACTACGCGCATCAGTCGAACATCACCGAGGACCAGATCCTCTACCCGCTGCTCGACCGCGTCCTGGGCGAGTACAGGACGGCGTTCGCCGACAACTCGCCCATCGTGAACGAGCCCATGTCGGTGCTGGGCGGCGAGCTCGCCCGCCAGGACGAGTGGCGGGCCGCCCTCCGCGACGACGCCGTGGCGAAGGGCGACGTCACCGCCTACCTCCAGGACGGGACGATCACGGTCAAGTCGGCGGTGAAGGGGCTGGACGTCCCGATCACCGCGCCGGAGGGCACGCGAGAGGGCTCGGAGCTGTTCGGGAACGCCTACGCCGGTGAGCGGTCCGCCTACAAGGCAGGGGACGTCACGCTCACTCCGCCCGGAGCCTGACGTTGGATATCACCCTGGTGACGGAGGGGACCTACCCGCACAACTACGGAGGTGTGAGCGTCTGGTGCGACCAGCTCGTGCGGGGAATGCCGGAGCACCGGTTTCATGTCCTGGCCATCACCGCCAGCGGGACCGAACCCGTGGCCTGGGACCTTCCCGAACACGTCACCGCGAAGTCCGTCCCGATGTGGGGGCCTCCGGGCGGGCGACCCCCGTCCGGAGGCAAGGCCCGGGACTTCGAGCGTCTCTGCCGGTCCTTTCTGCACGCCATCCTCGCCCCCTCCGGACCGGAGGGGGAGGTCTTCCCGCACATCCTGAAAGCGCTCTTCGAGTTCGGGCAGGTCGCCGACCTCCAGGCGGCGCTGCGCACCGAGGGCCCGGTGCGATGGCTCATGGACGCATGGTCCGCGCGCCGGGAGGAGTTCGACCGGATCGGCGTGCGGCCCACCGTCCACGACGCCCTCACGACCATCGACCTGCTGGAGCATCTGCTGCGGCCGATGCTGGGCCCGCCCCCGCGCGGCGACCTCACGCACGCGGTGTCCAACGGCGTCCCCGTGCTGCCCGGTCTCGCGGCCAAGTGGACGTACGGGACGCCGCTGTGCCTCACCGAACACGGCATCTACCTGCGTGAGCGCTACATCGAGTACCAGCGTTCGCTCTACTCCTGGCCGGTGAAGGCGGTGCTGCTCGGCTTCCTCCGCCTGCTGTGCAGCGCCGCCTACCGCACCGCCGACCTGGTGACCCCCTGCAATCTGTACAACCGGCGGTGGGAGGTGCGCTGCGGGGCCGACCCCGAGAACCTGGAGACCGTCTACAACGGCGTCGATCCCGCCCGCTTCCCGGCGGCCGGCGCCGAGCCCGCGACCCCCACGATCAGCTGGGCCGGGCGCGTCGACCCGATCAAGGACCTGGAGACGCTGATCAAGGCGTTCGCCCTGGTCAAGGAGAAGGTCCCGGACGCGCGGCTGCGGCTGTTCGGGGGGACGCCGGCCGGCGGCGAGCGGTACCGCACCCGGTGCGAGGCCCTCGCCGCCGACCTCGGGGTCGCCGAGCACACCACGTTCGAGGGACGGGTGGACGACATCCGCGACGCGTACGCGGCGGGCACGGTGGTGGTGCTGTCCAGCATCTCCGAGGGTTTCCCGTACACCCTCATCGAGGCGATGACCTGCGGCCGCGCGACCGTCGCCACCGACGTCGGCGGGGTCACCGAGGCGGTCGCCGACACCGGGCTCGTCGTGCCGCCGCGCGCCCCCCGGGAGATGGCGGACGCGTGCCTGCGCCTGCTGGGCGACGAGGTGTCCCGGCGGCGGCTCGGCGGCGCCGCCCGGGCGCGCGCGCTGGAGCTGTTCACCGTCGACCGCGCGGTGGACGCGTTCCGGACGATCTACAGCGACCTGGCCGAGCCCCGCACGGCGGACCGCCGGACGGCCGACCGCCGGACGGCCGACCGCCGGACGGCCGAGGCGAGGCTCGCATGAGCGCCTCCATGCCCGACCACATCCACGGACCGCAGGACCGCGAGCGCGTGCCCGTCCACGCAGGGAGTTCGCGGGCAAGCGCGGCGGAGCGGCTGGAGGAGCTGCGGGAGCGCATGGCGGACCTGTGCGCGAGCGCGGTCGACCCGCTGGAGATCACGGCCGGGCTGGAGGCGGACGGGATCAACGACGAGGCGGCCCGCGGCTACGGCCATCCGGACGTGTTCGCGGTCGCCGAGGACCTGTTCGCCGGGACGCCGCGCCGCCCGCCGACGCCCGAGGCGACCGCGAGCCCGTGGCGGCCCACGCCCTGGCGGCACCTCGTGCGCGGGGTGCTGTTCGGCCTGCCCGGGCTCTGCTACATCGTCGCGACCCCGGCGCTGACCAGGACGACCGCCGACGTCCTGCTCGTGTTCTCGCTCCTGCTGTCGTGGACGGTGAGCCAGGGGACGGCCTACCTCGGGTACGTCCGGCTGGGGCTCGGGGACAAGGCCGCCGCGGCGCGGGTGCTCAGGTACGGGCTCGCCGCCGGGGCGCTCGTGGTGGTCCCGGTGACGGCGGCGACCGGGATCGTCCTGGACGCCGGGACGACGGCGACGGCGCTCGCCGCCGGGCTGGGCGCCTACCTGCTGGCGGCGATGGTGGTGCAGGTGAACGGGGGCGAGCGCCGGCTGCTCCTGGCCTTCCTCCCCGGTGTCGCGGGCGTGGTGGTCTACCTCGCGGCCCATGGCGGCTCCCCGCCGTCCGACAACGCGGACGGCACGCTGGAGACCGTGCCGATGGGCGTGTGGGTCGCCTGGCTGGCGACGCTCGCGGCCACGATCGCGCTCGCGGTCGTGTGCACCTCCGGGGCCGGGCGGCCGACCCGCCGGGTGGTCACCGGCCGCGACGTCGCGGCCGCGCTGCCCTTCTCCGTGTTCGGCCTGCTGACCGGCGGGCTGCTGACGTTCACCCTGCTGTGCGCGGTCGCCGGGCGGCCGGTGCCGGCGGGGAGCACGACCGTGGCCGTGCTGTCGCTCTCGCTGTCGATGGGCGTCGCCGAGTGGATCCTGTACGCCTACCGCAGGCGCGTCTACCACCTGCTGCGCACCCACACCGACATGCCCGGCTTCGCGCGTGCCGCCCGCGTGACCCTGGGATCCGCGCTCGCCCGGTACATGGCGTCGCTGACGGCGCTCGTCACCGTCTCCGCGCTGATCGCGGGCCTGCCCACCTCGGGCGCGACGCTGCGGGTCCTCGGCGGGTTCGTCGGGCTGGGCGGTGCGTTCTTCCTGGCGCTGGTCCTCCAGGCGTGCGGGCGGGTCGCCGTCGCCCTCACCACCTGCGCCTGCGCGCTGGCCGCCGAGGTCGCCGCCGCGTGGAGCGTCCCACGAACCGAACCCGGGACGATCCAGATGGCCGTCGCCGGCGCCCTGTTCCTCATCCTCACGATCTACGCGGGCCGTGTCCTCTCCCGCGCGACTCCCCATAGATGACCCCCCGTCGAAAGGCATGAATCCGATGAAGAGCTTGGTCGCCGTGACGGGAGCCGACGGGTTCATCGGCTCCCACCTCGTCGAAGTGCTCGTCGAGCGCGGCCACCGCGTCCGGGCCATGGTCCAGTACAACTCGTTCGGGTCCTGGGGATGGCTCGACGTGCTCCCGTCCGACGTCCTGGACCAGGTGGAGGTGGTGCCGGGCGACGTCCGGGACCCCGAGACGGTCTTCGAGCTGATCCACCACGCCGATGTGGTCTACCACCTGGCCGCGCTGATCGCGATCCCCTACTCCTTCCGGGCGCCGCAGTCGTACGTCGAGACGAACATCCTCGGGACGCTGAACGTCCTGGAGGCCGTCCGGAGCCTGTGCACGCCCCGGATGGTGCACACCTCCACCAGCGAGACCTACGGCACGGCGAGGCAGGTGCCCATCGACGAGTCGCATCCGCTCCAGGCCCAGTCCCCCTACGCGGCGACGAAGATCTCGGCGGACAAGCTCGTGGAGAGCTACCACGCCGGTTTCGGGGTGCCGGCGGTGACGCTGCGTCCGTTCAACACCTTCGGTCCCCGCCAGTCCGCGCGCGCGTTCATCCCCACCGTGATCAGCCAGCTCGCCGCGAACGCCGACGTGGTGACGGTGGGGTCGCTGGAGCCGACCCGCGACTTCACCTACGTCAAGGACACCGCCGAGGCGTTCGTCACCCTCGGGACCGCGCCCGCCGAGACCGTCGTCGGCGAGCTGTTCAACTCCGGGACCGGCCAGGAGATCTCCATGGGGCGGCTCGCCCACCAGATCGCCGCGCTCATGGGCAAGCAGGCCGAGTTCCTGTCCGACGAGGCACGCCGGCGTCCCGACCGGGCGGAGGTGATGCGCCTGGTCTGCGACAGCGGCAGGCTGCGCCGCGCCACCGGCTGGCGGCACCGGTACACGCTCGAAGAGGGCCTCAAGGACACCATCGAATGGTTCCTCGACCCCGCCAACCTGACGCGCTACCGGCCGGACACGTACAACATCTAGGCATGGAGAGGCATCATGCACGCCGTTATCCTCGCTGGCGGCAAAGGAGTACGGCTGCGGCCGTACACGACGACACTGCCCAAACCGCTCGTCCCCATCGGTGACGAGTACGCCATCCTTGAGATCCTGCTGCATCAGCTGTCCCGGCAGGGGTTCCGCACGGTGACGCTGGCCATCGGGTACCTGGGGCACCTGATCCGGTCCTACATCGGCAACGGGAGCCGGTGGGGCCTGCGCATCGACTACGCGTCCGAGGAGGCCCCGCTCGGCACGATCGGCCCGCTGCTGACGATGCGCGACCGGCTCCCGGACGACTTCCTCGTGATGAACGGCGACGTCCTCACCGACCTCGACTTCGCCGGGCTGCTGGACGAGCACGACGCCACCAAGCCCCCACTGACCGTCGCCACCTACGCCCGCCAGGTGGACATCGACTTCGGCGTGCTCACGACCAAGAACGGCCAGGTCACCGAGTTCACCGAGAAGCCCACCCTCTACTACCAGGTCAGCATGGGCGTGTACGGGGTCGCGAAGGAGGCCCTGGCGAAGTACGAGCCGGGCCTCGCCCTCGGCTTCGACGAGCTCGTCCTGGACCTGCTGGCGGAGGGGCGCCACCCGCGCGAGTACCGGTTCGACGGCTACTGGCTCGACATCGGGCGCCCGGACGACTACGACCGGGCCAACGCCGACTTCCCGCACCTGCGCACGCAGCTGCTGGAGGGCCCGATCCGCGTGGTGCCCGGGCGGGGGGAGCCGGCCCCCCAGGCATCGGCGAGCCGGCGATGAGCCGCGTCCTGCTGATCGGCGCGACCGGCTTCGTCGGACGGCACGTCCGGGCGCGGGCCTGCGCCGCCGGGGTCGAGGTCGTCGCGGCCGCGCGGTCCCCCGAGCCGGGGGGCCTGCGGCTGGACCTGGCCGCCGGGCCCGCGGAGGTGGCCGAGGCGATCCTCGACACCGCCCCCGACGCGATCGTCAACTGCGCGGGGGTCACCCACGGCACCCCGGCGGAGCTGGTCAGCGGCAACGTCGTGGCCGTCGCGAACCTCGTGACGGCGCTGACCTCGGCGATCTGCCCGCCGAGGCTCGTCCACCTGGGCTCGGCCGCCGAGTACGGCGACGTCGAGGCCGGCGTTCCGGTCGCCGAGACGGCCCCGCCGCGCCCCTTGGGCCTCTACGGCGTCACGAAGCTGGCCGGGACCGAGCTCGTCCGCACCCTGGCCGAGACCCCGGTCGACGCCGTCGTCCTCCGGGTGTTCAACCCCGTGGGGCCCGGCGCGCCCCGGTCCACGCTGGCGGGACGGCTCGCCGCCGAGCTGCGCCGGACGGCGGGCACCGACGAGGACGTCCGGGTGGGCCCGCTGACCGCCTGCCGGGACCTCGTCGACGTCCGGGACGTCGCCGACGCCGTCCTCGCCGCCGCCCGCGCCCCCGGGCCGGTGCCCGCCGTCCTCAACGTGGGCAGCGGACGGGCCACGCCGCTGCGGGACCTGGCCGCCTCCCTCGTGCGGGTCACCGGGTCGCGGCAGCGGGTGCTGGAGGCCCCCGCCGCCGGGCTGGAGCGCTCGTCCGGCGTCGCCTGGCAGCAGGCCGACATCCGGGCCATCGGACGCGTCCTCGGCTGGAAGCCCGCCACCGACCTCACGACCTCCCTGCGCGACCTGTGGGCGGACACGGCATGTACCGGCTGAGCGCCCGCGTCGGCGCGGTGGCGGTGCCCGCGTACTTCCACCCGGCCGCGGTGGACTGGACGGCGCTTGCCGATCCCCGCCTGGGCGCGGTCGTGCTCAACGTCGACAGCGGCGCGGGCACCGTCCGGGACCGCGACTTCGCGGCCGTCGCGCACCGCACGTCCGACGCGGGCGTCCCGCTCGCCGGGTACGTCGACACCGCCTACGGCCGCCGTCCGACCAAGGAGGTCGAGGACGAACTGGTGCGCTACCGGACGTGGTACGGCATCCGGATGGTGTTCCTCGACCAGGTGTCCGCGGGCCCGGCGCACCTGATCCGGTACCGGCGGATCACCGCGGGCATGCGGAGCCGCGGCGCGGAGCACATCGTGTTCAATCACGGCACCTACCCGGACGCCGCCTACGCCGCGCTCGCCGACCTCCTGGTCACCTTCGAGGGCCCCTGGTCGGCGTACCAGCGCCTCCGCGCGCCCGCGTGGGCGAAGCGCCTGCCCGCCGAGCAGTTCTGCCATCTGGTCTACGCGGCGCCCCGTCCCGTCCTCGCGCGCACGCTGACGCGGGCGGGCCGCTGCAACGCGGGCGTCGTGTACGTGACCGACCGGGCGGGCGCGAACCCGTGGGACGGCCTGCCCGAGTACTTCTCCCGCGAACTCTCCCTCGTCTACGCGGACCGCTGACGCGGCGGCCGGTTCAGGCTCTCGACACCATCTCGTGCCTGGGTGAATCCCCGCGAGAACCGCGTGACGTCCAGTGCACCACCGTGAGGGCGAGGGCGAGCGCCGCCGCGCCCGCTCCCACCGCGAACGCCGCGCGGAACCCCGAGGCGGCCACGATCAGCCCACCGGCCGGCCCGGCGGCGAGGATGCCGAGATCCCAGAACGACGTCATGGCTCCGACAGCCGTCCCGGGCGTCAGTCCTCCAGCGTGGTGCAGCGTCAGCTTCGTCGTCGCGGGATAGATCAGTCCGAGGCCCACGCCGGTGACGGCGACCGCGAGCAGCGCGGCGGCCTGTGACGAGGCCACGGCGAGCAGGGCCAGCCCGACCGTCTCGATCAGCAGCACGACGCGCGCTGTGGCCAGCCCCCCGTAACGGTCGATCAGCGGGCTCCCGGCCGTACGCGTGATCAGGAACGAAAGGGAGAAGATCGCCAGGCCGGCGCTCTTCCCGCCGATACCGGCCAGGAACAGCACGAGCAAAGCGGTGAGGCTGCCGTATCCGTACGCCGCGAGCCCGAGCATCATCCCGGGCCTGCCGACCCCGACCGGCACGAGGTCGCGCCACCCCCGCAGGGAGATGGACGCCGCCGGTCCGGCCGGACGGCGAGTTGAGGCGATCAGAACAGTGGACACGACGGGCAACGTCACCACGGCCGCCCATACGGCGCTCGACCCACCCGCCCAGGCCATGCCAACCGCCAGCAGCGGGCCGCCCGACAGCCCCGCCCACATGGACAGGCCGAACCATCCGGCGACGCGGCCGCGGCGAGAGGCGTCGACCTCCGTCAGCACCCACGGCAGGCACCCAGAGAACAGCGCCGCCTCGCCGACGCCCATCACCAGGCGTGCGACCAGGAGTGTCCCGATGTCGGGGGCGAGCAGGTGACCCGCCCCGGCCAACGCCGTCAGCGCGGCCCCGGCCATCGCGATCGGACGGGCCCGTCCCAGATCGCCCGCGCGCCCGGCGAACGGCCGCGCGGCCGCCGTCCCGGCGAAGGCGAGGCTCACGGTGACCCCAACGATGAAGGGGCGCTGCTGGAAGTGGCCGGCGACGTAACCCGGCAGTTCCTGAAGGGTCGCACCGAGCGCGAGATAGCCGCAGAGGACGGCCAGCCACAGACGCGCGACGGGCACCTGATCACGATTCGCCATACCAAGACAGTACCGACCTGTACTTTCACAGTACAAGTTGGTACTGTTCAATCATGAAGGAGCTAGGCTGGCCAACCGTGGCGACCGAGACACTCAGCCCCTCGCAGCAGGCGACACGCACGAAGATCCTCGACACGGCCGCCAGGCTGTTCTACGAACGCGGTGTCCATGCGGTGGGCGTCAACGAGATCGCCGCCGAAGCCAAGGCGTCCAAGCTCAGCCTCTACCGCTACTTCCCGTCCAAGGACGCCCTCGTCGAGGCGATGCTCGCCGAACACAGCAACAGAATCCACGATTGGCTCGTCCGCAAGACCGCCGACGCCCCGGACGGCCCCGAGCGGGTCCTATCGGTGTTCGATCTGCTGCTGGACTGGTTCGCCCGACCCGGCTACCACGGTTGCACGGTGGTGAACACCGTCACCGACACGCGCGCCGACCCCGCCATTGCCCTAATCGCCCAAACACACCTGGCACGCTATCGGCGCCTGCTCGAAGACCGGATCCACCAGGCCGGCCTCGCCGACCCGCCCCGCCTGGCAAGACAACTCCTGCTCCTCATCGAGGGAGCGAGCGTAGTCGTCTCCATCGACGGAACAACCGACGCCGGCACCGACGCACGAGCAGCCGCCAAAGCCCTCCTATCCACCGCCCACCCCCAATCC
>NZ_SMKU01000262.1 GCF_004349215.1 Actinomadura rubrisoli | reverse complement strand
GGCGGGCGGCGGGGTGCCGCCGGACAGGGCGGCGGCGACGCGGCGGGTGAGCTCGGCGACCAGGCCGGCCTTCCAGCCGCCCCAGGCGGCGGGGCCGGTGGCGTTGCCGTCGGCGATGGCGAGCGCGGCGAGCAGTTCGAGGATCTCCCGCTCGCGGCCCGGCACCGCCGAGACGGCCGCGACCACGGATCTGACGGTGGCGGGGTCGTCGATGTCGCGGCGGGTGGCGGTCTCGGGCAGCAGGAGGTGGTGCCGGACGACCGTCTCCAGGACCTCGACGTCGCCCTCGGGGAAGCCGAGTCCCGCGCCGAGGTCGCGGGCCACGACGGCGCCGCTGACGGAGTGGTCGCCGGGCCAGCCCTTGCCGATGTCGTGCAGCAGCGCGCCGACCAGCAGCAGGTCGGGCCGGGCGACCTCGCGGGTGAGGGCGGCGGCGCCGGCGGCGGCCTCCACGAGGTGGCGGTCGACGGTGAAGCGGTGGACGGGGTTGCGCTGCGGCCGGTTGCGGACGCGCTCCCAGTCGGGCAGCAGGCGGACGATCAGCCCGGCCTGGTCGAGCGCCTCCCAGACGCCGATGGCCGCGGGTCCCGCGCCGAGCAGCGCCACCAGCGCGTCGCGGGCTTCGGCGGGCCAGGGCGGCTCGGGCAGGGCGGCCCGTTCGGCCAGCCGCGCCACCGTGGCGGGCGAAAGCGGCAGCCCGGCCTGCGCGGCGGCCGCGGCGACGCGGGGCACGAGGGCGGGGTCGCCGAGGTCGGCGCCGCGCGCGAGGACGACCTCGCCTTCGTGTTCGACGGCGCCGTCCCCGACCGGGCGCCGCTCGGCGCCGCGGGCCGCGCGGCGCGCGGTGAATCTCTCGACACGCCGCCACAGGTGGTCGCCCGCGTAGGTGATGGTGCGGGCGGCCTCGGCGATCGAGCGTTGCAGCACGTTCGCGTCGAGCATGCCGAGCGCGCGCGCCACGGCCTCCTGCTCCTGCAAGACGAGCCGGTCGGCGGAGCGGCCGGTGACGTCGTGCAGGGCGTGCCGGACGTCCAGGATCAGGTCGTGGGCGGCCTTGACGCGGGCGTCGGGCGCGGAGGCCATCCACGACGCGGCGACGGCCTGCATGGCGTGGACGTCGCGCAGGCCGCCGCGGGCCTCCTTGAGGTCGGGTTCGAGGAGGAACGCCAGCTCGCCGCGGTTCTCCCAGCGGTCGCGGCACATCCGCGCCAGCTCGGCGAGCCGCGCCCGGGCGTCGGCGCGCCAGTCGGCGAGGACGGCGGCGCGCAGTTCGTCCACGAGGGCGCGGTCGCCCGCGACGTGGCGTACCGACAGCAGGCCGAGCGCCGCCTTCATGTCCTCGCGCGCGACGGTCCTGGCCTCGTCGACGGTCCGGACGGAGTGGTCGAGCCGGAGCCCGGAGTCCCAGACCGGGTACCAGACGCGGTCGGCGATCCCGGCGACGCCGGCCCGGCCCCGGTGCAGCAGGACGAGGTCGAGGTCGCCGCCGGGGGTCAGCTCGCGGCGGGCGTGGCTCCCCACCGCCGCGAGCGCGACGTCCGCGCCGCCGGTCAGCAGGGTGGCGAGCCAGTGGTCCAGCTCGCCGGCCCGCGCGGCCCTCGCCGCCGCGAACGCCGCGCGGGCCGTGCCGGCCGTGGAGGGCGGGTCCCCGGCCGTCCGGTGGACGAGGGTCACTACAGGGCTTCCGGACCGGTCTCGCCGGTACGGACCCGGACCACGGTGTCGACCGGGACGGCCCACACCTTGCCGTCGCCGATCTTGTCGGTGCGGGCCGCCTTGACGATCACGTCGATGATGTCGTCGGCGTCCTCGGCCTCCACCAGGACCTCGACCCGCAGCTTGGGCACCAGGTCGACCTTGTACTCGGCGCCTCGGTAGACCTCGGTGTGGCCCTTCTGCCGGCCGTAGCCGCTGGCCTCGCTGACGGTCAGGCCCTTGACCCCGAAGGTCTCCAGGGCCGCCTTCACCTCGTCCAGCTTGAACGGCTTGATGACCGCCGTGATCAGCTTCACGCGTCCGCCTCCACCTTCGCCTCGGGGACCGCGGTGCCCGGGACGGGCGCGCGCGTGGCGCCGCCGCCGGTCGCGAGCGCGAGATCGTACGCGCTCTCCGCGTGGGTCGTGACGTCGATGCCGGTCGCCTCGTCCTCCTCGGCGACGCGGAACCCGACCGTCACATCGATGATCTTGCCGATGATCCATGCCATGGCGAAGGAGTACAGGCCGATCACGGCGGGGCCGAGCACCTGGAGGCCGAGCTGGTGGAGGCCGCCGCCGTAGAACAGGCCCTTGTGCTGGCCGGGCAGGAACGGGTAGGCCGCCAGGAAGCCGAGGGACAGGGCGCCGACCGTGCCGCCGACGAGGTGGACGCCCACCACGTCGAGCGAGTCGTCGAAGCCGAGCCGGTACTTAAGGCCCACCGCGTAGGCGCAGACGGCGCCCGCGACCAGGCCGATCACCATGGCCGCCCACGGGTCCACGAACCCGGCCGCGGGGGTCACGGCGACGAGACCGGCAACGGCCCCGGACGCGACGCCCAGCGTGGTCGCGTGGCCGTCGCGGAACTTCTCCACGAGGATCCAGGCGCCCGCGGCGACCGCCGTGGCGACCTGCGTGTTCATGAACGCCAGCCCGGTCGTGCCGTCCACGGCCAGCTCGGATCCGGCGTTGAAGCCGAACCAGCCGAACCACAGCAGCCCGACGCCGAGCAGGACGAACGGCAGGTTGTGCGGCCGCATCCGCTCCTTCGGCCAACCGCGCCGCTTGCCCAGCACGAACGCCAGCGCCAGGCCCGCCGCTCCCGCGTTGACGTGGACGACCGTGCCGCCGGCGAAGTCCTCGATGCCGAGCTTGTTGAGCCAGCCCGTCCCCCACACCCAGTGCGCGACGGGGAAGTACACCAGCGTCGCCCAGGCGACGGTGAAGGTCATCCAGGCCCCGAACTTGGCACGGTCCGCGATGGCGCCGCTGATGAGGGCGACGGTGATGATGGCGAACGTCAACTGGAACGCCGAGAACACCATCGTCGGGATGTTGTCGCTCTGCTCCGGCAGAAGGCCCTCCGATACCTGGGTCGCGACGCCCTTTAGGCCCACGGCGTCGAATCCGCCGATGAACTTGTTGGCGAAGGAGTTGCCGTTGTCGGTGAATGCGATCGAGTGCCCGTAGAGGACCCAAAGGATGGTCACGCTGATGATGCTCCCGAACGACATCATCATCATGTTGAGGACGCTCTTGGCCCGCGCCATGCCCCCGTAGAAGAAGGCCAGCCCGGGCGTCATGAGCAGCACCAGCGCCGTGGCCGTGAGCAGCCAGGCGGTCGCGCCTGTGTCGATCTTCATCTCGGGGAGTGCCCTCCTCGACCGGAAACTGTGGACTGCTCAGAAGATTCATCCGCGGCCGTTTCGCCCGGACGGCTCCCGTGTTTCAGGAGTGTGAAACCCCGTCCCGCGATGTTTCACCGGTGTTTCAGAACCCTCACCGTCTTACCCCGAGCGCAGTGACTGTTTCCGGTCGAAAATGCCGGTGCCCCGCGACCGTGACGATCGCGGGGCACCGAAACGCGAGGGACGGCCAGGGCCTGGTCCGACATCACCCAAGAGCCGTCAAAGCACCCAGCCGGGAGCGACCCCTGCCGGGCTAGTCTCCGAGGATCGCGTCCACGAACGCCTCGGGCTCGAAGGGGGCCAGGTCGTCGGGGCCCTCGCCCAGGCCGACCAGCTTCACCGGGACGCCGATCTCGCGCTGCACCTGGACCACGATGCCGCCCTTGGCGGTGCCGTCCAGCTTGGTCAGCACCACGCCGGTGATGTTGACGACCTCGGCGAACACCCGGGCCTGCTGCATGCCGTTCTGCCCGGTGGTGGCGTCCAGGACGAGCAGGACCTCGTCGACCTCGGCCTGCTTCTCGACGACCCGCTTGACCTTGCCGAGCTCGTCCATCAGCCCGGTCTTGGTGTGCAGCCTGCCGGCGGTGTCGACGATCACCGCGTCGACGCCCGTGTCGATGCCCTGCTTGACGGCGTCGAACGCGACGCTGGCGGGGTCGGCGCCTTCGCCCCTGCGGACGACCTGCGCGCCGACGCGGGTGCCCCACGTCTCCAGCTGGTCGGCCGCGGCGGCGCGGAAGGTGTCGGCGGCGCCGAGCAGCACGGTGCGGCCGTCGCCGACGAGGACGCGGGCGAGCTTGCCGCAGGTGGTGGTCTTGCCGGTGCCGTTGACGCCGACGACCATGAGCACCGCGGGCCTGTTGCCGTGCCGCTCGGTCTTCAGCGACCGGTCGAGGTCGGCGCCGATCTGCTTGACCAGCTCGTCCTTGAGCAGCGCGCGGACCTCCGCCGGGCTGCGGGTGCCCAGCACCTGGACCCGGGTCCGCAGGTCGTCGGTGACCTGGCTGGCCACGGCGGCGCCCATGTCGGCGGTGATCAGGGTTTCCTCGATCTCCTCCCAGGCGTCGTCGTCGAGCGTGTCGCGCGACAGCAGGCCGAGGAGGGTCTTGCCGAAGGTGTTCTGGGAGCGGGCGAGCCGGGCCCGCAGCCGGACGAGCCGGCCGGCGCCGGGCGGCGGCTGCTCGATCTCGACCGGGGGCGTCGGCGGCGGCGCCTGCGTCGGCGGCGCCCGCTCGATGGTCGGCGCGGCCGCCTCGGCCTCGTCGACGGCGGTGGCACCGCCGCGCCGGCCTCCCGGCTCGACGGGCGGACGCGGCCTGCGGCGGGAGGGCCGCAGGAACATGACGCCGCCGACGATCACTGCGACGGCGACCAGCCCTGCGATCACGATCAGATATTCCATAGCGCCCCCAGTTTTCCAGACCGGCACCCCCACGCAGAACCCGCTGCGCAGATCCCACTGATCCCGCTGATCTTCCGTTCCCCCCGGTTCCCCCGGTCCCGGTCCCGGTTCCCCGGTCCCCCAGGTTGCCGGGTTGCCGGGTTCCCGGTTCTCCGATCCCCCGGGTCCCCGGGTCCCCGGGTCCCTTGGATCATGCCCGCACCCGGCGGCGAGCACGCGCCCTTATCGGCGGACGCGCCCAGAGTCTCCTTCACAACGGCCTCAACTGTCACGCGAGCGCACACACGCGCACGCACCCCCTATCGAACGGACACGCCCAAGGCTCCTTCACAACAACCCAAAGCCGCCACGCGCGACGGCCTCAGCTGTCACGCGAGCGCGCCCCCTGACCGGCGGGGCGAAGCCGAAGGCGAGCCCCACCGGGAAGATCGCGAAGCGATTCGCGCTCGCACAAGCACGGCCTTGGGCCGGGATTGCAGTAAACACAGCGCGCTCGCACAAGCACGGTCAGGGGCGAGCCGCCAGGCGAGCCCCTGGGCCGGGATTGAATTAATGAGGCAGGGAGGCGCGTTCAGAGTTCTCCCACTCGTCGACGTTGCGGAGGAGGGCCTCTAGGTAGGAGCGCAGATGCGTCCGGTAGACGTCGCTGTAGGTGCGCAGGTAGGCGATCTCCCGTTCCATCCGGAGCCGTTCGTCGTCGGGCGGCCGGGTCCCGCCCGCTCCCTGCGGGCCCGCGGGGGACGGTGGGGGCGCGGCCGGGGCGCGCTGGGCGGCGGCCTCGCCGGCCGAGCGGACCGCCGCGTCGGCGACCTCGGTGGCCCTGCGGTGGGCCTCTTCGAGGAGATGCTCCGCGCGGCCTTTGGCGTCGGTCAGGATCGCCTCCCGGTGCATCCGCGCCTCGTGGGCGAGCTCGCGGGTGTAGCGCTCGGCGTCCGCGACGTAGAGGTCGGCGGTCTGCTGGGCCTGCGAGAGGATCCGGACGGCCTGGAAGTGGGCGTCCTCGGGGGCCATCACTCCGGGCGTCGACCTGGCCGCCTGGGCGCGCAGCCGGTTGACCTCGTCCGCCAGGGCGGCCTTGTCGTTTAAGACCTGGACGAGTTCGCGTTCCACGTGGAGCAGGAAGGCGCGGACCTTCTCCTCGTCGTAGCCGCGTCGGCCGAGGGCGGCCCGGGGGAACACCACCGACTGGAGCTCGCCTGGCGTCAGCCGGGAGCCCTCGGACACGACGGGAAGGTTCGTGGGATTCAACGCGGTCACCTCTGTGCGTCTGCGAAGGTTTCCAACCGGATGCGTTCACGCTCGACGCCGAGGAGCGCGAGCCGCTCGGCGGTCTGCTCGACCATCGCCGACGGGCCGCATATGTAGGCGTCGTGGGCGTTCCAGGGGCCGTACCTGGCCACCACGTCGGGCAGGTTCCCGTACTCGATGTCGCCGTCCCCGGAGTGGAGGAGGGCGGAGAAGCCGTGCCCGTCGGACTCGTCGGACACGGCTGGCACGACGGTGAGCCACGGGAGTCCTCCGGCGAGCTTCGTCAGGTCTTCCAGGTCGTATAGGGAGTCGCGGGTGCGGGCGCCGAAGAACAGGTGCACCCGGGGCGGGGCGGGTCGGCGGGCGATCTGCTCCAGGATCGCCTTGAGCGGGGCGAGGCCGGTGCTGCCCGCGACGAGCAGCACGTCCCGTCCGGACGACTCGTCCAGGGTGAGGGTGCCGACGGCCGCGCCCATGCGGATGTGGTCGCCGGTCTGCGTGGCGCGCACCAGCACCGGGCTCACCGGACCGCCGTCCACCAGCCGGATGTGGAAGTCCATGGTGTGGTCGGGGCGCGGGGCGTTCGCCATGGAGTAGTAGCGCCAGTGGCGGAGCCGGGTCGGCACCTCGACCGCGACCGACTGCCCCGCCAGGTACGGCAGCGGACGGTCCGGCTGGACGCGCATGACGACGATGTCGAAGCGCCGCCGCTCGACCGCGAGGATCTGGCCGTTCCACCAGGCGGGCCTGGTCAGCGCGTCCTCGTCGGCCGCCTCCAGCATGACCTTGGAGACGAGGCCGTAGGCGGCGCTCCAGTCGGCGGCGAGCTCGTCGGTCCAGGCCGCCGCGGAGAAGTGCCGCAGGGTGGCGAGCAGGCTGGCCCCGACCTGCGGGTAGTGCTCGGCCACGATCCCGAACCTGCGGTGGTCGCGGCCGAGCTGCTGCAGGAACGGGACGAGGTCCGACAGGTCGTCCACGCGGGAGACGATGTGCCCGAGCGCGCGCAGGAGCTTCTCGCGCTGGCCGGTCATGCCGATGGGGAACATGTCGCGCAGGTGCGGGTTCCGTACGAACAGGTCGGCGTAGAAGAAGAGGGCCACCGCATCCCCTTGCGTGGCGACCTGGGCGAAGCTGTCCTTCAGGCGCTGTGCGTCCACGGCCGGATCAGAAGACGGTCTCGGCGGCGGCTTCGGACATGATCTCGGAGACCAGGCCGTAGGCCTCCTGCCAGTCGCGTTCCAGGTCGTCGTCCCACTCGGGGCCGCTGAAGAACGCGAGCGTCGCCAGCAGGCTCGCGCCCACCTGCGGATAGTGCTCCCGCGCCACTCCGAAGCCGCCGTGCCGCCGTCCCAATTCCCGCAGGTAGGGGACGAGCCGGGCGGTGTCATCGATCATCGGGACAATATGCGACAGGGCCGCGAGGAGCTTCTCGTGCTGCCGCGTCATCGCCACGGGAAATAGCCGTCTGAGCTGGGGCTCGCGCCCGAACAAATCAGCGTAGAAAAACTCGGCCACCTCCTTCCCGTTCGCACTGACAAGGGCGAAGTTGCGCTTGAGCCGCAGCGAATCCATGGCACACCTCTCATGCGGTTCTCCGCACCGGGCGGGGATGTCCGGGAGGAAGCAGGAAAACCACGGTGCTCATGCGTAGTGGATCGAATGATCAGGCACAAGCCCGGCACTGTCGCCGCGGGATCACAGTCGGTACATCCGTATCCAGTCGGCCTGCAGTGTTACCGGGGCCGTGGAATCAACATTTCGCGCCGTCCGGTGGCGGTCCCGTGGGAACCAGTCGAGCTGGATCGTCTGGCCCATCGGCCCGGGCGGCAGCGCGGTCCGGTCGCCGGTGTGGAACCAGCGCCGCCCGTCGACGAAACCGCTGATGCCCGCGGGCGTCCACTCGACGGCGAACACGTGCCAGCGCGTCATGTCGGCGGCGATCCGCGCGTCGAGCCGCCGTTCGCCGTCCTCGGCCCGTAGTGGAGGTAGAAGGCGGTGTGCCGGCGGCGGCCGTCGTCGATCGTCTCGGTGTAGTCGATCTCGCCGCCGCCCCCGTCCGGGCTCACTCCCCCGCCCCCGTGGATCGGCCACAGCAGCAGGACGGGGTGGTAGCAGGCGCAGCCCCGCGACATCCGGACCCTGGCCTCCCAGCGCCCGTGCTTCTGGGCGCCGCGCATCCAGGCCACGCCGCCGGTCGTCCCGTCGCGCCGCCCGGTGATCGTGAGGACGCCGCCGCGCACGGACACCGCCGACCGGATCCGGCGCCCTTTGCCCGCGTGCCCCGGCCCGTCGTACACGGCCCAGTTCTTGCGGTCGATGGTCTTCCCGTCGAAGTCGTCGGACGCGACGGGCCGTCCCCATCCGGCTCCGCGCGCGGCCTCGCGCCCTTCTCTGCCGGAGGGCGCGGGCTCGGATCCGGTGGGCGCCATGGCACCGGCCAGCAGCAGGCAGCCCGCGACGATCGCGATCCGCCACCCCCACGATCCCAGCACGGCCCAAGACGCCGGCATTCCCACGTTCCGTTCCCCCGCCCAACTCGCGTCGACGCGGCCGCAAAAGGACCGCCTCCCGGAACGCGCATCCCGGGAGGCGGTCGCCCCCGTCCCCTGTTCTTTCACCAACCCCGTGTCACCTGCGCTTTCGGCCGCCCTTCCCCTGGCCGGCCCGTTGGCGATCTCCGGTGGTTCCGACGTTACGGAGGCCCAATTCACCGACATAGGGCCCCGGGGCCCTATGCGGGCGGAGCGGGGGCCTCAAGGCGGGAATGCCGTTCGGCGGATCGTGACCTGAGCGTCTTTCTGACCTCTGGTCATGGACGGCGAAGGACGTTAATCTTCGCAAGGCCGCCTGATCATCCACAGTGGCGGCAGTCCTCGAAGCGCATGCGGACACCCCGCCCGAGGAAGCCGAGGAAGGCTGCCATGGCTCATCGAACTCTGGTTCGCTCCGGTTGCGTTCTGATCGCCGTGGCCGCGCTCGCGGCGGCGTGCGGCGGCGACGACGGCGGGGACTCCGACGCCAAGAAGGTGTACACGGTCCCGTCCTCGGCCACGCCGAAGCCCGCGGCCGACGCGCCCGACCCGGGGGCGCGGGACGGCATCGAGGGCGCCCGCGCGGCACTGCAGGCGTTCCTGCGCGGCCAGGCCAGGGGCGACGCGGCGGTCTGCCGCTACGTCGCCGACGGCAGCGCCTTCCTCAAGGGGCCGGCGCTCAAGGGCAACTGCCCGCTCGGCGTCAAGAACACCGTCCACGTCGTCCGGCCGCTGGAGCGCCAGGCCCTGCGCACCGTCGTCGTGACCGGCGGGCGCCTTTCGGGCGAGGACGCCGTCATCCCGTTCTCCGCCCTGCACTGGACGTCCGGCACCATGACGGTGAGCACGCTCCAGCCGAGGTTCACCCTGCGCCGCGCCGAGGGGACCTGGCAGATCGTCCGATGACGGCGCCCCCTCGGTGCAGGACCAAGGGGGCGTTTGCAAGACGGTCGCCGTCAGTGCTTCTTCTTGAGGCGGTACAGGCGGATCCAGTCGACTTCGAGCGTCGCGGGGGCCACCCGGCTGACACCGCCCACGGTCAGCTTGGTGCGCTTGGGGAACCAGTCGAGCTGGATGGCCTGGCCCATCTTCCCCGGCGGCAGCGCCCTGCGCTCGGTGGTCCGGAACCACCTGCGTCCGTCGACGTAGCCGGTGATGCCCTTGGGCGTCCATTCCATGGCGAACGCGTGCCACTTGGTGAGGTCCACGTACACGCGGTCGCTGAGGTGTAGGGGCTCGCCCTTCGGCCCGTCGTAGTGCAGGAAGAAGTCCGTCGCTTTCCGGAGGCCCCGGTCGTTGTAGGTCTCCATCCAGTCGATCTCGCCGCCGCCGCCCTTCGGGTCGGTGTCGCCACCGCCGCCGACCGGCCAGAGCAAGAGGTTGGCGTTGTAGCAGGCGCAGGCGCGGTTCAGCTTGACGCGCGCCTCCCACCGGCCGTACTTCCGGCCGCCCTTCTCGCGGCCGCCCGGCATCCACGCGACCCCGCCGGTGGTCCCGTCCTTCGTGCCGGTGATCTTCAGGGCGCCCTTCCGGACGGTCACCGCCTTGGAGCTGCGCCTGCCGAGGCCCCCGTTGCCCGGGCCGTCGTACGCCTCCCAGTTGCGCCGGTCGAGCCTCGTCCCGCCGAACTCGTCGAACGCCTCCGGGCGGCCCCACTTGTAGCGTCTCGCCGCGGTGGGCGGGACGGCCTTGCGGCCCATGCGCCCGCCGCCCTTCCGCGCGTCCGTGCCGTCGGCGTGGGCGGCGGGGGCGGGCCCGCCGCCCACCACCGCGGGGGCCGAGCGCTCCAGCGCACCTGCCGGGCCGGTCGGACGGCCGGTGTCCGCCGAGCCGCCCTGCGCGGCCGCCCCGGCGGATATGCCGGCGGCGAGGATCCCGCCGGTGAGAACGGCCATTCTTTTCCGGGTCGGCAAATGCATGGTGGGCCTCCAGACAATGGAGGAGCATGGCGGCCCGGCGAAAAGGGACCGTCCTTCTCCCGCTTGCTTTCGCCCGGAACGCTACGGAGCCGGGCGCGCGGGTCACCAGGGCCCTAAGGCCCTAGCGGGATCCGGCGGGGACCTCAATGCGGACGCGCGGCTCAGCCCCGCGGAGGCATTCCGAGCCAGGTGACGATGGCCGTCGACCGGTTCGGCACACCCAGCTTCGCATAAATGCGATTGATGTAGTTCTTGACGGTTTTCTCGGTGAGAAATAGTTTGGCCGCGATGTCCTGATTGGCATGACCGCGCACGATCAGATCCATGACCTGGACCTCGCGCGCCGAAAGCCCGAACCGCTCCTGCTGTTCCGCCGGATCGGCGGCGGGCGCGGCGGAGCGGCCGGCCCGCGCGGCGTCGATCAGCGCGGCGCTGGCCGCGTGCGAGAGGGGGTGGGCCCGATGCCGGACGGTGTCCCGGACCGCCTGGACGAGCTCGTCCACCGTGAAGCTGTTGTGCACGAGGTAGCCGACCGCGCCGTTGCGGACCGCCGTCAGCACGACGTCGGGGTCCTCCACCTGGGTGAGCATGATGACGCGGCTGATCTTGCTCAGCACGGTGGCGGCGCTCAGCCCGTCGGTGCGCGGCATCCGCACGTCCAGCAGGACGACGTCGGGCATCAGCCGCCAGGCCAGCTCCTCGGCCCGGTGCCCGTCGCCGGCCTCGCCGACCACCTCGATGTCACCGGTCGCCTCCAGCGCGGAGGTGAGCCCGGAGCGGATGAAGGCGTTGTCGTCCACGACCATGACCCGGATGCGCGCGGCCTCGTCCATTCAGTGCCTCCCCAGCGCCGCGCGGGCCTGTTCCGCGCCCGACCCCTCGTCCGGCAGCAGCACGGTGATCGCGGTGCCGCCGCCGGGGGTCGAGGCCACCGCCAGCCGGCCGCCCGCGCGGTGGGCCCGCTCGTGCATGCCGACGAGACCGTAATGCCCGTCGCGGGCCAGCGCGTCCAGCCAGCCGTCGGCGCCCGGCCGTCCCGGCAGGCCGCGTCCGTCGTCCCGCACGCGCACCTCCAGGCCGCCCTCGACGGCGGCCACCTCGATGTCGACCCGGGACGCGTGCGCGTGGCGCCGGACGTTCTCCAGCGCCTCCCGGACGATCGTCACCATCTCGTGCCGCGCCCGCAGCGGGAGGTCGGCGCCCGGCTCGGCGTCCACGCTCACCGGGACGCCCGCGGCGCTCTCCCACTCGGTCGCCATCTCGCGCACGGCGTCGCCCAGGGGGCGCTGGACGGCGTCGTCGCGCAGCTCGGAGATCAGGGAGCGGGCCTCGCGCGAGGCGACCTGCGCCGCCGTGGCGATGCGCCGCGCCTCGGTCTCGGCCCGCTCCGGGGACTTGCGCACCCAGGCGGGCAGCCCGGTCGCCGACAGCGCGATGCCGGCGAGCGTCGCGGTCAGCGAGTCGTGCATCTCCCGGGCCAGCCGGGTCCGCTCCTCGGCCGCCATCGCCTGCGCCTCCATCCGCCAGCGGGACTCCTCCGCGGCGGCGTGCTCGTCGAACAGCCGCCGCAGGACCGTCCCCACCAGCGCGCCGATCACGTAGAAGGCCGGAAGCGCGATGAGCAGCGGCAGCGCGATGCCGGTCTCCTCGTCGCCCTGCCCGCTGCGGTACAGCGCCGTGTAGTACAGGACGGTCTGCTGCGCGCACAGCAGCGCGGCGACCGGCCACCGGTACAGCAGCCCCGCCAGGCCGGGCGCGACCACCGTGACGAGGAAGTACGGGCCGAAGATCCCGCCGACCTGCAGCACCGCGTAGCCGATGAGCACGTCGAAGGCCAGCAGCGCGGGCTGCTCGAACAGCCGCAGGACGACCCTCTCCCAGCCCGCCAGCACCACCACCGACACCAGCGCCGCCAGCGCCAGCACCCCGAGCGCCCACGGGTCGCCGCGCACCCGCTCGTCCACCACGACGGTCACGCCGACGACGAGGACGCGCACCTGCATGAGCAGGACGAACGTGGTGCCGATGCGGGTCTCGACGGAACGTTTCAACGCCTGCGCGGACGGATCGCCGGAGCGCGGCATCGCAGGGCCCTCCATCGGACGGGCGCCGGGGACGTGGCGCCATGAATCAAGTCAAGAGACCGCATAGGGAAGATTAGTCACTTCGGCCCAGGAGATCGCTACGATGCCCACGAAATCACGCGTTCCATCCCGCAAGGGGACACCAGTGTCGGTAGCCAGGTCGGTCCCGCAGCCGGACGACGCGGGCAGCCCCGCCGAGTTCCTCTCCCTGCTGCGCCGCCTGCAGCAATGGTCCGGTCTGTCGCTCCCGGAGCTGGAGGAACGGGTCTGGTCCACCGGGGTGCTGATCCCCGCCGGGCTGGCCGGGCTCCTCGGCGGCGAGGTCCTGCCGCGCCGGGAGGTGCTGCTCTCCTTCGTGACCGCATGCGGCCTGGTACCGGAGGAGCGCGAGAAGTGGATGGCGGCGCACGCCCGCGTCGGCTCCGCCTACGCCCCGCCGATCACGGCGTCCCCTGCGGAGAACCTGCCGCCGCCGGCCGCCCCGGTCCCTGGTTCCACGACGTCCGGGCCGAACCCGGTTGCCGACACCGGGCCGAACCCGATCTTGGCGACGGGCCCTCGGCGGACGCTCGCGACAGGCCCCAACCCGATCGTGGACGGCTCCGCGAACGCAAAGGGGGGCACGGACGCGGGGACGGGGCCGGAGAC
>NZ_SMKU01000261.1 GCF_004349215.1 Actinomadura rubrisoli | reverse complement strand
CAGGGGGCGGCGCCAGGCCCGGCATGGACGGCGCGCTCGGCCCGGCGGCCTGGGCGAGCATGTGGTCGAGCTGGGCCGCAGTGGGACGGGCGGCCGGGTCCCGCACCAGCAGCGCCTGCAAGACCGGCGCCAGGGGACCGGCGCGGTGGGCGGGCGGGATCTGAGCCGCCATGACGGCGGCCAGCGTCGCGGCCGCGGTCGGGCGGCGCAGCGGGTTGCCGCCCTCCACGGCCACGTACAGCAGCAGGCCGAGCGACCACAGGTCCGAGGCCGGGTTGCCCTCGTGCCCGTGCAGCCGCTCCGGCGCGATGTACTCCGGCGAGCCGACCAGCCCGCCGGTGGCGGTGACGCGGGACGCCTCCTCCAGCACGGCGATGCCGAAGTCGGTGAGGACCGGCGTCCCGTCCGTCCTCAGCAGCACGTTCGCGGGCTTGACGTCGCGGTGGCAGACGCCGGCCTCGTGGGCCGCCCGCAGCGCCGCGAGGATCCCGCGCCCGGTGGCGGCCCCCTCGGCGGGCGACAGCGGCCCGAGCGCCAGCCGCTCCTGGAGGGACCGCCCGCGGACGAGCTCCATCACCAGCCACGGGTGCGGCATGTCCGGCGAGTCCACGATGTGGTGGATGGTCACCACGTTCGGGTGATCGAGGCGGGCGAGGGCGCGGGCCTCGCGCATCACCCGCTCGCGCAGCATCGCCGCGACGTCCGGGTCGTGGTGCGCGGTGTCCACGTCGGCGAGCCGCACTTCCTTCAGCGCGACCTCGCGCTCCAGGGCGAGGTCGAACGCGCGCCAGACCGTGCCCATCCCGCCGCTGCCGAGCCGATCCCGCAGCTCGAAGCGGCCGTCGATCACCATTTGCCCAGAGGTCACGGCGGACAGCCTAGAACCCCTGCCACCAGAAATGCGCTCAAGTCCCCCCGAAACGGTCGACGGCCCGTGCGGGTCCGCGAGGCTCAGAAGCAGGCGTGGGCCGTCCGGGCGGCGGTGAACGCCTCGACGAACTCGCCGTGCCCGGACGTCACGCCGCGGTAGCGGTTGAGGCCCAGCGCCCCCTCGATCCACTCGTTGTGCGCGAGCTGCGAGGAGTAGGCGGCCAGCGCGTCGGCCTTCCGGTCCCGGACGGCGGTGATGTCGACGAAGACCGAGGGACGCGCCATCGGCGTCCACACCTCGAACTCGTAGACAGTGCCGACCGGCTCGGCCAGCGGGGTCCCGGCCTCCGGCAGCAGCGGGTAGGCCGACAGCCAGCGGGCCTCGCGCACCAGGTCCGCCGTCACCCGGTGCGCCGGATCGTCCTCGCCGGGGTGCGGCGCGTAGACGATGTCCGGCCGGAACCTCCGGAAGACGGCGACGAGCTCGGTCAGCAGCGCCGGGTCGGCGGTGATCTGCGTCGCCGGCCCGGACAGCGTGGAGATGTCCGAGACTCCGAGCCGCCGCCCGGCCTCCCGCGCCTCCGCGAGGGTCGCGCCGCCGAGGCCCGTCAGATGGACCACCTCGACGACGTCGCCGCAGTCGGCGTGCCGGCAGATCGTCCCGCCGCACCCGATGGCCTCGTCGTCGCGGTGCGGGCCGACCACCAGCACCCGGGCCTGACCAGGTACGACCCGGTTCATCGCCCCACCGCCTTCACCTTCGGGGCCCGTGGGCCATGGGCCGTCCCGGCACGCCGGGCCGCGAGGCGGCGCCATCGGCGAAGGGCCGTTCCGCCCCTGCCAAGTCCTCCTCGACCAGGACGGACCAGAGCCGCAGCTGGTCCGCGTAGTGGACGAGCTCGTCCACGGCCGTCGTCTCCAGCCGCGCGTGGTACTCCTGCCAGGAGCCCCGCAGGGGCCGCCCCGCCTTCTCCGCGAGCGCTTCGCCGTAGGCGCGCACCTCGGGGTGCGCCGACCGGCGGGCTCTGCGGACGTCGGCGCGCAGCTCCGCCCACAGGGCGTGCCCGAGGACGGGCGGGACGACAGGTCCCCGGCGCGCCCGTCCGGCCAGGGCGCCGGCGGCGGCCCCCAGCCAGTTCGCGTACCCGGCCGCGTCGCCGTCGCCGAGCCTCGTGCCGACCTCCTCCAGCGCCTCTCGGGACGCGTGCGCCAGCGGCCACAGCAGTTCCTCGCGCAGGAGGTAGGACGACAGCTCGCCCCGTCCCGAGTCGGTGACCTCGCCGCGCGTGTGCCACAGGCCCGTCCCGGCGACGCACCCCGGCACCCCGAGCGCCTGGAAGAGGTCGCCCACCGCCAGGTCGACCAGCCGTACGGACGTCGCCCACATCGTCGGAGGTCCCGGCAGCCGGTCTGCCGGGAACCCCACGACCGTGCCGAACGCCGACGCCCAGCGCAGCAGCGAGACCGTCGGCGGGGTGCCGGCGAGGAGGCGCCGCATCGGAAGGCCGCCGGACAGAAGGCTCCGCCGGGCCGGTTCCGGGGTGCCCGGGTCGAGCGCGAGGTGGTGGCTCGCCCTCGCCCGGAAGTCGGGGTGCCCGCAGGTGTGGAAATGCACCATCCCCGGCAGGGCGTGGGCGCCGGGGGAGGGCGGGCCGAGGACGGTGAACCCCGTGTCCTCGTAGTCGGTCACCTGCGTCCCGACCGGCCTGGCCTCCAGCGGCGCCGCGCGGGCGAGCCGGTCGATCACATGCAGGACGTCGACGGGCTCCGGCCTCACCTCGGCGGACGAGCCGTCCATCACGTCGGCGAACACCCGTCCGGGATCTCCCGGCCGGGCGGGGGTCGTCGGCGCCCAGGGCACCGCGTCCTGCTCGAACCAGACGATGTCGCGGCCCGCGAAGGCCGCGAAGACCGCGTTCGCGGTCCCGGGGAGCCCGGGGGCGAACGTGCGGTCCGCGCACGCCCTCATGCCGCCCAGCCGGGCGGCGACGCGCCGCCGGAACACCTGCTTCGGCCCGGCGCTGCCATCGGCGTTCCACTCCCCGAACCGGGTGACGTCGAATCCGGAGTCGCGCCGCGCCAGGTCGCACACGCCGTCCAGCTCCCGCGCGGCCGCCGGGGAGGGCGCGTCGTCGGCCACGACGATCGACAGGCCGGTGTGGCCGTACCGCCGCATCACCTCGCAGTGGGCGGCGAGCGCGTCGCGCACGTCGGCGGCCCGCCCGGCGGTGGGCAGGACGATCAGCGGCGCCTCCGGCGCCAGCCGGGCCCGGCCGGCGGGCGGGCGGCCGGTCAGCAGGGCGTGCTCGGCGGCCGAGATGCGGCGCGCCGGGCCCGTCCAGTGCGGGCCCGCCGGATGCTCGTCGCGGGCGGACAGGGTGCCGTCCGGCTCCCGGACGACGCGGAGGCGCGCGGCGAGCCGGACGTTCAGCACGGCCAGGAGGTCGCCGATCGCCGCCGTGTCGCGCGCCGACACCGGCAGCGCGACGCGGAGCCCGAGCAGGAACTCGAAGAGCTCCTGGGCACGGCCCTCGTACACCTCCGCGAGGCCGCCGCGCGGGCGGACGCCGAGAAGCCCCAGCGCGACCGCCCGGCCCTGGGTCCGGACGTCCAGCCACCGACCGATCACCGCGGAACCTCGCCGAGGACCGCGAAGGGGTCGTCCTCGTCCAGGAAGTCGGCGGCGTAGCACCGCAACTGGGTGACCGGTTCGAGCACGGCGACGTCGCCGAGGGCCGGTTCGCCGGGCAGCTCGCACAGCTCCCGGACGTCGGCCGCCGCGGCGCAGCACAGCAGCAGCGGCACGACCGTCCCGGCCCGCTCCGCGCGGGCCCGGCCGCCATGAGCCCGGGTGACCGAGGGAGACAGCAGGGCCCGGTGCACCCTCAGCTCGTCCCCGGGCGCCCTCGACCGCAGGATCCGGACGGCGACCTCGGCGGCCTCCGCCAGCTCCCACTCCAGGTAGCGGCGTTCGAGGTCCAGCCAGGCCGGTGTGCGGGCCGCCGCCGCCCGCCCGGCCAGGCCCAGCAGCCGCCGGAGTTCCCCCGGCCGGTCAGGCGCCGGTCGCATCGGACGGCTCCTCCGGCCAGTCGACGACCAGGTCGGGACCGTCGAAACGCGCCGGGACGACCGGCAGGCCCGAGCACGCGGGCCCGTGGACCGTCCGGCCGTCCCGGGCCCGGAACGTCGAGCGGTGCCACGCGCAGATCAGCAGCCCGCCGACCTGGTAGGCGTCTTCGAGAGGTCCCCCGCGATGGGGGCACAGCGCGTGGTGGACCACGGGCCGCCCCCCGACCAGCCGGACGACATACGGCCCATGAGCGGTCTCCACCCGGACGACCGGGTCTTCGGACAGCCGCTCGCGGATCCCTTCCAGCCTTGTCATGGCGTCTCCTTGGACGGCGGGGTCCCCGGCGCCTCGTGCACCCAGCCCGCGTGGGGCCGCCAGCGCAGCGACTCGTCCGCCTGCGCGGCCTGGAAGAACGCCAGGACCACGCGGCGGACCTCGTCCATGCCCAGGCTGCTCGGCGCGGGGGCCTCATCGTCGGCGTACAGCTGCAAGAGCGGCGTGGCGGTGGCCGGGGACTCGCAGAACCAGGTGCCGCCGCGTTCCAGCGCGTTGAGCTCGTGCGCGAGGAGGTCGCCCCTGACCCGGGGCTCCGGACGCCTGGACCGCAAGTCCACGAAACCCTCGTAGCGGAAGCGCAGGCTGTGCCGCCCGTCCTCGCGGAGCCTCAGCACGTGGCCCGCGTTCGTGCGCGCGTGGACGGCGTACTCGTGCGACGGCCGGGCGGTGTCGACGAAGACCGCCAGGTCCCCGTGCTCGGTGAAACCGATGGGGGACCGCAGCGAGCGCTCGATGTCCTCCCACTCGGCGGCCCATCCGTCCCGCCGGTTCTCCGGGGCGAGCAGGCACTCCTCGGCGACGTCGAGCATGCCGCGGAACAACGACGTCGTCGCCTGCTCGACCGAGCGGAACTCGGTCGCCCGGCTCAGCTCGCGCTCGGCCGCCAGCAGCGCCAGGCACGCGCGCACCGCCGGGGCACCGGTGTGGACGTCGAAGTCGCCGCACAGCGCCGTCCGCTCCAGCAGGTCCCGGTGGCGCAGCGCGAAGTCCGGGCTGGTCAGGCACAGGACGCTCAGCAGCCCGTCCACGTCGTAGTGGTCGCAGGTGACCGCGGTGGCCCCCGCGAGCAGCCGCTCCCGCTCCGCCTCGGGCCGGGCCAGCAGGCGCAGGACGGCCTGGGTGCTGACGTCGTCCTTGAGATGGGGAGGGGTGCGGTTGCCGGGCCAGTGGCTGAGTTCGAGGACCGTCGACGGGGTGCGGAGGCCGTCCACGAAGACATGCGGCCGGTCCCGCAGCTCGGAGCCGAAGGGCACGTAGGGCAGCGCTCTCATCATGACCATCATCTCACTCCGGCCTCTCCTCGCCGACGGGTCAGAGGATGCGGGGAGTCAGCCGATCGGCGCAGGGATGATCGGGAGCTGGATCGAGGACGGGTGGGCGGCGTCGTGGTACACCGTCTGGTCGGCGACCCGGGTCCGGGTGTCGGTGCCGAACGCGTGGCCGGTGTTGGGGTTGCGGTCGTACATCGGGAAGTTGCTGCTGGAGATCTCCAGGCGGAGCCTATGGCCGGCCTTGAACACGTTGCCGGTGGGCCAGATCTTGATCGTGTACTTGTAGACCTTCCCCGGCCTGATCAGCGACGGGCGCTCCAGCGAATCGCGGTAGCGGGCGCGCTGGATGCCGTACTGGATCAGCATCGACGTGCCGTCAGGGGACACGTCGGTGAGCTTGGCCGTCCAGTCGGTGTCGCGGGCGGACGAGGACGCGTACAGCGTGACCGAGATCGGGCCGGTGACCTCCGTGTCCTTCTCCAGCGCGGGGGTGCTGTAGACGAGGACGTCCGGGCGCTGCTCGATGAGCCGCTGGTCGTGCGGGCCGCCGGGAACGGAGCTCTGGAAGCGGCCGCCGAAGCTCGGGACGGGGTTGCGCGGGTCGTAGCGGTAGCGGTCGGTCGCGGCCTCGGCGCCGCCGGCGGGTGCCGAGGTGCTGAGCGAGCCGCTGCCGGTGAGCGTGTTCGCGTCGCCCGCGCTGTGCAGGTAGTACTTCGTGTTGACGGTGCCGGGGATCGGCCAGCTCGCCGCCGTGCGCCACTTGTTCGCGCCCATCACGAAGACCTTGACCGCCGGGTCCTTCTCGACGCCGTTGCGCGCGCCCTTGAGCCAGTGGTCGAACCAGCGGAGCTGGAGGTCGTCGATCGCGACGGCGGCGTCCGGGCCGAAGTCCACGTCGCCCGACCTGCGGCCGGTGCCGCCGTGCGTCCAGGGGCCGAGCAGGAGGGTGGAGCCCTTCCGCGCGGCCTCCGTGCCTCCCTTGGCCTGCACTCCGGCGAAGTTCTCGGCGGTGCCGTCCAGGAAGATGTCGTACCAGCCGCCGAGGTTCAGCGACGGGACCTGTACCTGCGGATAGCGCGTGCGGATGCTCCAGCGCTGCCAGTAGGCGTCATTGCTCGGGTGCTTGATCCAGTCGTAGAACCACGGCGCGACCCGCGGGTCCTTGGGGTGCAGCGGCGGGAACTTGTTCAGCGGGAGCGACCAGTACCACTTGCTGAACAGGTTCTTGCTCGCCTGGCGCATCCCCGCGTCGAGGGCCTCCCCGTCGGGGTAGCGGCGGACGGCGCTGTTGGCGATCGAGTCCAGGGGCCACGACTGCGTGAACGACTGGTAGAGGGCGCCGCCCTCGTAGGTCCAGCCGTCGTAGTAGTCGGACGAGGTGAACGCCGGAATGATCGTGACGAGGTGCGGGGGCCGCAGCGTGGCGGGCATCCACTGGGTCAGCCCGGGATAGGAGAAGCCGTACATCCCGACCTTGCCGTTCGCGTGCGGCAGCCGGGCGGCCCACTCGATGGTGTCGTAGCCGTCCGTGCCCTCGCTGCGGTAGGGGTAGAAGGTGCCGTCCGACTTGTACTGGCCGCGGACGTCCTGCACCACGACGACGTAGCAGGCCGACGCGTAGCGGGTCGGCTGGTCGTAGAGGATGGTCTCCGCGCCCTCCTTGTTGTACGGAAGCCGCAGCAGGATCACGGGGAAGTCGCCCCCGCCCTTGGGCGTGAACACGTTCGAGCGCAGCACCGTGCCGTCGCGCATCTTGGTGCCGACGTCCTTCTGGACGGTGAAGTCGCAGTGCCCGGCCGCGCGCGGTGTCCGCGGAGGCCCCCGCCTTGGCGGGGACGAGCGCGGCGCCGCCGAGCGCGACGGCCGCCGTGCCGACGAGCAGCCGCCTGGCGCGGCTCGGTCCTGCCGGTCTGAGGGTCCGCTGCCGTCTTCCCATGGCTCGGGGGTCCTTCCTGCTCGATGCGCTGCAGGGCCGGAGCGTGGCATGATCGGCGGACGGCGCGAAGACGCGCGCGCCGCCGGTTCGGCGAGCCGGCGGTTCCGCGCGCCGGGCGACCCGGCCCGATCGCCCAGCGGTGCGAATAATGCGATGAATGGCCGCAATCGCATGCTTTGCCGCTATACGTCCCGTCGCGGGGCACGGCCCGGTGCGCCCGCCCCGGCGCCGGGAGGGCGCTCACCGGCTGTCAGCCATAAGGCGACCTTTCCTGACTTGAATGGAAAAGGCGTTCATCGCGGTGGAATGACCGTTCATCGGGCGCCGGTGCTCGCGATCGGGCCGGCGTCGCCGCTTGCCGAACGCCCCGCCGCCGGGCCTGTCCGATTCGTCCGGGCCGCCTTATGGTCACGACGACCGCTCCGTCGTCGGTCGACAAAGGAGTATCCGCATGAGGTCGAAGCGTCACCGAAATCCGGTCACCACCTGGGTGATCGCCTCCGCGGCGGCCCTGGCCGCCGCCCTGCTGACCACGCTGCCCGGCGCCGCCCCCGCGGCTTCGAGCACTCTGGCGCCGGCCGCCGCGGCCGACTGCGCCGACGGGACCACCGTGCGGACCGACACCGGGGCCGTGTGCGGCGTCGTGGCGAACGGCGTCAGGACCTGGCTCGGCGTGCCGTACGCCGCCGCGCCGGTCGGCAGGCTGCGGTGGGCGCCGCCGCAGCGGCACCCCGCCTGGACGTCCACGTTCCCGGCGACCGCCAAGGGCCCGAACTGCCCGCAGTCGAACGCGCTCGGCGCCGGTTCCACCAACGAGGACTGCCTCAACGTGAACGTGCGGGCACCGGCCGACGCGGGCGGCGGGAAGCTGCCCGTGATGGTCGAGATCCACGGCGGCGGGTTCCTGCTCGGCAGCCCCGCGGACGGCACCCACCTCGCGTCCGCCGGCCGTCTCGTCCACGTCGGCGTCAACTACCGCCTGGGCATCTTCGGGTTCATGGCGCACGCGTCGCTGGGCGCGCACTCCGGCAACTACGCCATCCAGGACCAGCAGGAGGCGCTGCGCTGGGTGCGGCGCAACATCGCCAAGTTCGGCGGCGACCCCGACAACGTCACCATCTACGGCGCGTCGGCCGGAGGCGCGAGCGTCTGCGCCAACACCGCCTCGCCGACCGCGAAGGGGCTGTTCCAGAAGGGGATCGCGCAGAGCGGCGAGTACAACTCGCTGCGCGGCGGCACCGTCAACACCTCGTGGCAGCCGGGGGACTGCAAGTCCGACCTGCCGACCGAGAAGCAGGCGCAGCGCGCCGGCGCGCGGTTCGCGGCGGCCGTCGGCTGCGGTTCCGCCGCCGACCCCGCGGCGTGCCTGCGCAAGGTCCCGGTGCAGACCCTGCTCGACAAGGCCGGCGACGGCCTGGGACCGGACAACGGGACGATCGCGCCGATCGTCGACGGCCGCACGCTGCCGATGTCGCCCGCGCAGGCGTTCGCGAAGGGCAAGGTCAACGACGTCACGCTCATGCACGGCGTGGACCGCGACGAGACCCAGCTGGAGAGCGCGACCACTCTGGCCGACTACCGGCGGCTCGTCCGCCAGCAGTACGGGCCGCACGCCGCGGCGGTCTTCGACCTTTATCCCGTCGAGCGGTTCCCGAAGCCGTCGGCGTTCATCGCCTACCGGACCATCGTCGCCGACTCCAACTCCGTCTGCCCGGCGCTGCTCAACGACCAGCGCCTGGCCAGGCACCTGAAGGTGTACGCCTACCAGACCGACAACGCGGACGCGCCGCCGGCCTCCTGGCTCGACAAGACCAAGCCGAACGGCTCCTTCCACGTCGGCGAGAACCAGTTCCTCTCGCCCGGCCCCGTCCCGCCGAACCCGAACCAGCAGGCGCTCGGCGACCAGATCACCGCCCAGTGGACCGGCTTCGCGCGCACCGGCGACCCGACCGTGGACGGCGCCCCGTACTGGCCGAATTTCACCAAGCGCGCGCCGAACGTCATGGCGCTAGCCCCCGCCGGTGACAGTCAGCTGACCACCGAGATCGCCAAGCAGCACCATTGCGGGTTCTGGAACGCGCTCACCCCCTTCAATCACTGAGACAGGCGCGGCCCGCGGGACCGGATCACCGGTCCCGCGGTTCGTCCACCCGTTCAGCCGGCCGAAACCCGCCATTGCTCTGGCCAAAACACGCGTGTCATATTTGCCGCATTGACGATCAAGGGCGTGCGCGGATGCAGACGACACTGGCCACACTCGTGAGCATCGGCGCGGTCCTGGCGGTCGGCGCCCTCCTGCGCGTCGTCACCAGGTCACGCCGCTACCTGGGCGGACCCGCCGAACAGGCGACCTACCAGACGCTGCACACCGTCTCGGTCGCGGCCCGGTCGCTGCGCGGCGGCCTGGACGCGCAGGGCGCCGGGCGCGCCGCGCGGCACCTGCGGGCCCTGCTCGGCTGCGCGGCGGTCGCGGTCACCGACGGCCAGGCGCTCCTCGCGTGGGACGGCGCGGGCGAGCGGCACGCCCCCGACGCCGTCCGGCACGCGCGCCATCCCGTCGGCACCGGGCGCAGCCAGGTGCTCCACCCCGACCAGGTGGCCTGCGACGACCCCGACTGCCCGCTGCTGCACGCGGTGATCGCGCCGCTGACGGCCGGCGACCACATCGTGGGCACGCTCGGGGCCTACCACCCCGCCGCGACGGCGGGCCTGGTCCGCGCGGTCGGCGAGACCGCCCGCTGGGTGTCCACCCAGCTGGAGCTGGCCGAGCTCGACCGGTCCCGCACCCGGCTGGCCGAGATGGAGGTGCGGGCGCTGCGCGCGCAGATCTCGCCGCACTTCATCTACAACTCGCTGACGACGATCGCGGCGTTCGTGCGGAGCCAGCCCGACCGCGCGCGGGAGCTGCTGCTGGAGTTCGCGCACTTCACCCGCTACTCGTTCCGCAACCACGGCGAGTTCACCACGCTCGCCGAGGAGCTGCGCTCGATCGACCGGTACCTGCTGCTGGAGCACGCCCGGTTCGGCGACCGGCTGCGGGTGAGCCTGCGGATCGCGCCGGAGGTGCTGCCCGTCGCGGTCCCGTTCCTGTGCGTCCAGCCGCTGGTGGAGAACGCGGTCCGGCACGGCCTGGAGCTCAAGACCGGCGTCGGCCACGTCACGATCGTCGCCGAGGACGCCGGACAGGAGTGCCTGCTGTCGGTCGAGGACGACGGCGTCGGCATGGACCCCGATCTCGTCCGCCGCGCGCTGGACGGCGAGCGGCCCGCCCGCGACTCGGTGGGCCTGGTCAACATCGACGAGCGCCTGCGCCAGGTGTACGGCACCGCGTTCGGGCTGGTGATCGAGACCGGGCCGGGCGCGGGCACCAAGGTGAGCCTGCGGATCCCCAAGTACAAGGCGGGGGTGAGCGTCTCGTGACCGGCCCGGACGAGGAGACCGCCGTGGACGGGGGGCTGCACGTCCTCGTCGTGGACGACGAGCTGCCCGCGATCGAGGACCTGGCCTACCTGCTGCGCGCCGACGACCGGGTCCGCGAGGTGTCCACGGCGTCCACGGGCGCGGCCGCGCTGCGCGCCCTGGACGACCGCGACCTCGCCGCGCTCTTCCTGGACATCCGCATGCCGGGGCTGTCCGGCCTCGACCTCGCCCGCGTCCTCACCCACTTCGAGCACCCGCCGAAGATCGTCTTCGTGACGGCCTACGAGGCGCACGCGGTGGACGCCTTCGAGCTGCACGCCGTCGACTACCTGCTGAAACCGGTCGGCCAGGAGCGCCTCGCCGAGGCCGTGCGCCGGGTCGTGGCGGAGGTGACCGGCCACCCGGGGCCGGCCGCGCCGGCCGCCGACGAGATGATCCCGGTCGAACTGGCCGGCGTCATCCGGTTCGTGCGCCGCTCGGAGGTGCGCTACGCCGAGGCGCACGGCGATTACGCGCGCCTGTACACCCAGCGGGAGAGCTACCTCGTGCGCACCTCGCTCACCGCGCTGGAGGACGCGTGGAGCGAGGCCGGCTTCCTGCGCGTCCACCGCTCGCACCTGGTCGCGCTCGCCTACATCGACGAGATGTACATCGAGTCGGGACGGTGCGCGGTCCGGGTCGGCGACATGCGGCTGCCGGTCAGCCGGCGCAACACCCGCGCCCTGCGCGACCGGCTCGTCCGCAGCGCCCGGCCCGGGACGCACCGGCCATGAGCCGCCAGGAGCCCGGCCGCGTCCGGGTGCAGAGGTCGGCCGGCCGGGCGGAGCGGCTGAGCCCCGGCGCGGGCGGCCGGCGCGACCTGCACGAGCAGACCCAGCTCGGCGACCTGATGATCAGATCCCTGATGCGCGTGCAGCTGCACCTGGCGATCCGGGTGTGCGCGGTGTTCGGCGTCCTGCTCGGCGCGCTGCCGCTGCTGTTCGCCTTCGTGCCGCAGGCCCGCCGCGTCCACGTCGCCGGGCTGCCGCTGCCGTGGCTGCTGCTCGGCGTGCTCGTCTACCCGGGACTGGTCGCCGGCGCCGTGCTCTACGTGCGCCAGGCCGAGCGCAACGAGCACGAGTTCGAGGACCTGGTCGACCGTTCGTGAGCCCCGGTTACGCCGTCGCCGCGATCGCCGTGGTCACCGTGGTCACCGTCCTGATCGGGAGCCGGGGCCTGCGCAGGACGCGGACGACCTCGGACTTCTACGTCGCCTCGCGTACCGTGTCGGCGACCTGGAACGCCTCGGCGATCAGCGGGGAGTACCTCTCGGCGGCGTCCTTCCTCGGCGTCGCCGGGCTCGTCATGGCCTTCGGCGCCGACATGCTCTGGTACCCGGTCGGCTACACCACCGGATACCTGATCCTGCTGCTGCTGGTCGCGGCGCCGCTGCGCCGCTCGGGCGCCTACACGCTGCCCGACTTCGCCGAGGCGCGGCTCGGGTCGACGGCCGTCCGCCGCATGTCCGGCGTGCTGGTGGTCGTCGTCGGCTGGCTCTACCTCGTGCCGCAGCTGCGGGGCGCGTCGCTGGCCCTGCACGTGATCACCGGCGCCCCGGCGTGGCTCGGCGCCCTGATCATCGTGGTCGTCGTCCTCGCCAGCGTGTCCGTCGGCGGGATGCGCAGCATCACCGCGGTCCAGGCGTTCCAGTACTGCGTGAAGATCACGGCGATCACGATCCCCCTGCTGTTCATCGCGTTCGCGTGGTCCGGCAGGGGCGCGCCGCCGGTGACGGCGCATCCCGCGCCGTCGTTCGGCGCGCCCACGACCGTGCGGTTCGACACGGCCGTCACCGTCGCCGTGCGCACCCCGGTGACGGTGGCCGCGCACGGCGTCGTCGACGGGCGGCGGGCCGACGCCGCCCTGGCCCTGCCCGCCGGGCGGCACACCGTCGCGGCGGACGCGCGCCTGACCTTCCCCGCGGGCGCCGCGGCGCCCGTCATGGAGGGGACGGCGATCGCCGACAACCGCGCGTGGGCCGCGCCGCTCAACGGCGGGAGCGGGCTGGGGCATCCGCTGTACGCGACGTACTCGCTGGTGATCGCGACGTTCCTCGGCACGATGGGGCTGCCGCACATCCTGGTGCGCTTCTACACCAACCCCGACGGGCGCGCCGCGCGGCGCACGGCGCTCGCCGTCCTCGCCCTGCTCGGCGGCTTCTACCTGCTCCCCACGGCCTACGGCGCGCTGGGCCGGCTCTACGCCCCCGAGCTGCTGGTGACGGGCGACACCGACGCGATCGTCCTGCTGCTGCCCGGCCACCTCGTGCCCGGCGTGGCGGGCCGGCTGCTCGGCGCCCTCGTCACGGCCGGGGCGTTCGCGGCGTTCCTGTCCACCTCGTCCGGGCTCACGATGTCGGTCGCGGGCGTGCTCGCCCAGGACATGCTGAGCGGGCTGCGCCGGATCCACCCCTTCCGGCTCGGCGCGGCCGTGGCCGTCTGCGTCCCCTACGCGATCGCGATGTCGACCGGGGACGTGCCGATCGCGCGCGCCGTCGGGCTGCCGTTCGCGGTCGCGGCGTCGTCGTTCTGCCCGCTACTCCTGCTCGGGATCTGGTGGCGCGGGCTCACAGCGGCGGGCGCCGCCGCGGGGCTGGTCGCCGGCGGCGGGCTGGCCACCGCCGGGGTGGTCGTGTCGACGCTCGTGCCGTCCCTGCGCGGCTGGCCGCGCGAGCTGCTGGCCGAGCCGTCCGCGCTGACCGTCCCGATCGCGTTCCTGGTGATGATCGTCGTGTCCCGGTTCACCCGGCGGCGGCTGCGGCCCGACATCGCCTCGGTGATGGTGCGCATGCACGCCCCCGAATCGGTGCGCCCC
>NZ_SMKU01000260.1 GCF_004349215.1 Actinomadura rubrisoli | reverse complement strand
CTCCACCCCTGGCCGACGCCCAGGCTCGGATTCCGGCTCCGACTTGGCCCTTGGCTCCGGCTGGGGTTTGGAACCTGATTGGGGGTGAGGCCACGGCTGGGGGTTGGATCTCGGTGTTGGTACGGGTTGGGGTGTGGGGTTGGTGGGAGCGTCCAGGGTTGGGTTTTGGGTGAGGATGTTCGTTTCCAAGCGGCGCAGTTCTGGGCTTGGGTCTAGGCCGAGCTGTTCGACCAGCATGGCTTTGGCTCGGTTGAGGACGGCTAGGGCGTCTCTTTGGCGGCCCGTGCGGTACAGGGCTAGTGCCAGGAGGCGCCAGGCGGCCTCGCGCCAGGGATGTTCGCTCGCGTGGGCGTCCAAGTCGGGGACGGCCTCGGCGGCTTGTCCCAAGGCGAGACGTGCCTCGGCCCGGCGTTCGGTGGCGTGCAGGCGCAGCTCGACCAGGCGGGAGCGCTCCGCGCGGGCCCAGTGCTCGTCGGCGAAATCGGCGTAGGCGGGCCCGCGCCACCATCCGAGCGCCTCCTCCAGGGCTGCCAGTGCGTCTTCGGGCGGTGATTTCGCGGCGGCGGCCACGGTCCGTTCGAAGCGCCAGGCGTCGACTGAGTCGGGTTCGGCGTGCAGCGCGTATCCCGGGCCCTCGGTGACCAGCAGCCGGGGAGGAGTGCGCGGCGGCCGCTCGGGCTCCGTCGCGCGGCGCAACGCCCCCACGAAGGTGCGGATGGCGCTCACCGCGCCCTGGGGAGGGTCGTCCCACAGATCGTCGACCAGGCGGCCGACCGGGACGACGCGGCGGCGCGCGACGATCAGCCGGGCCAGCACGGCGCGGTGCCGCGGTCCCTTCAGGTCGATGGCGCCCCCGGCGGCGTCCCAGGCCGTCACCGGCCCCAGCACTCCGAACACGACCCGCACCCCTTCACCCCCTGTCACCTCTGATCACGTTAGCGCGCTGACCGGATGCTCATCCGCGTTCGGCAATCTGTGGATAACCGCTCACCGAGGAAAGGGTGAAACCATGACAATCTCCATCACCGACTTCGATTACCAGCGCGTTCCCGTCGCCGACGGCGTGTCCCTGAACGTGGCCGTCGGCGGGTCGGGCAGCCCGATCGTCCTGCTGCACGGCTTCCCGCAGACCCATCTGATGTGGCGGCACGTCGCCGCCGACCTGGCGGCCGACCACACCGTGATCTGTCCCGACCTGCGCGGCTACGGCGACAGCGACAAGCCCGCTGAGGCCGACGCCGGCACTTACTCCAAGCGCACCATGGCCGCCGACATCGTCGCCTTGGCGCGCGCGCTGGGACACGAGCGGTTCGCGCTGGCCGGGCACGACCGCGGCGCTCTGGTCGCCTTCCGGGCCGCGCTCGACCACCCTAAGGTGGTCACCCACCTGGCCTCCCTCGACGTGCTGCCGACCCTGGAGATGTGGGACGCGATGCACGGCACCAGCGCCGCCGTCGGATTCCACCTCTACCTGATGGCCCAGCCCCCAGGCCTGCCCGAGCAAATGATCGCCGCCAGCGCGGACGCGTTCTTCGGCCACTTCCTCGACGTCTGGACCAACGACCCGGGGGCCATCCCCGCCGAGGTCCGCGCCGCGTACCTGGATGCCTGCCGAGCGGCCGTGCCGTCGATCGTCGCCGACTACCGCGCGTCCGCGGGCATCGACGTCGACCACGACCAGGCCGACCGTGACGCGGGCAACCGGCTGCGGATGCCGGTCACCGTGCTCCAGCAGGACTGGGGCGCCGCTCTCGGCTTCGACGCACGCGCCCTCTGGAGCGCCTGGGCACCGGACCTGCACCACTCCACCGTCACCTGCGGCCACTTCATGGCCGAGGAGGCCCCCGCGGATATCGCCAAGGCCCTCCGCGACCTGCTCACCCGATGACGATGCGCGTCCCGTCCCTCGCCGTGATCGGGGGCGTCGGGCCAGTGGCGCGCGCAGGACAGAACGTCTTCGGCGACGGGCATCTCCCGGCCGTCACCGCGGTGACGGCCGGGACCCGTCCCGGCGTGGAGAGGGGAGTATCGCGCAACCGGGCGTGTGAACCGGGTCCCCGGACGTAGCCGGACCTCGGACGTAGCCGGACCTCGGACGTAGCGGGGCGCCTGGACCAGTTCCGCACTCTCAGGGAGGGCTGATGCGCTGGATCGCCAGGATTTCGCTGCTGCTGTTAGGACTTCTCCCGTCGGGCCTGGTCTCCGTCCCAGAGGTTCAGGCTTCCACGGTCGAGGGGATCGATTGGAAGCCGTGCCCTGACGACGAGACCGTCGAATGCGGCAAGGTATCGGTCCCGATCGACTGGGCGCGTCCTTCGGGCGCCAAGGTCGACATCGTGGTGGCCCGGGTGCGGGCCGGCGATCCGAAGGACCGGATCGGTTCGCTGTTCCTCCTGCCCGGCGGTCCGGGTGGTTCGGGCGGTTCCGGCGTGAACTACGTGGTGTTCTTCGCTCGTGACTTCCTCGCGCCCGAGATCCTCCGGCGGTTCGATATCGTCGGATTCGACGCCCGTGGAGTCCGCCGCAGCCACCCGGTGCTGTGCCCCACCGACGACAACCCGCCCTCGGAGTACCCGCGTGGCCCGGAGACGTACCGGCGCTTGGTGGCGTATCACCAGAGGCTGGCCGAGGGGTGCCGGCGGCTCACCGGCACGCTGTTCGACCACGTCGACACCCTCAGCGTCGTCCGGGACACCGATGCGATCCGCGGCGCGCTCGGCCAGCGGCAGATCTCCCTGCAGGGGGAGTCCTACGGGACGCTGCTCGGTCAGCAGTACGCCGAGGAGTATCCGCGGCGCGTCCGCGCACTGTCGCTCGACAGCAACATGGACCACAGCATCACCAGCACGCGCGGCTACCTGATCCCTACCTCCGAGGCGCTGGAACAGGCATACAGCCAGTTCGCCGCTTGGTGCGCGACGAGCCCGCGCTGTGCGCTGCGCGGCCAGGACCCGCTCAAGGTCCTGGACGAGCTGATGGCCAAGGCCGACCGGGGAGAGTTGAACGACCCGGACAAGCCCGGCTCCAAGCTCGCGCCCGAAGACCTGTCCGAGACGATCCGCCGGGCGTTGTACAGCACGCGCGACTGGGTGAGTCTGGCCACGTATCTCAGCAAGCTCCGCACCGGAACCCCGTCACGGCCATGGGCCAGGAGCGAGGAGAGGCCCTACGAGGCGGTCCTCTGCTCCGACTTCAGTTTCCCGGTCCGCGACTTCGAGCAGTTGGACGGCCACATGGCCGCGTCTCGGCGGGCGGCACCACATACTCGGGTCAACCCTCTGGCATGGACTGATATCACCAAATGTCAGGGCTTTCTGCCTCGGCCCCGCAACCCCCAACGCCCGTACCGGATCCAGGGCACCCCACCGATTCTGGTGACCAACAGCAGGTACGACGTCGCGACCCCGTATCCGTGGGCGGTCAGCGTGGCACGGCAGATCCCCGGTGCGGTGCTGCTCACCTACGACGGCGTCGGCCACTCGGTCTACACGTATGAGCCATGCACCACCGCGGCGATCGACCGGTATCTGCTGACGCTGGAGACCCCGCTGCCCGGTACCCACTGCCCGGCCATGCCCCTGCCTTCCACCGGCGGCCGTTGAGGCCCGGCAAGAGGTTCCCGTCATGGCCCTGGTGACCGCTGCGGGCGTCCGATGGGGCCGGGGTGATGCCGACGTTCTGTGCGGGCCGTGACCGTCAGGGCAACGGCGGTCATCGCGGTGAGCAGGCCCCAGGCCGGTACGAAGCTGTGGGTCAGATCCTTGACCAGGCCGAGGACGGACGGCGCCAGGATGACGGCGATCTGGGTGACGGCCATGGCCAGGCCGAGGGTCGAACCCGTCTTGCCCGGTGGCGCCGACTCGGCCACATAGGCGACCCACGGGCCGTACCAGCCGATCCCGAAGAAGCCGAGCCAGATGAACAGCGCGCAGGCTGCCGCAGGGGAATGTCCTACGGGTGTCATCAGCGCCGTCATCCCTACGATCACGGCGGCCATGCAGGCCATGACCGAGGGGTAGCGTCCAGACCTGCCGCGGTCGCTCCAAGCCGCCAGGCAGACGCGGCCGGCAACGCCCGCCCCCTGGGTCGCCACGTAGACGAGGGCCGTCGTCCCGGCCCCGAGAGAGGTCGTCTCGTGGAGGTACAGCACGGTCAGGACGCCGACGCCGCTGTGCACCGAGACCAGGCACGTCCCGGACAGCAGGATCTTCACCATGGACGGTTCGCGGAGCATCCGCAGCCGGGCGCCGAGCCGCGATCCGGGCGAGGCGGACGGCTCCGTGGCCTGAGGAGCGCTTTGGACGGGCGGCTGTCGGTACAGGCACATGAAGGCGCTCGCCCCCAGGAACGCGACGAGCCCGCCGACCACGAGCGTCGCGCGCCAGCCGAGAGCGGCGGCGATGAAGGGCAGCACGGCCGCGGCGAGTACCCCGCCCAGCGGAACCCCCGCCTGACGTATGCCCATCGCCAGTCCGCGCTGGGACGTGTCGAACCAGGTCGCCACCGACTTACTGCCACCGGGCTGAACGGTGCTGTACCCCGCACCGACGATCAGAAGGACGAGAAGCAGGGCCACGTAGCCCGGTGCCAGGCTTCCCACAGTCAGGCTTGCGGCGACCACACAGGCGCCAATCCCGACGACCCAGCGTTCGTTGTAGCGGTCCAGTAGTTCCCCGGCCACCAGTAGACCGACCAAGGGGACCAGCTGGGACGCCGAGAGCAGCAGTCCCAACTGGGCCGTGCTCACGTCCAGGTCACGTTGCAGGTGCACGCCCATCGCCCCGATGCCCTGCACGAAGAAGCCGGAGGCGGCCTGGACGAAGGTGGCGATGCCGAGGATTACCCACCGGTATCGCCACGCGCGGTGCGGGGGACCGCTCAGGATCGTCCGGATCCCCGTTTCGGACGGAACGCCCCCAGGGCCCAAACGGTGGGCCGCCCGGTCCGGCTCAACGCTCGTCACGGACGCCAGCACAGCGAGGGATCGGGATGGTCGAAGAAGCCGAGTTCCCGGTAGAGGGGTTCGCCCTCGCGGGAGGCGTACAGGTCCACCCGGACGGCCTCACGTTCTCGGAACCAGTCCAGCAGGCCCTGCATGATGGCGCGGCTGTGGCCGCGCCGCCGGTACGCCGGATCGGTGACCACGCCGATCACGTGCCCGATGCGGCCGTTCCTTGAGTGCGGTCCGGGAAACCACTGCTCGATGGTGCCGATGCCGCAGGCGGCGAGGCCGTTGGCGCCGTCGATGACGAGGATCTGCGCGTCGTCCGTCGTCAGCTTGTCCTTCAGCACCCTGCCAAGGGCGTCCCGCCAGTCGTCGCCTGCCGACGAGGGGTTGAAGAAATCGCCGCCGAGGTCCTCGAACAGCAGCGCGCGCAGGCGCACGAGCTCCGCGACGTCGCCCTCCACCGCCTGCCGTACATCGGTGTGGTGTGTCATGCCGACCAGGCTGGTGTAATAGGCTTATGCACCTCAACCCTTACGGCCGGGACGCCGTCAACCTGGCCGCCGACCTGGCCAACCGGCGCCCAGCGAGCGCCGAGGAGCTCGCAGACCGCTGCCGCGCCGCCGGTCTGGTCCTGGAGCACCCGGTCACGTCGCGGGACCTGGAGCGCGCTCTCAGCGCGCTGGAGGCGTGGGAGGAGATCGTCGACGCCGGCGACGAGCATGAGCGCGCCGAACTGCTCAACCGGATGCTGGCCGCGGCCGCCGCCTACCCGCGGCTGACCGACCACGCCGGGGAGGGCTGGCATCTGCACTACCGCGACGACCGGCAGCCGCTCGGCTCCGTGCTGTTCGCCCTGATCGCCGTCGGTACCGCGCTGCACCTGGTGGGACGGGGCATGCACCGGCTCCGGCGGTGCGCCGTGACCGAGTGCACCACAATCTTCGCCGACACCACCCGCACCGGACGGCAGCGCTACTGCTCCCACCGGTGCGCCAACCGCGACGCGGTCCGACGGCACCGAGCACGCTCCGCGCAACCGATCGCGCCGTAAGAGCCCTGCGGTGACGCGGTTTCCGGCGACGCGGCCTAGATAGCCCGCGCTAGTCCGCCAGCCAGTCGACGACGCGGCGGTTGACCTCGTCCGGACGGTCGATCTGGAGGAAATGGCCCGCGCCGGGGACGAGTCCGGCACGGGACCCCGGCGGCAGGGCTGCGAGTACGCCGCTCAGGTCGTCGCCAGGCGCGATGACGTCCACACCGAGGCAGCCGTCCTCGGCGCCGTGCAGGTAGAGGACGGGCCGTTCGCCCATGGCGTCACAGGCCCGCTGCTCGGCGGCGTAGCGCTCGACGTGGCGGGACGGGTCGAACATGGCGCGGTAGTAGCCGATCGCCGCCGCCATGTTCGCGGGCGTGGACAGGCAGGACATGACGTGGTCGACGTCCTCGGCGGAACCGCCGGAGTCTCCGGCGCCCGCAGGCGACCAGTCGCGCCACAGGCCCTCGATGAACGCGCGGTTCAGGGCGGCCTCGGCCACCGGGGTCTGGAAGACGAACATGTAAAACGAGCGCTTTAGTTGCTCGTAGTCGAAGAATGTGGTGCCCATCACGGATATCGGCGGGACGGCCATCGTGACGACCTTGCGCCAGCGCTCCGGAGCGAAGGCCGCGGCGCCGTAGGTGGCGAACGCGCCCCAGTCGTGCCCGATGAGGACCGCGTCCGGGCCGCCGCCGAGCGCCTCGTGCAACGCGACGGCATCGGCGGCGAGCGCACCGGCCTGGTACGCGCCGTCCTCGGGGATCGAGGTCGGCGCGTAGCCGCGCATGAACGGCGCCACGGCGCGGTACCCGGCGGCGGCCAGTTCGGGCATGAGGCGCCGCCAGGTATGCGCCGAGTCAGGGAAGCCGTGCAGGCACAGGGCCAGGGGCCCGTCCCCGGGACCCGCCGTCAGGTACCCGAACTCCAGCCCGTTCGCCTCGACCGATCCCGTCGTGATGTCGCCCATTCGCGGGTTCGCCTCCTCGCCTCGCGGGCGACGCTACCCCGCCGCGCTGGTCCCGTCCCCGCGCGCGCCCCGATGGTCCCCGCGCGCCCCCGCGCGGTTCCCGAACGGCCGGACGAACGTGCGCCGCTCACATGATCCTGCGGATATCGGTGCCAGAGATCGTATTTACACCGGATTCCGTGCTGACTTAGCATCGATGCAACTGGATCGCTCGCATTCCGTGCGCGTCCTGAGGTCGACAAGGAAGTGTGATGACGGAGCCGGACGGAACCCACCAGCAGAACGACTCACTCCAGCGGGCGGCCCGCGACCACCTGTGGATGCACTTCGCGCGCCACGCGCCGTCCCAGGGCGGCGGCCCGATCCCGATGATCGTCCGAGGTGAGGGCCCGTACGTCTACGACGCGGACGGTCGGCGCTACCTGGACGGGCTGTCCGGACTGTTCACCGTCCAGGCGGGCCACGGCCGCGAGGAGCTCGCGCAGGCCGCCGCCAAGCAGGCCGCCGAGCTGGCCTTCTTCCCGCTGTGGTCGTACGCGCACCCGAAGGCCGCCGAGCTCGCCGAGCGTCTGGCCGGCCTCGCGCCGGACGGCCTCGACCGGGTGTTCTTCACCTCCGGTGGCGGCGAGGCCGTCGAGAGTGCCTGGAAGCTCGCCAAGCACTACTTCAAGCTGACCGGCAAGCCCACCAAGCACAAGGTGATCAGCCGCGCCGTGGCCTACCACGGCACCCCGCACGGCGCGCTGTCGATCACCGGCCTGCCGGAGCTGAAGGCCCCGTACGAGCCGCTGGTGCCGAGCGGGTTCCGCGTCCCGAACACCAACATCTACCGGGCCGCCGAGTACCGCGACGATCCCGAGGCGTTCGGACGCTGGGCCGCCGACCGCATCGAGGAGGCCATCGAGTTCGAGGGTCCGGACACCGTCGCGGCCGTCTACCTGGAGCCGGTGCAGAACGCGGGCGGTTGCTTCCCGCCGCCGCCGGGCTACTTCCAGCGCGTCCGCGAGATCTGCGACCGGCACGACGTCCTGCTGGTGTCGGACGAGGTGATCTGCGCGTTCGGACGGCTCGGGACGATGTTCGGCGCGCAGAAGTTCGGCTACACACCCGACATCATCACCTTCGCCAAGGGAGTGACCTCGGGATACTCGCCGCTCGGCGGCATGCTCGTCGCCGACCGCCTGTTCGAGCCGTTCCGGCACGGGACGGCCATGTTCGCGCACGGCTACACCTTCGGCGGCCACCCGGTGTCGGCGGCCGTGGCGCTGGCGAACCTCGACCTGTTCGAGCGGGAGGACCTGACCGGCCACGTCCTGCGCAACCAGGACGCGTTCCGCGCGACCCTGGACGGGCTCCGCGACCTGCCGATCGTCGGGGACGTCCGCGGCGACGGCTTCTTCTACGGCATCGAGCTGGTGAAGGACCAGCACGCCCGTGAGACGTTCGACGGCGAGGAGTCGGAGCGGCTGTTGCGCGGCTTCCTCGACAGGGCCCTGTTCGAAGCGGGCCTGTATTGCCGTGCCGACGACCGCGGCGACCCCGTCGTCCAGCTGGCACCGCCGCTCATCTGCGACCAGAGCCATTTCGACGAGATCGAGCAGATTCTCCGTTCGGTCCTGAGCGAGGCATGGAGCCGCATCTAGCCCGTCCCCAGAACGCCGGTTCAAGGCGTGCTGAAAGACCGGCGGACGGGACGGCGACGTTCGGGTGAACGTTGCGTGGCAAGGCGTCGAGATCGGCGGGACGGCTGTATGGGCGCGTCTAGCGTGAGCGAAAGTGGCCTGCCGCTCAGCGGACAGGAGCCTGCCGCCCGCCTCATGCCCCGGGAGTTCCCGTGCCGGAGACCGACCCGACGACCGCCGAGCTCACTGGTCTGCGGGAACGGGGTGACCGGCTGGCCGCCGACAACGCGGCGGTCCGGCTGCGGCTCGCCGAGCTGGAGCGCGAGCGCGGCGACCGCGACGACCAGATCGAGCGGCTGGTCGCCTCGCTGGACGAGGCCGCCCACCGCATCGGCGCGCTGGACCGCGACCGCGCGGTGCAGGCGCACCGGGCGGAGCTGGCGGAGTGGCGCCACAACGCGCTCCGGCTGCGGCGCTGGTCGCGGCTGGGCCCGGCGCTGGCAGCGTTCCGCCGCCGTCCGCTGGCGCCTGCCTCGTTTCGCCGTCTCCGGGACGCTCTGCGCGCGCGCCCGCTTCCGCCTGAGCCCGCCGAAGAGCCCACCAAGACCCGCCGTCCGGACGTCCGGGTCGCTGACATCGACCCGATGGCGACGGACGCGGCGACGCCGCCTTCCCCGGACGGTCCCATCAACCGGCCCGACCTTGTCGCGGCCGTCGTGCTGAGCCCCGTCCTTGAGGCCGCCCTGCGCTACGAGTGGACGCAGCTGAGCGGTCTCATGCCGGAAGACTGGCGGGAGGTGCTGGAGGCCCGTCGCCCCGGGTTGCTGCTGGTGGAGTCCGTCCAGACCGCCCTGCCCGTCGCGGAGATGGCCACCTGGTGCCGCGAGCACGGCATCCCGACCGCGTACTGGGACACCGGCGCGGGCCTCGGCGACGCCGCGTCGTCCTTCGACCACGTCTTCACGGTGGACGCGGCGGCCGTCGAGGACTACCGGCAGCGGCTCGGGCACGACCGCGTCCAGCATCTGCCGTTCGCCGCCCAGCCGCGTCTGCACAACCCGATCCGTGTCCAGAACCAGGGCCGGTACCCGCTGCTGTACGAGGGGGAGTACGACGAGGCGGCGGAACCGCTGATCGCCCCCGCGCCGCGCCTCGGCGCCCACTTCGCCGCGACCGGGTTCCCCCATCTGTACCGGCAGCGGGTCATCCCACCACGCCCGTACGAGCAGGCCGTAGTCGCCCGCAAGCGCTACCAGGTGGTCATCGCCCCAGGGCCGCGCCTGGCATTCGAGGCCGCCGCCGCCGGAGTCCCGGTCGTCCACCACCGGGCGGACGCCGATCCCGCGTTCGGCCCCACCGTGGAGGACGGCAAGGACGCGTCACGGGTCCTGCGCGCGCTCCTGAACGGATCGGAGCTGCGCGACCGGCAGGCCCACCTCGCGTTGCGTCGCGTCTACGCCGAGCACACCTACCGGCATCGGATCGACACCGTCACCGAACACCTCGGGATCGGTCCCGCGCGCGCTCCGCAGGAGAACCGGCCGACCGTGTCGCTACTGCTGTCCACCTGCCGAGCCGAGCAGATCGGCCCCGCGATCGAGATGGCGGCACGGCAGGAGTGGCGCCCCTTGCAGCTCGTCATGGTCCTGCACAAGCTCGACCTCGATCCCGTGGACATCCAGAAGCTCGCCATGGACGCGGGGATCGACGACGTAGCGGTCCTCGCGGCCGACTCGTCGGTAACCCTCGGCGGCTGCCTGAACCTCGCCATCGACGCCGCCGACGGCGACTACATCGGCAAGATGGACGACGACGAGATCTACGGGCCGCACTACCTGTCCGACCTGCTGCCCGCCTTCTCCTACACCGAGGCCGGTGTCGTCGGGAAGCTTGCCCACTACGCGCACCTTGGCTCGATCAACGCGACCCTCCTGCGCTACCCCGAGCACGAGCACCGGTACGTGGACATCCTGCGCGGCGGCGCGCTCCTCGGCAAGGGCGACCTGATGCGGTCCTACCGGTTCGCGGACGTGGGCCGGGGCGAGGACACGGACCTGTTCCGGCGGCTCCGCTCCGACGGCGTGCGGGTGTACGCCGCCGACCGGTTCTCGTTCATCACCATCCGGCACGCGGACGCGGCGCGCCACACCTGGCGGCCGAGCGACCTGGAACTCCTCGCCGACAGCCGGCTCGCCTTCTACGGCCTCACCGACGAGCACATCCTCTTCTAGCCGGTGTTCCGCTATTCGGTGTTCCGCGCACTGCGGCATCCTCCTCGCGCCCGAACGCGACCAGAAGGTCGTCCTCTCCACCGCGGCGCCGGGCACGCCGTCCCACGAGGCCCTGAAGCCGCTGCAAGTCGTCGGCACCCAGGACCTCAGCCCGCGCTGAGGCCGAGGCCCTGGGACGCGCCGGCGGGTCAGCGGAGCTCGCGCTTGAGGATCTTCCCCGTGGCGGTCATCGGCAGCTCCTCCCGGAACTCCACGATCCGCGGGTACTTGTAGCCGGCGAACTGCTCCCTGCCCCAGGCGACCAGCTCGTCCTCGGTGACCGTGGCGTCCGGCGTCCGGATCACGTACGCCTTGACCTCTTCACCGTGGCTCGGGTGCGCGACCCCCACCACCGCGGCCAGCGACACCTGCGGGTGGGTCATCAGGACCTCTTCCAGCTCCCGCGGGTACACGTTGTAGCCGCCCCGGATGATCATGTCCTTGGCGCGGTCGATGATGAAGTAGTAGCCGTCCTCGTCGCGGCGCGCCACGTCCCCGGTGCGGAACCAGCCGTCCCGCGTCGCCTCGGCGGTCGCCTCCGGCCGGTTGTAGTAGCCCTTCATGATGTTGTGCCCGCGGACGGCGATCTCGCCGGGACCCTCGCCCTCGATCTCCTTCCAGTCGTCGTCGATGAGCTTCATCTCGACGCCCCAGATGGGCAGGCCGATCGAGCCGGCCTTGGTCGGACGGTCGGGCCGGTTGAAGGAGGCCACCGGCGAGGTCTCCGACAGGCCGTAGCCCTCCAGGACGTTCACGCCGAACTTGTCCTGGAAGCCCTTGATGACCTCCATGGGCAGCGCCGCGCCGCCCGACACCGCGACCCGCAGGTTGTCGCGAATCGTCTCGACGTCCCCGGGAGAGGTGTCGTCGGTCAGCAGCGCCCAGTACATGGTCGGGACGCCGGCGAAGATGTTCACCTTCTCCTTCACCATCAGCTCGACGGCCTGCCGGGCGTCGAACCTCGGCTGCATGACGAGCGTCGCGCGCCGGAAGAAGCCGACGTTCATCACGCACGACTGCCCGAAGATGTGGAACAGCGGCAGCGTCACCAGCGACGTGTCGTGCAGCGTCCGGTGGAAGAGCGTGTCGTCCACCATCGCGTTCATCAGCAGGTTGCCGTGCGTGAGCTCGGCGCCCTTCGGCCGGCCGGTCGTCCCGCTCGTGTAGATGATCACGGCGGTGTCGGTCGCCGCGGTCCGCTCGGTGTCGAACGTGCCCGGCAGGCCCCCCAGCGCCGCCCAGAACAGCTCCGCGCCCTCGATCGGGGACTCGGTGGCCGCCAGGCTCGCCGGCAGCAGGAAGAAGTGCTCGCAGCCCTCGGCCTGCTGGAACCCGGCGTGGCCCATCTCGCCCAGCGGCAGCTCCGGCGTCCCCTCGAAGCAGAACAGCGCCTTCGCGTCCGAGTCGGCCAGGTGGTAGGCGATCTCCCGCGGCTTCAGCAGCACGTTCAGCGGGACGACCACCGCGCCCGCCTTGAGGATCCCGAAGTAGACCATCGGGAAGTACGGCAGGTTCGGCGACGACAGCGCCACCTTGTCGCCCGGCCCGATGCCCCGTGACCGCAGCAGGTTCGCGACCTGGTTCGCGACCGAGTCGATGAAGGAGTACGACAGCCGGATGTCACCGAACACGACGGAGTCGCGGTCGGGCGTCTCGCGGGCCGCGTCCTCCAGCAGCACGGACAGATTGAGCATGGCACTCCTCGCGGGGGGTGGGACCAACCGGTTGTTACCGGCGAGTCTCTGAATCGTGCCACGTGGGAGCGGTCGGCGCATGCCCGGCGGTATGCAGAAGGATCACGCCGGACGGGGGAGGACCGCCCGGGCCGGACGGAAGCGACCGGGGGAGCGGAGGGGAGCGACCGGGGAGCGGAGGGAAGACCCGGGGGACCGGACGGGAACGCCCCGGCCCGGACGGTGAAGACCGCGGGGACCGGATGGGAGCGCGGTCCCATCCGGTCCCCGGGTGCGGGCGGAGAGCGACGGTGCCCGCGGGAGGTGGGTCTAATCAGCCGAAGTCCACATCCGAGCACTGGTAGAAGGCGTTACCGGTGTCGGCGATGTCCCATACGGCCACGATCATGTGGCGCCCGTGCCGGGTGGGCACGGTGCCGGAGTGGGAGACGGAGTTGGGCGGCTGCTTGTTGCCGAAGTCCACGCGCAGGAAGGGCGTGAGGTCGAGCGCCGCGCGAGTGAGCGGCTTGGTCGTGTTCCAGCCGTCCTTGGTGATGAAGTACCGGAACGACGTGGTGGAGTGCGCGGCGGTGAGCGTCCAGGCGAAGGTGTAAGACTGGCCGCTGGTGAGCCGCGTCGCAGGCCACTGGCCGTTGCGCTGGTCGTCCAACGGCGCCCAGCGGCTGTCGCCGGCGGCGCAGATCCGGCCGTCACCCGGTCCGGACTGCGGGAAGCCCTTCCGGCCTTCGACGCTCTGCGGTTCCCACTGGACGTCGCCGCAGTCCTTCACCACGCCCTGTTTGCAGAAGAGGGCGCGGCTGACGGGGGCGTTGGCGTAGCCGTGGGAGAAGGCCGGAGTGGCGACCGTCACGGTCAGTCCGGCCGAGGCGGCGACGGCGAGCGCCAGGGTCCTCTTGCGCGGCGCCCGGAACCGCAGCGGACGGATCTTCTCGGCGAGGCGGGGTTGGCTTGGCATACGCGATCCTCCTAGCGGGGGGCCGGCGGGGGTGACCTGGATCGGAAGTCGGT
>NZ_SMKU01000025.1 GCF_004349215.1 Actinomadura rubrisoli | reverse complement strand
CGGCCCCGGCCGCGAACATCTCCGCTGCGGCCAGCCGCACCTGCTCACGCCGCGCACGCTCCTGGCCGGTCAACCCGCCCCCATCGGGATATCTCATGCCACCGAGGTAACCAATACCCGCCCATCCCAGACCGGCACACTCACCTATGTAACCCCGACGCTTAAAGTCCTCTAGTGTGCCGCGCTCGACACCCCATCCGCCGGCCGGATGCGTCGCGCTTTGCCGGCATGTCGCGCTTTTTCTCTTGACCTGCGACGTCGCGGCCTGGCGTGGGTTTCTGGGGGTCGTTAGGGTGCTGGTGTGGGGAGGATTCTGGTCGGCACCGCCTCTTGGACGGACAAGACGCTGCTCGCGTCGGGGTGGTATCCGCCGGGGGCGAAGACCGCCGAGGAGCGGCTTCGGTATTACGCGACGCGGTTTCCGCTCGTCGAGGTGGACGCGACCTACTACGCGCTGCCCGCCGAGCGGACGGCCGCCCTTTGGAGCGAGCGGACGCCTGCGGGCTTCACCTTCAATGTCAAGGCGTTCTCGCTGCTCACCGGGCATCCCACGCAGCGCGCGAAGTTTCCCAAGGATCTGCGCGACGAGGTGCCGGACAAGCGGAACGTCTATCTCAAGGACGTGCCGGACGAGGTCGCCGCGCAGGTGTGGGGGCGGTTTCTCGGCGCGTTGGGCCCGTTGCACGAGGCGGGCAAGCTGGGGCTCTTGCTGTTCCAGTTTCCTGTGTGGTTCCCGGCCGGACGGCGGAACCGCGAGTACATCCTTTCCGTCAAGGAGCGGTGCGCGCCGTTGCGGATCTGCGTGGAGTTCCGCAACGCGACGTGGATGGACGACGAGCACCGGGAGGAGACGCTCGGCTTTCTGAGCGACCACGACCTTCCTTACGTGGGCGTGGACATGCCGCAGGGCCATCCGTCCTCGATCCCGCCCGTCCTGGCCGCGACCAGCGATGCCGCCGTCGTCCGGTTCCATGGTCACAGCGACAGGTGGAACAGCCGCGACATCTACGAGCGGTTCGCCTACCTGTACGGCGAGGACGAGATGCGCGCCTGGGCGGAGCGGATCGAGGAACTCGCCGCGCGCATCGAGACGACCTATGTCATCTTCAACAACTGCTGCGCCGACCACTCGCAGCGCAACGCCGAACGGCTCGCGGAACTGTTCGAAGAGCGGCGCGCGTAAGCGGCGGCCGGGGCCGTCCCGGGCCCGTGTGGGCTCCAGGACGGCCCCGGCCCGGAATCAGCGTCGCGTCTTGAGGCCGTGGCCATAGGGGAACAGGGGGTCGTAGTTTCGGTCGCCGATGTTGATGGGTTCCTGGGCTTCGCTGCGCGGCCAGGTCACCGGGAGCTTTCCGGTGAAGGGGCGCTTGCCGAACAGGACGTCGGAGACGCCGGCGCCCTCACTGCCGGGCAGCCAGGACATGACGAGCGCGTCCATCTTCGGGAGCAGGTCGGTGACGATCTGCGGGCGGCCCGCGACGTCCAGGACGACGCAGGTCTTGATCGCGCCGCAGACCTTGCCGATGGCGGCCCGGTCGGCGGCGGACAGGTCGAGGGTGTGGCCGTTGCCCACGTCGCCCACGCCCTCGGCGTACGGTTTCTCGCCGACCACGACGACGCCGACGTCGCTGCCCTCGGTCGGCGCCGAGGCGTCGGCGCTGTAGGTGACGTGCGGCGCGTTCTGCCGGATGCCCTTCAGGATCGTCGTGCCGGGGATCGTGGCGCCGGACGAGCCCTGCCAGGTGACCGTCCAGCCGCCCGCCTGGTTGCCGATGTCGTCGGCGTTGGCGCCCGCGACGTAGATACGCTGCGACTTGCTGAGCGGCAGCGCGTGCCCGGAGTTCTTCAGCAGGACCTGCGACTTGGCGACGGCCTCGCGGGCCACCGCGCGGTGGGACGCGGAGCCGATCGTCCTGGCGTTGGAACGGTCGGTGTAGGGGTGCTCGAACAGGCCGAGCTCGAACTTCGCCTTGAGGATCCGGCCGACCGCGTCATCGACGCGGGACATCGGCACGCGGCCCGCCTGCACCTCGGCGAGCAGCGTCCGCTCGAACTGCGGGGCGCTGTAGGGCTCCATGAACATGTCCATGCCCGCGTTCACGGACGTGCGGACCTGGGTGGCGTAGTCGCCGGGGATCTGGTGGATCGCCTCCCAGTCGCTGATGAGGAAGCCGTCGAAGCCGATCTTCTTCTTGAGGACGTCGGTCAGCAACTCCCTGTGGGCGCTCATCTTCAGGGGGTTGCCGACACCGTCCTCCTTCCAGTCGACGCTGGAGAACGACGGCATGATGCTGCCGACGCCGTACTTGCGCACGGCCGTCACGTACGGGGCGAGGTCGATCCTCCCGAACGTCCCGCGGTCGGTGATCGTCACGCCCTGGTCGATGGTGTAGGTGCCGCTGGTGGACGAACCGAACGCGGTGTCGCCGTCACCGGCGAAGTGTTTGGCGGTGGCGAGGACGTGGCGCGGGCCGGAGAGGTCCTTGCCGCGTCCCTGGAAGCCCTCGATTCCGGTCTCCATCTTGATGACGAGGCCGGGGTCCTCGCCGAAGCTCTCGTACGTGCGGCCCCACCGGGCGTCGCGGGTGACGCAGACGCAGGGGGCGAAGACCCACTGCGGGCCCGTCGCCTTCGTCTCCTCCGCAGTGATCTGCTCTTCCCTCTTGACCAGGCCCGGGTCGCGGGTCGCGCCCATCGCCAGGTTGTGCGGGAAGACGGTCGCGCCGACGAGGTTGTTGTGGCCGTGCACCGAGTCGACCCCGTACAGCAACGGGATCTTCAGTCGGGTGGCCAGGGCACGCGCCTGGTAGCCGTCCACCATGTCCGCCCAGCCGGACGGGGTGTTGCGGGCGGGCGTGGAACCGCCGCCGGACAGCAGCGAGCCCAGGTTGAGGGAGGTGATCTGGCCCGGGTCGGCGTCGACGGCGCCGCGCTCGGCCTGCGTCATCTGGCCGATCTTCTCTTGCGGGGTCATGCGGCCGAGCAGGTCGGCGACTCGCTTCGCGACCGGCAGCCCGGGGTTCAGGTACGGCGCGGCGTGCGCGCCGGGCGCGGCGTGCGCGGGCTGCGCGGCGTGCGCGGGCTGCGCGGCGTGCGCGGGCTGCGCGGGCTGCGCCGCGATCACCGGCGGCAGGGCCGCGGCGACCGCGACGGCGGTCATGATTCGCCTGGTCCGGGCGGCGATGGGGGGTCTGTGGGGGTGTCGCAACTCGTCCCTCCTCGGGGAGCGCCTCGACACCGTGCGGCCCCGGCTGGGCCGCGCACCGGCCGGGGTCACGGCACGCCCGGACGGCCATGACCCCCACGCCGGCTCGGCGTCACCAGGAACCTCCCCCGCCCCCGCAGACCTGTCAAGGAACGCGGCCCGCCATGGGGCGGCCTTTCACAGAACGCGGGCCGGGGCAGGGCGCGACCCGGCCGACGGTGGGTGAGCGGTCGGCCGGGCGCGCGGTTCATTTCGGGATCGTCCGGCGCCGCGCGGTCGTCCGGCGCCGGGGCGCGGGGTCAGGACTTGGGGCGGCGGTCGCCTCCCGTCCCGTCGTCGCGCGTGACCTCGATGCGCTCCTTGCGGATCTCGCCGCGGACGGTCTGCTCGTCCCGGACCTGCTCGGTGCGCACCAGGACCCGCTCGACGGGCACGGTCTCCTTGGACAGGACCGGGCGCTCCTCGTACAGGACGATCACGCGGTCGTCCTCGGAGAGCGTCACGTTCTGGGACGGCCGTCCGCCGACGATGGGCTCGCGGTCGATCTTGACCTCCTCGTGCGAGACGGGGATCGTGCGCTCGACCATCTCCGTCTCGACCCATTTGCGGACGTGAACGCGGCCGGACTCGTGCCGTTCCGTGCCGATGCGCAACTGCTCCTCGGACCGGGTGATCTCGGTCATCGGGGCCTCGGCGCCCTCGCGGGCCGACTGGGGAGGCAGGTCCTGGCCGCGCTTGCCCTGCCGGTCGGAGTGCACGGCCATACCGGCCGCCCCCGCCGTGCCCGCGGTGCCGGTCGTGCCGCCCTTGCCGGTCGCGGCCTGGCCCCGCGTGCCCGCCGCGCCCCGGTCGCCGGCGGCCTCGCGCGAGCCGTCCTGCCCGCCGGCCGAGGGGCGGCCGCTCGGGGGACGCACGCCGTAGTGCCGGTAGAGGTCGACGATCTGGGCGTGCGACAGGTGCTCGTCCGCGTCCACGTTCGGGGCGCCCTTGATGGTCTCCTTGTCGTAGGGGACCTGGAGCATGTCCTGGTTGTTCTTGCGCGCGCCGGACAGCGGGACGAAGCTCTCACGCATCCCGAACCACCCGGTGTGGACGGTCACCCACTCCGGGGCGCCGGAGTCGTCGTTGAGGTAGACCTGCTTGATCGTGCCGACCTTGGTGCCGTGGGTGTCGGTCACGCTCATGCCCATCAGTTCCCGCACCTGTGTCTGCGTCTGCACGTTGAACACCTCTGCTCTCGTGTCCGCTTCGGGGTGGCGGGGTGGGGGAGGCGGCCCCGGCGCGCCCTTCGTGGTGTTGATCCCGAGTTGCCTGATTACCCACTGCTTTTCCGGACCGGACCACAGTAAACCCATTTACCGGACTATGGTAAACAATTTACTCGATACTTACGGGCGTCGCGCGCAGCCCACCCACGCACGCCACATATACCCATTGCTGCCCATTTATGAATGGCCAGCGGAGGCGAAATAGAGATCATTTTAGAAAGCGGCGGTTTGCCTTTTCCCCGAACGCGCAAGACTGACGACTGGAGTGCGGAGGAAACGTTCCCACACATCGGAGAACTGGCATGGAGGACTGCTCACCCGAAACGCGCCGGCACCGGCGCGCGGCCGCGATACCGGCGGTGGCCGTCGCGGCCCTGGCGCTCGGGGCACCCCTTTCCGCGGAGGCCGGCGTCCACCGGAAGCCTCCGTCCTGGTGCAAGCCGCGCGGCGCCCTCGCCGCCCGCGCGATGCCGTCGCGGATCAGGCTCGCCGACTGCGACCTGCGCGGCCGGACGGTGCGCGGGGCGAACGGCCTCGCGGCGGTCGTGCCGAAGGACGGCACCTCGGTGACCGCGCACGCGCTGCGGACGGACGGCTCCGCCGAACTGCGCGTCCGCGTGGACCGCCGGGCCAAGACGATCACCATCACGACGCGGGGCGCCCGGGAGCCGCAGGGCAGGCCGCGCCAGTTCCGGGCACCGCTCGATCCCTGCCGGGACGGCGCGTACCGCCTGGAGCCGAGCAAGTGGACGAAGGGCACCACGGTCGAGTGGCGCTACCACCCGGGAACGGGCGGACAGCCCGGCACGAGCGTGTCCACGGGCGTTTCCAGCGTCGTGAACGCCGGCACCGACTGCACAGCGGACCACCGGTTCTCGCCCGCCCCGGCCATCACCGCGCGGTACGCGGGCGAAACGGGCACCGAGCCGAACGTGGACGGGCAGGCCGGCTGCGGGCAGCGGGACCGCGCGAACATCTTCGGCTGGATCCCGCTGCCGGACGCCGAGCCCGAGGTCCTCGCGGCCACCTGCATCTGGTTCAACGGCCCCACGACCGTCGAGACCGACATGGCGCTCCAGACGCAGGGCAAGAAGTGGTGGGCCGGAAAGGCGTCCGGCGGCACGTGCCCGGCGGGGAGCTACGACGCCTCGGCGGTCGCGACGCACGAGGCGGGGCACGTGTTCGGCCTCTCGCACATCGAGGGCTCGCAGCACGCGAAGCTCACCATGGCACCGTCCGTCGCGGCCTGCGACGACGGCCCGGCCACCCTCGGAAAGGGCGACTATGACGGATTGATCGCCCTTTATGGCGGCCGCTGAACGGAATTGCCGTTCCCACTCGGGAAGGGTCTGAAACAAAGGACGTGACGCACGGAGTGTCCCGTGCCCCGGCAATGCGCGGCGGCCTAGGGTCGTACCGTGGTCAGCCATTTCTTCGGGGGATACAGCCGGTGGCAGGAGCGGGGCCGTCCCCCGCTCTTCCGGGATGTCCCGCACGAGCGGCCCGCGCTGCTCGCGCTGCACGGCGTGGCGCGGCGGCTCGCCGGGGTGATCGCCGAGGCCGGGCCCGCGGGGACGTCCGGGCTCGTCCGGCGCGGCGAGCTGTCGCACCTGCTGGCCGGCGTCCGGCACGTCACCGTCGTCGGCGACGCGACGCTGCGGTCCTGGGAACCGGCCGGCCTGCGCCCCGACGAGATCCGCGGCCTGCTGGCCGGCGCCGTCGGCTGCGTCCTGGCCGCCGTCATCGACCGCGACGGCGGCGCCGCCCTGACCCACACCCGCAACATCGAACTCATGGTGGATTGCGGTACCTATTCAATCCCGGCCCTGGGCTGCTCGCCTAGCGGCTCTGTTTAAGCAATCCCGGCCCAAGGCACTCGCCTAGCGGCTCGCACCTTGACCGTGCTTTGGCGAGACGCGGCATCGCTTCGCGATCTTCCCGGGGGATGCTCGCCTTCGGCTTCGCATCCCCCGGTCAGCCCACGCGCTCGCGTGATGATTGCGGCCTGTTCGGAACAGACTCCGGCCCCCGGCCGCGTGCTCAGCGGGTGTGCTTTGTGGTGTGGTGGAGGGTGCCTACTACGACTAGGCGTTGTCGGTCTGAGCCCTTCGGGTGGCAGGTGATCAGCGTGATGTACCGGCCGTGCGGGGTGCTCTCGCGCTTGAACGGCACCGCCTCCAGGGCGCGGCGGTCCGTTGGCCTGATGATGCGCGTGGCCTTGACCTTGTAGACGTAGGACGTGCGGCCCACGCGCAGGACGATCGGGTCGCCGCGCCGCAGCTCGTTGATCCGGCGGAACGGGGCGAGCCAGGTTGTGCGGTGCCCGAGCAGCACCGTGTTGCCCTCCCGTCCTGGAAACGCCGTCCCGGGATAGTGCCCGGCGCCCTTCTGGAGTTGTCCCCGCGAGATCCCCCGCAGGACGCGCGCCTTCAGGCCGATCCGCTTGATGCCGATCTTCCCGATCACCTCCCCCTTCGCCGGCCGGGACGGCGCGGCGGGGGTCGCCGTGACGACGGCCGGACGGGCCGGTTCGGCGTGGGCCTGTGGCGCGCCCGTGGCGGCCAGGCAGCTCGCGGCGGCGGTCACCAGCGCGGGCAGGGATCTACGGTCGAGCATGGTTCGCCTCCAAAGGGCCCGGCGCGGGAAGGAGGCGGCACGTCTGCCGCCCCCTCGTCCCATACGTGGGTCGTTCATGTTGCGTCCGGCCGCGCTAGCGACGGCCGGCGGACGGCGGCGGCATCCGGCCCGCCGCGCACCGTCCGCGCGTCGTCATCGCGTGCGAGGTCAGCCGAGGCCCGGCGCGCCCTTCGGAACCGGCAGTCCCTGCGGCATCAACACCCCCGGACGGACGGCGGCCAGGTCGCCCTGGACGGTGCGCGTGAGCCCGTGCAGGGCGTCCGGCCGCGGACCGGCCGACCGGGTGGTCGAGGGCAGCTTGTGGTGCCCGGCCGCCGGGCGGTGCTTGGACGCCTTGCGCGGCTTGACGGGCTTCGCCGGGTCCTTGGGCGTGGACGGCCGCGGGTCGTGACCGCCGTTGACGACGTGGGCGCCGCCCTTGCACCATGCCTTCGCCAGCCCGACGACGGCGGCGGAGTTGCCGCAGATGCTGACCGGCGCGGAGATCGGGGCGGCGAGCTGGTTGCCGCTGAGGGCACTGGACGTCCCGGAGGTCTGCATTCCGCCGGCTTCGGCCGCCGCGGCGGGGGCGAAGGCGGCTCCGAGGGCGATGAATCCCGCGGCGGCCAGGGCCGCCGCGCGACCGGTGTTCTTTGGCCAGATGCGCATCGTGTTGCTCCTGTCTTGTTTTCTCGGCGATTCGGTGGTGGGAATCGCCGTGCGGCACCGTCCGGTGCGAGCACGGCGGATGGCGATCGTCGGGGCGGGCGCTCACGCCCGTGCCCGGTGTCCCGCGCTCGGCGCGCGGAGCCGGCGGCGTCCTAGTCGGGGACGACCGCGGGGCTGCCCGGCGCGGCCATGTCCGCCAGCGCCGTGCGGTGGAAGACGGCGGGGCCGATGGCCGGCGGTGCCGCGGCGTGCTGGGCCGTCCGGAGGGCCGCGACGGGCCCGAACGGATGGCCGCCGCCCGGCAGGGAGCCGCTGCCGGGGTTGTCCTGCCCGGACGGCAGGACGGGACTGGGCACGCCGGGCAGCGGGTGCTCGCCCCGGCACTGCCGGCAGGAGCCGGTGAGCCCGTGCATGCCCGGCCCTGCGGACGGGACGGAGGCGAGACGGTCACCGCCACCGGACGCCCCGGACGGGACGAGCGGGCCGCCGGTCCAGCCGGGCCGCGATGGCGTGTGCGCCTGGGGCAGCAGGCCACCGTCCAGGACGGGAGGCGACGCGGCCACGTCAAGGACGGGGCGGCCGATGGGCCCGTCAGGGCGGGCGCCGGCGAGCGGCAGGCTGCGGACGCCCGAGGACGCCAGCGTCTTCACGGCGCGGGCGGCGCGGTCCTTGTCGTCGAGGGCGTCGTGCCCGAGTACCCGCACGTACGACATCGGGTGCTCGCCGACCTCGTGCACGTCACCGGCGACGACCGCCGCCGCGCGCCTGACGGGCCGCTCCCTGCCGGGCGCGAAATGCCGGACGGTCGAGAAACGCTCCAGGCGGGCGAGTTTCCCGGCGCTGGGCACCTCTTCCCCGCCGTGGAATCTCTCGGCCGCCGTGCGGCTTATGCGCGAGGCAGGGCCGCCGGGGCCGGGATCGTTACCGGCCGCGAACGCGGTGTCGTGGAAAGCGGCGAGGACGAGCCAGCCCGCGAACGCGAGCCCGGCCACGGCGGCCAGCCGCGCGAGGATGCGGGTATGCCGCTGCCGATCCCGGGGGCTTTGCGCCCCGCTGCGGATCGGTACGGGCTCCATTACCGGATCTCCTTGGCGGCGTCGATCTATTTCGGCCGACACCAGGCCGATTCGTTCGACCGTAGCATCGCGTCGCATGTAATCACGGTTTCATGGTTTCCGGTCGGTGCATGTGCCGATCGTTTACCCGGCCATGAATTCGGGCTTGCCTACCGCCCATTTTCATGGCTACAGATGCGACTTCGCCGGACTTTGATCCCTTTTTCGGGACTTGGCAATTCGCTATGTCCGCAGAGGCGCCGGATGACCGTCTTGCCCCTTGACACCGCCCGCGCGAACCGGACGACCGGATACCTCGGGGAGAAGGATGGCGGACGGTATATTTTACGCTACTGTCAGTGACGAACACTTCGGCGACCAGTGTCCGGAGATGGTCGTCTCCCCGAGGAGCAAGCCGATGCCCGTCCCCTCGTCCGCGATCACGCGTCTGCGGCCGCCGCCGCGAAGCCTCGGCCGCCGCTTCGTCAGCCGTCCCACCGGCCTCACGGGCCTGGCCGGTCTCGCCGGGCCCATCGGCGAGAACCGGCTGTCGCGGCCCTGCTCCGCCTGGCGCTGGACGCTCTACTCCCGCTGGCAGTGGAGCATGGCGACCGCGCGGGCGGAACGCCAGCGCCGCAGGGCCCGCCCGCCCTGGCGGTAGGCGCGGAGCCCGGGATGGGCCAAGGCGCTTCTTATGGGTCTTGTTCGTTGTGAGCGTCGCGCGACAGAACGGAGATCCATAAGAAGCGCCCCAGGTGTCACCGCCCGCCGGCGTCGCTCTCCAGGACGCTCTCCAGCCGCCGCGCGGGCACGCGCGTGCGGGGCGTCCGGCGGATGATGTGGTGCGCGATGCGGCGCCCGGCGAAGTCGGCGCCGTGGACGAAGCGCATGACGGGCCCGAACGTGGCCGCCGCGGCGAGGCCCGCGAAGTACAGGCCCGGCAGCGACGACTCGAAGTCGCGGGTGAGGATCGGCGAGCCGAGCCGAGTGTCCACCCGGACGCGCAGCTCGGGCGAGAGCATCGTCAGCCGCTGCACGTCGGGCACGAACCCGGTGGCGGCGATGACGTGCTCCGCCTCGGTGACGAGGCGCCGCCCGGTGCGGTCGACGGTGGTGACGGCCACGCCGTCGCCCTCCTCGGCCGCCTTGGCCAGGTGCCGGCCCGTCGTCACCTGGACGCGCTCGTCCAGCCGGTCGCGCAGCCACCACGCGCCCGCCGGCGGGAGCGTCTCCCGGACGATCCGCTGCCGCGTCCGCTGCGGCAGGTGCCGCACGAGGCCGGGCCGCTGGGACCACAGCCACGTCCGGTAGCCGGTGCCGAGCCCCGACCTCGGGCCGCCGAGCAGCAGCGACCGCGGTGACCGCCGGGCGCTCGGCACGGTGTTCCAGTCGAGGGCGGCCCGGCGGGCGATGAGGTGCGGGCTGGCGCCGGCGTCGGCCAGCAGCACCGCGGTCTCCAGCGCGGACTGCCCCGCGCCCACCACGGCGACCTCCTTGCCCGCGAACAGGCCCAGGTCGCGGTGGGCGCTGCTGTGCGAGACGAGCCAGGACGGCATCCCCGCCAGCTCGTCCGGGATGTGGGCGAAAGGTCCGACGCCCACGGCGACCACGACCGTGCGGGTCGCGATCGTCTCCCCGGTGGACAGCGTGACGACGTAGCCGGACGGGCCGCCCCGCTCGACGCTCGTCACCTGGCCCGGCTCGGTGCCGGGGACGGCCTCGGCGGCGAACCAGCGGCCGTAGGCGACGAAGGTCTCCAGCGGGATCGGCTGCCCGATCCGCCATTCGGGATGGCGGTCGGTGAAGGCCATGCCCGGCCGGGGCGCCCCCAGGCTGGAGGCGAAGGGCTCGGATTTCAGGAACATGCCCTCCGGCATGTTCTCGTCCCAGAACCGCATCGGCGTGCCGATGACCCTGACCTCCAGGCCCAGGTTCTGCAGGTGGGCGGCTGTCGACAGGCCGTAGGGCCCGGCGCCGACGATCACGACGTCGCTGGACGAGTCGTTCATTCTCGTTCCCCCGTGTGTGTTTCCGTGCTTGCTGGTGGAGCCCCGGTCGGCTGCGGCGGCCCGCCGTCAGCCCCGGCGCCTCGTGCGGATCCGCGCGACGGCGCGGACCACGCTCTGCCGGCCCATGGCGAGGAACGGCGGCAGGTCGTCGCCCGCGTACCAGGCCAGCTCGTCGGCCTCGCGCAGCGGGCGGAGCCGCCCGGCGCGCAGCAACGGCCGTCCGATCGACTGCTGGAGGTAGTGGTTCTCCACCAGCAGGTTGCGCCCGAACGCGGGGCGGGCCCGCGGGACCCGGCGGCCGGACTGGTCCAGGTGCAGGACGTGCGCGAGGTCGAGGCCCTGCCGGTCGGCGAACAGCCGGAACTGCGCCCCGATCCGCGGGTTGAAGTCGAGGAGGTGGTAGTCGCCGGTCGCGGCGTCGAGCCGGAAGTCGAGGTCGACGAGCCCGCGGCAGCCGAGCAGCCGGACGGCCCGCACCGCGAGCCGCTCCAGCTCGGGGTTGGACACCCACTCACCGGAGACCGTGTGCCCGGCCTGCGGCGGATGCGCGAGGTGCTTGCGGCCCGTCCCGCCGAACAGGCAGGTGCGGTCCGCGTCGAAGTAGCCGTGGAAGAACCAGTCGCCGCCGGCCGGCGGGATGCGGCGCTGGAGGACCAGCGGGCCCGCGCCGCCGTCCGGCTCGCGGTCGCCGTCCAGGGCGGCGGCGAACAGGCGGTGCGCGTGCTCGCGGGTGCGCACGAGCGTCGTGCTCCGCCGCCCGGGCCCGAGCCGCCAGGGCCGGGCCCACTTGGCGATCAGCGGCAGGCCCAGCGCGCCCGCGGCGTCGTCGACCTCGGCAGCCGTGGCGGGCGTGCGGCTGTCGGGGCAGGGGACGCCGTGCGCGACGCAGGCGGCGGTGAGGCGCGACTTGTCCGCGACGAGCCGGGGGACGCCCGGGTCCTGCTGGGGGAAGACGAAGTGGGGCGCCAGGGCGTCGGCGTGCTCGGCGACGAAGATGGCGCCCGCGTCGTCCATCGGGACGAGCAGCGCGGGCCCCCCGACCCGCTCCGCGATCACGCGCAGGTGGCTCAGCAGGGCGGACGGGCGCTCGGCGGGCGGCGCCCAGGGGTGGCCCCGGTGGAGGTAACGCGACCGGGACGCGGGGTTGGCGGGCCCTTCGAGGATGGCGTGCACCGGCACCCCGGCGCGGCCGAGGGTCCTGATCATCCCGAGCGTGCCGTGGTGGAGGAAGTTGTGGTTGGTGCGCAGCAGCAGGACGGGAAGCTCCGGATCGAGCCGCGGCGGCGTCCCGCTGCCGTGGGACGTGTCGCGCAGCGTGCTGGGGAACGTGTCGTGGGACATCCGCGTCAGCCGGCCCGTTCCCATGGATTGTGGCGCACAGCAGCCTTTCTAATCGCCGGGTAAAGTTTGCGCTCGGCCGCTTGGCCGATTTGTTCGCGGCGGGCGCCAGAGGGCATACGATACGCATGCGAGCTGCGGATATCCATCCAGCCGTGCGGCCATTCCGGCGGGGCCGTGGAAGGCTCGTTCCCTTCTGCCCGCTCCCTCCCGTTCTGGCCGCCTCCGCGCTCGTGCTCGCGCTCGCCGCGTCCACCATGGCGACCTGGCTCCAGCCCCAGTCGTCGCACAAGACGATGGGTTATGTTCCGTTGGGCGCCTTTCTGGGTTCCGGTGCGGAAGGCGTGGAAAGAGTGGGTCATTTCCAGGAATGGCTGGGCTCCACGGTGACCGTCGGGCGCACCTACCTGCCGGGCGAAGACTGGCGCGACGTCGAGGGCGCGGAGGGCATCCTCGGCCCGTGGGCGCGCTGGCGGAGCGCCGACCCGCGGCGGATGCTGGTGCTCAACGTGCCGATGGTGGTCCCCAATGAGGCGGGGCTGCCGCGTCCCGTCCTGTCCTCGCTGCTGCGGGGCGGCGCCGCGGGCGCGTTCGACTCGCATTACCGGATCCTCGCCGGCCATCTCGTCTCGCTCGGCGCGGCCGACTCGGTCATCGTCCCCGGCTGGGAGATGAACGGCGACATCTACGGCGGCCGCTGCGCCCCGAACCCCGAGGCATGGAAGGCGTACTGGCGGCGCATCGTGGGCGCCATGCGCGCGGTGCCAGGCGCGCGTTTCCGTTTCGATTTCGCGCCGACGCGCGGGGCCGACGCGATTCCCTGGACGGAGTGCTATCCGGGCGACGACGTCGTGGACATCATCGGCTCCGACAGCTACGACCAACCCTCGGGCGCGTCGTTCAACGATTACGTCAACGAGCCGTACGGGCTCAGGGCGCAGGCGGATTTCGCCACGGCCCGGGGAAAGCCCATCTCGTTCCCTGAATGGGGGCTGTTCCGCAACTCCGACAACCCCGAATATATCCGGGGAATGCATGACTGGATGGCGTCCCACGAGGTCGCCTACCAGTCGATCACGGACTACTGCCCGCACGGCGTGTGGGGATGCGACCACAATCCGCGCTCCTCCGACGCCTACCGGGAGCTGTTCGGCGGGGTGACCGCCCCGCCGCCCGGGACGACCTCCGGTCCCCCGCCGGGAACGACCTCCGGCCCCTCGCCCGGGACGACCTCCGGCCCTCCGCCCGGACCGACCGGTCCCCCACCTGGCGCGACGCCCGGCGCGACACCCGCCTCCCCGGCGGGCAGCGGCACGCCGTCCACCACACCGAGCCCGGCGCCCGCGCCCACGCCTGCACCCGCTCCCGCGCCTGCCCCCGCGCCGAGCCCGGCACCGGCTCCCTTCCCGGTGCCGAGGAGCGCACCGGCCACGGCGAGGGGGTCGGGCAGTTCCTCCTCGGCCTCGCCGCGCAGCCCGACGACCTCGCGGGTCACGGCCGCGAGCAGGGCCACGGTGCCCGCGATGTCGAACGCCTCGGCCGCACCGGCCGCCGCGCGCCCCTCCTCCTCGGCGATGCCGGGGACGAGGAGGCGGCACGCCACCTCGTCCGCGAGCGCGCCGGGATCGTCCACGGGCACGAGGGCGCCGACGCCCGGCTGGACGACCTCCGCGATCCCGGGGATGTCCGTCCCGACCAGGGACCGGCCCGTCGCGAGGGCCTCCAGGGCCGTCAGGGGGAGCCCCTCCCACCGCGACGGCAGGACGATGACGTTCGACGCCGACAGCCAGTCGCGAGGGTCCTGAACGGCCGGGACGAACAGCACGCCGGGCGAGGACCGCGCCCGCAGCCGGTCGAGGTCCTCGCCGTCGCCGACGATGGCGAGCCGGGCGGCCGGGCACCGCTCGGTGACGGCCGGCCAGGCCGCGACGAGCACGTCCTGGCCCTTCTGGCGGGTCAGGCGGCCGACGCACACCGCCAGCGGGACCCCGGCGGGCAGGCCGAGCCGCAGCCGCGCCGCCAGCCGCGCGTCGCCGTCGGCGGCCCGGAAGCGGCCGCGGTCGACGCCGTTGCGGACGAGCCGGTACCGGCCCGGCACGCCCGCGCGCATGCCCTCCCGCAGCTCGCCCGCCCCGACGCAGACCAGGGCGTCGGTGCGGCGCGCCGCGTACCGCTCCCACGCCCGGCTGAACGACGCCTGCCGTCCCGTCGCGGCGAGCCACGACCAGCCGTGCGGCTGGAAGATCGTGGGGGTGCGGCGCAGCAGCCGTCCCGCGAGCCCGGCCTTCGAGGAGTGCAGGTGGACGACGTCGGGCTCGAACCCCCGGATCAGGGTGCGCAGGGCGAGGGCCTCCAGCGGCGTCCGCGGGCCGGGGGCGCGGCGGGCGTTCCAGTTGAACCAGGGCACGCCCGCGGCGGCGCAGCGGGCGGGCAGGTCGCCGCCCGGCGGGCAGGCGACCGCCACGTCCCAGCCGCGCCTGCGCTGGTCGCCGGCCGCCTGGCCGACGTACACCGCCACCCCGCCGTCGTTGGGCTGGCTGACGTGCAGGACCCGGATCCGCTCGGGGCCGTCAGCCATGGCCTCTCTGCCCGGCGTCCGGTGCTGGCGGATGGTCGGGCCGGGCGGCGGAATCGAACGCCCTGGCGGCGGCGCGGCGGTGCCGCCGCGCGGCCAGGCGCGCCCGGGTGAGGGCGAGCCCCGCGAACAGCGCGGCGGGCGCGGACCGTCCGAGGACGATCCGCTGGTTCTGGACGGCGTCCGGGCGCCACTTCAGCTTGTAGGGCTCGGTGCCCCGCAGCAGGCTGACGGCCGCCCGGCCGCGTTCCCGCGCGACGGCGAGGTCCTGGCGCAGCATCATCAGCGAGACGTCCACGTCCGCGCGCAGTCCGGGGACGGAGCCGTACAGGTAGGCGCCGACGAACCGGTGGCCGATCAGGACCAGGTCGCCGGCCACGAGCCGCCCGTGCCGGCGGTACTCGATCACCGCGGCCCGGCCGTCCCGCGCCATCGCGCTCGCCGCGCCGGCCAGGTGCCGCCGGAACCGCTCGCGCGTGTGCTCGGGGTTGACCGGACGGTCCCGCCACTGCTGGAGGTGCAGGTCGAGCAGAGCGTGGACGGCCTCCGCCGCGCGCTCGGGCGGGACCTGTTCGGCCGTGACGCCGCATGCGTCGATCCTGCGGAGCTTCGCCCGCATCTTCCCGGCGGTCCGTCCCGGCACGCGTCCGAGGACCTCGCCGATGTCGGCGGCGGGCAGCTCCAGGCAGACGGACGCGGGCATCCGCCACGTCCGTCCCGGCCAGCTCTGGGCGACCAGGTGCGCTGCCGAGCCGGGCCGCACCTCGTCGAGGTCGAGCGCGCACCAGCCCGGCTCGTCCAGGAGGGCGCGGCCGAGGCGCTGGACGGCGCCGTCCAGGTACACCGGATCGAGCAGGAAGTCGATGAAGTCGCTCTGCCCGGTCGCCAGCGGTATCAGGACGGGGAATCCCCAGCGAACGCCCGCCATCAGCGGTGCCGCCGCGACCAGCCGCCCCTGGCACCGGACGAGGACCAGCCGGAGCCGTCCTGGGGTCCCGTAGGAGTCCCACCAGGCGCTCAGCCATTCGTACGTCTGGAAGGGCGTCGCGGCGGGGCTCCTGTCGTACAGGTCGCGCAGTTCGTCGGCCAGCCGGTGGAGCGCGTCCCCGTCACGGTGCGCCTCCACCGTCCACTCACCCGTGGACGCGGCAGGCGCGGGAGCCGTCCCGACCCCATCGGAGAGGATCACGGACCGGCCTCCGCGGCGGGCGCGGCAGGCGCGGCAGGCGCGGCAGGCGTCGGTGCGGGCTCCGGCGTCCGGGGCCGGGGGGTGTTGTGGGCGCCGCGCCCCCGGCGGCCGCTCATGACCGCGGCGCTGAGGCCGGCGAGCAGGATGCCCGACGCGGTGCCGACCGCCAGGTTCAGCGGAAGGTTGGGCGAGGACGGCGACGCCGGTGTCGCGGCCAGGCTCATCAGCGCGACGCGGACCCCGGTGTCGGCGCGATGGGACGTGCCGTACCGGACGAGCGCGTCGGCCGCGGTGTTGGCGAACGCGGCGGCGTCGCCCGGGCTCCCGCCGCTGCCCGTCAGCCGGATCAGCGGCGTGTCCGGCGAGGTGGACGCCTGGATGTGCTCGCGGGTCGTGCCGGGCGCTATCTCGGGCAGCGGGATCGACGAGTAGCCGAGGGTCTCCGGGAGCGGCGCGAGCCGTCCGAACGCCTGGGCGAAGCTCACCGCGGCGGGGCCGGTCTGCCCGTTCTCGCCCTCGTCCACGACGAGGACGAACGCGGTCGCGGTGTAGGTGGTGGGGGTGAACAGGGAGTATCCGAGCCCGCCGAGCAGGCCGGTGAGGACGAACGCGATGGGCAGGCCGAACCGCCTGACGAACCGTCCGGTGAGCCGGGTGAGAGCGGACGCGAGGCGGCGCGCGCGCTGTCCGATGAACGACCCCAACCGACCGGACGACCCAGACGGCGCAGACGGATCGGACGGCCCAGACGGACCGGACGGACTGGGCAGGCCGGGCGGGCCGACCCGTCGGGCGATCGGCGCGGGGGTGGCATCACGCTGCGGCATCATGGGCCCTTTCTCAATTCGGGATGTACTCGTGGGCGGACGGCGACCGCTCGGCGCCGCCGTCCGGTCCGTCCAGGTAGAGCCGGGCGAGCCGCGCGGCCTGCTCGGCGATGGCGTAGCGGCCGACGACCGGCGGCACCCGCTCCCGCCGCCCCGGCCCGCGCGCCGCTCCGCGCGCGCTTGCGGCGAGGCGGCCCAGTTCGGTGCTCCAGGCGTCCACGCGGGTGGGCAGGCGCAGGGCGTTCGGGGCCTCGCCGGGCGGCAGGTCGTCCAGCGCCGGACAGGCGGTGTAGCGGACGGGCAGCCCGGCGGCCAGCGCCTCCAGGACACCGAGGCCGAACGTCTCCTGCGTGGACGGCGCGGCGAGGACGTCCATGGCCGCCAGCGCGCCCGCGACGTCCTCCGTCCCCCCGGCGAAGATCACGCGGCCGGACGCGCCGAGACGCGCGGCGAGCCGTTCGAGCGGGCCGCGCTCGGGTCCGGCGCCGGCCAGGAGCAGGCGCGGCCCGTCCAGCCGCGCGACCGCCTCGATGAGCAGGTCGAACCGCTTGGTCGGGACGAGCCGCCCGACCGCGCCGACGATCCACTCGTCCGGGGCGATGCCGAACCGCAGCCGCGTCCGGGCGCGCCGCGCGGGGTCGAACGCGAAGGCGGCGGCGTCGATCCCGTTCGGTATCACGACGATGCGGCCCGGTGCCACGCCCCAGCCGCGCAGCCGCGCGGCAACGGTCGGCGAGACCGCGACGGTCACCGACCCGAGCCGCTCGGTCGCCAGGTAGAGCGCCCGCACGCCTCGCGTCGCCGGTCGGCCCTCGATCTGCCCCTCGCCAAGCGAGTGCTCGGTGGCGATCACGCGGGGCGTCCCGGCCAGCCGGGCGGCGACGCGGCCGTAGACGCAGGCGCGGTACAGGTGCGTGTGGACGACGTCGTACCCGCCCCGGCGGATCAGCCGGGCGAGCCGCGGCACGGCGGTGAGGTCCCGGTTGCCGCGCATGCCGATCTCATGGACGGCGACGCCGTCGCCCCGGATCGCCTCGGCCAGCGCCCCGCCGCCGGTGAGCGCCGCGACCTCGCACGTCACGGGCAGGTGGCGCAGCAGCAGCGCGAGCTGCCGTTCGGCGCCGCCGTGGTCCAGCCCGGTGATGACGTGCAGGACCCGCGTCACACGCGGCTCCGCCGGCGCAGCTCGTGCCGGACGAGCTTGGCGCGCAGCCGCAGCCACCGGTCCCGCTCCCCGATGTAGGTGCGGGGCAGCGCGTGGCGTCCCGGCTCGTCCGGGCGGATGTCGCACGCGTAGTCGTACCCGGCCGAGCGGACCGCCTCGATCTCGCGGCCCGTCGCGTGCCCGTATGGGTAGGCGAAGCCGCGGACTGGCTGGTCGAGGAGGTCTTCCAGGCTCGTGCGGCTCTCCTCCAGCTCCTCGCGGAGCTCGGTGCCGCCGGTCCCGGGGAGGGACACGTGGTGGCGGCCGTGCGAGGCGACCTCCATGCCCGCGCCCGCCACGGTCCGGAGCTGCTCGACGGTCATCAGGGGCTTGCGCGGCCCGTCGTCCCACGCGTTGTAGGAGCCGATCCGCCCGGACACCACGAACACCGTCGCGCCGAACCCGAACCTCACCAGCGCCGGGACGGCCCTGGTGGCGAAGTCGGCGTAGCCGTCGTCGAAGGTGAGCCCGACCAGGCCGCGCGCCCGCCCGGCGTCCTGCGCGTCCAGCAGCTCGGCCATGCTCACGCCGCGCAGCCCGCGGGCCCGCAGCCACGCCAGCTGGCCCTCGAACCGCTGCGGCGTGACCGTCACCAGGTGCGGATCCTCACGGTAGTGGTCGATCGAGTGGTACATCAGCACCCACGGCGCCGGGCGGATCGCCTCCGCGGGACGAGCCGGACCGGGCACGCGGATCGGACCGGGCAGGCGGATCGGACCGGACAGGCGGGTCGGTTCTTCGGTCGGCTGGGTCACTGGTCTCCCCCGAGTCGGTACGGCCGCGGCGGGCGAGCGCGCCGAGCGGCCCTGGAAAGGTCGATGGAGCGGGCGGTCCCCGGGACGATGGCGTCGCGCCGCGCCAGGGCGATCAGGGCGGCGAACGTCCCGGCGGTCACCGCGCCGCCCGCGACCGGCGGCACGATCGCGGGGACGCCGGAGCCGAACGCGGTGGCGGTCAGCAGGCCCGCCGCGCAGGCGCCCGCCGCGATGAGCGCGAGCCGGGCCACGTCGGCGCCGACGCGGCGCAGCGAGACCGGCGCCACCCGCAGCCGCAGCCCGATCAGCAGCAGGACGGCGGCGACGGTGATCCCGGCGGCGTTCGCGGCGGCCAGCGCGACCGTCCCCGCGACGGCCGCGAACGCGGCGCCCACGGCGGCGGTGACTGCAAGGCCCGTGGCGAGCACGGCGGCGGGCCGCCACGTCGGACGGCCGTGGGCGAAGAACGCGCGGGCCGCGAGCCCGACCGTCGACTGCCCCCACAGCCCCAACGCGTAGACGCGCATGATGACGGCGGTGCTGTGGGTGTCGGCGGACGTGAACGCGCCGTGCTCGAACAGGACCTCGATGATGGCGGGCGCGAACGCGACGAGGTAGGCGGTCGCGCACAGCACCATCCCGCTGACGACGGCGAGGTCCTGCTGGATGCGGCGGGCGATCTGGCGGGTGTCGCCGTCCGCCGAGGCCCGCGCCAGGCGCGGGAACGTCACCGTCACGATGAGCAGCGACAGCACCATCGGGACCTGCGCGACCTTCTGCGCGTAGTTGAGCTGGGAGATGGAGCCCGCGGCGAGCCCGGAGCCGAGGAACCGCTCGACGAACACCTGCGCCTGGCGCGTCACCGTGTAGACGACGATGGGCGCGACGGCGGCGATCCCGAGCCGCACGCTCGCGGCGCTCTCGCGGGGGGCGGGCGCCTCGCGCAGGCACCGGGCGAACGCGGGGGCCTGCACCGCGACCATCAGCACGCTCCCGAAGGCGACGCCGATCGCGGCGCTGGTGATGCCGAGCAGCCCGGACAGCCCCCCGATCAGCGCGAGGATCCCCACGTTGTAGGCGAGGTAGATGGCCGCCGGGGGCCCGAACCTGTGGTGAGCGCGCAGCGTCGCGCTCATGAACCCCGCGATCCCGAACGTCACCACCGTGATCGCCGTCAGCCGGACGCAGTGGACGGCGGGCCCCGGCTCGGTGAGGCCGGGCGCGAACACGCCGACCAGCGCGGGCGCGGCGACGGCGAGGCACAGCGCGACCAGCGCGAGGATCCCCACCAGGCGCGGAAGGGTCGTGCCGACGAACGCGCGCGGCCCGTCCCCCCGGGCGAGCAGGCGCGTGATCGCGGGGACCATGAGCAGGGCCATGGCGTCCTCGATGAGCAGCGGCGAGACCGTCTCGGGGATCGTCCAGGCGACCAGGAACGCGTCGGTGCTGCCGCTGGCGCCGAACAGGTGCGCCATCGCGAGGTCGCGCAGGAACCCGAGCGCGGTGCCGCCCGCGATCAGCACCCCCGACAGCGCGGCGGCGCGGCCGACCGAGGGACCGCGGGCCCCGGTGTCCGAGCCCCGGGCCCCGGTGTCCGGGCCCCGGGCCCCGGTGTCCGGGCCCCGGGCCCCGGTGTCCGGGCCGCGGGGCGCCCCGTCCGGGCTCCGGGGTGCGGTGTCCGCCGCCGTCATCGCCGCTCCGGCACGGACGGCCCCGTACCCGGGCCGAGGGCGCGGGCGGCCGCGACGCCGAGCAGGACGGCCGTGAGGACGCACGTAGGCCCGCCCAGGTCGGCGTACAGGAAGTTGATCAGCAGGAACGCCATGAACGCCGCGCCGATCAGCCAGAACGGGTCGCGGGTGTCGCGGCGCGTCCACAGCCCCCGCAGGATCGCGGCGACCAGGACGGCGAACCCGGCGAAGCCCACCGTGCCCTGCTCGGACAGGACGAGCAGGTACTGGTTGTGCGGCGACAGCAGCGGCTGCCGGACGTAGCCGTTGACCGGGTCCTCGGTCTCGCTGCCGGACGACAGCTCGATCGTGGCGTAGGTGTCGCGGTACGCAGGGAAGTTCTTCACGCCCACGCCGGTGAGGGGGTGGTCCTCCCAGATCCGTCCGGCGGCGGCCCACAGGTTGTACCGGTCGCTGACGGACTGGTCGGGCGCGTTGACGGACCCGGCGATCGACCGCGACCGGGCGACGACGGCCTGGGACCCGCCGCCGAGGCCCGCCAGGGCCACGAGCAGCAGCGCGGCGCAGCACGCCAGCGCCCGGACCGCGACCCACCGGTCGTAGACCACCAGCATGAGGACGACGGCGGCGCCGAGCGCGATCCAGGTGCCGCGGCTCAGCGCCAGCGCGAGCGCGACCGCCAGCACGCCGAGCCCGGCCATCGCCGCGACGACCGCCACGGGCCCATGCGCGGGAGCGGCCAGCGCGAAAGCGGTGAGGACGAGGATCGCGAAGCCCGCGACGATGGACATGGCCATCACGTCCACGGCGCCGAACGTGCCGACCGCCCGGATCGCCTGGCCCCCGATGGACGCGCCCTTCCCGGACGCCGCCTGCCAGATCCCGTACCCGGCCTCCAGCAGCCCGAGTCCGAGCACGGCGGAGCAGGCGATCGCGAGGTCCCTCCGGTCCCGGACGAGCACGACGACGGCCAGCGGCACCAGCACGAAGATCTGGACGTCCCGCAGGTAGCCGGGCAGGCTGGCGACGGTGTCGGTGGAGCACATGGTGGTCACGGCGAGCACCGCCACCAGCGGCCCGAAGGCGATGAGCGCCGCGCGCGGCACCTCGGCCTCGCGCCTGGCCACCAGGAGCACGGCGGCCAGCACCAACAGGACGCTGGCGTAGTCCCCGGCGGTGATCTGCACGCCGGAGCCGAACACGGTCCGTCCGGGCGGGACGCCGACGCAGGCGACCGTCGCCGCCACCAGCCAGACCGGCCGCCTCAGCCAGCTCCCGGCGGCACGATGGGCGCCGCGCACCGTCCAATCGGGGCGGGCGGCGAGCGCGCTCACCCGGCGTCCTTGCACAGGATGGCCCGCACGGTCAGCAGCAGGATGCGGAGGTCGGCGGCGAACGACCAGTGGTCGATGTAGTGGTTGTCCAGGCGCGCGCGCAGTTCGATGGACGTGTCGCCCCGGAACCCGTGGACCTGCGCCCATCCGGTCATGCCCGCCTGGACGCGGTGCCGCAGCATGTAGCCGGGACACGTGCGGGAGAACTGCTCCACGAAGTGCGGGCGCTCGGGACGCGGCCCGACGAGACTCATGTCGCCCCGGACGACGTTCCACAGCTGCGGGAGCTCGTCCAGGGACGACTTGCGCAGGAACCGTCCGACCGGGCCCATCCGGTGGTCGCCGTCGACCGTCCAGCGGGTGTCGGCCTCCTGCTCGTCCGCCGGCTTGAGCGTCCGGAACTTCAGCAGCACGAACTCGTCGCCGCCGAGGCCGATCCGCCGCTGCCGGAACAGCACGCCCGGCCCCCCTTCGAGCCGGACGGCCAGCGCGCAGGCCGCGAGCACCGGCGCCGCCGCGACCAGCAGCATCGAGCCCAGGACGAGGTCGAGCAGGCGCTTGGCGAGCCGGGGCCCGGGCTCGCGGAGCGGCCAGTCGACCCGCGCGCACGGCAGCCCGGCGAGGTACTCCCGCCGCGCCGCCGCCACCGGCACCACGTCCGACGGCGGCTGGACGAGGAGCGTCTCGCACGCGAGCCCGAACGACAGGCGCAGGACGGCGTCCAGGCGGCCCGGGTCGACGTCCTCGGCGACCACCATCACCGTGTCGGCGCCGTACCCCTCGACCAGCGCCGGGAGGTCCGACGCGTCCCCGAGGACGGGCAGCGGCGGCGCGCCCCCCGGCACTCCGGCCGACACCTGCCCGACCGGCGCGAGCCCGAACTCGCCGCGCCGCCGCAGCAGGTCGACCACGTGCTCGGCGGTCGTCCCGGTGCCGACCACCAGGGTCGCGCGCGACCGGGAGCGCCGGCACCGGTAGGCCCTCGTCGCCGCGTTCGCGAACGCGCGCGCGCCCAGCGAAAGGACGCAGGCGACGACCGTGATCCACGCCATCGCGTGCCAGCCGCCGGCCCCGCCCGGCGCGGCGACCAGCGCGCCGACGACGAGCGTCCGGACGAGGAGGGGCCGCAGGTCGGCGAGCAGCGACGGGCTCCGGCGCACCCGGTACAGCCCGCCCGCCGCGTTGAGCCCGGCGACGGCGACCGCCGCCGCGGCGGGCAGCCCGGGCGGGGGCCCCGGGAAGACGGCCGACACCGCGATCGCCATCGCCCAGCCGTCGGCCACGGCGAGGCAGGCCGGATACAGGCCCGTGAGGAGCCGGGGCCGCGCCGTCCCGACGCGGTACGGGAGGTGGTGCGGGACGAGGGCGGCGGCCGAGGGGGAGATGTCCGATCGGGGCGCCTCGGAGTCGATGGAGGCGCTCAGCCCCTGGGCTCTCATCTCGCGCGTCCCTTCAAAGGCAAGAACTCTCTTCCCCTCACCGCCGAATACGAGCGACCGCACGAGCGGCACGATCCAGCCTCTCAGGACCTCTCGCCATGGATCGCCGCTTTTAACGAAGGGCGGCCCATCCTTGAATAGAAGATCGACACGAGATGTAACCCGAGGTCACCGGCACCTGGAAGGGCCGCCGCAACCACCCGTGCGCCCCGCGTCCGAGAGCGATATCCGGCCCGGCATTCCCCTTTGTTAGCCCATTGTCGCAATTGCGCGAATGACCCACTCTCGGGCCTTTCCTGGCGGCTGCGTCGGCGCCCCCCGGACCCGGCCCCGCGACACGGCCGCGAAAGATCCGAAGAACCGCCCACCCGGCCCGAACCTTCGGGGCACCATGGGCGTCACATGTGATCGGACGCGACGACCGGCCGCCCTCCTGCGGCGGGCCGGGAATAAGGGCCGTTCCGTAAGCGATCTTGTTGCGGGCCCGCGCTGCGCGGTGCCGGTGGGCTGATGAGGGAGAACGGTGCGAGGTAGGGCCTTGGTGATGGCGCTGGTCCTTGGGCTGGCGACGGCATGCGGTGGCGGCGACGGAAGTGGCGGGACGACGGCCAAGGGCGGCGAGGACGGCACGCCCAAGGTCTCGATCACCCCGGCGGACGGCGACGGCCGCGCCCGTCCCGACGCGGGGGTGACGGTCACCGCCGCGGGCGGCACGCTCGGCCAGGTCTCGGTCAAGCTCAAGGGCACCGAGGTCCCCGGCACGCTCTCCGCCGACAAGACGAGCTGGCGTTCCGCGTGGACGCTGACGCCGGGCGGCAAGTACCAGGTGTCGGCCACGGCGACGTCCCCCAAGGGCAAGGCCACCACCGCCACCAGCGCCTTCCGCGCCGCCAAGGCCACCGCGCTGACCACCGTCAGCAACGTGATCCCCAACCCGAACGAGACGGTCGGCACCGGGATGCCGATCCTCGTCCAGTTCAACAAGCCCGTCCCCGAGAAGGCCCGCCCCGCCGTGGAGCGCGCCATCGAGATCTCCTCGACCACCCCCACCGAGGGCGCCTGGCGCTGGCTGAGCGCGGGCGAGTCCTTCAACGGCCTGCCCTCGGTGGTCTTCCGTCCGAAGCGCCCGTGGGCGCCCCACCAGAAGGTGACCGTCACCGTCCACTACGCCGGGCTCAAGATCGGCGACAGCGTGTACGGCGACAAGGACGTCACCCGCAGGTTCCGCATCGGCGACTCCCACACCGTCAACATCAACGCCAAGACCCACCGGCTCGTCATCAGGAAGAACGGCAGGATCGTCCGCAAGTGGGGCGTCAGCCTCGGCGCGGGCGGCGACGTCCAGGGCGACGGCGTCGACCACCTGCTCACCACCAGCGGCGTCCACCTGACCATGGACCGCAGCCGCCTGGAGCGCATGCGCCCGCCCGGCAAGAAGAAGGGCGACCCCGGCTGGTACGACGAGCAGGTCCCGTGGGCGACCCGCATCTCCAACAGCGGCGAGTACATCCACCAGAACATGGACGACCCGACCTGCCTCGGAAACCGCAACTGCAGCCACGGCTGCGTACGCTCGCCCGCCGGCGACGCCCAATGGTTCTACAACTGGGCCTACCGCGGCGACCTCGTTACCATCACCGGCACCAAGCGCAACCTCGACTGGACCAACGGCTTCGGCTACTGGCAACTGCCCTTCGCCAAGTGGATGAAGGGCAGCGCCCTAGGCAAGCCCGTCACCACCACCACCCAACCCGCCTAACCCACCAGCCGAACGACTACATTGATCATCCGGCCAGAGGCGGTTCCCAAACGGGTGGGAGGCCGAATCTGGCGAGCAGGCGAGGGCCGCCACCAAAGACGGTGATGCGAGCGATGCCTCCGGGGGTCGTGGTGAGGACGCCGAGGCCGAACGCGCGGTGGGTTCCGTCGGCGTCGTGGAGGTAGGCGGCAGCGGCGGGCTGGCCGTTGGCGATGGCGGGGGTCATTCGCCAGTCCCCGGGTGATCCGCTCACCTGGGCGAGATAGCGCAGGCAGGTCGCAATGCCGGAGAACCAGGTGCGGGTGCCGACCATCTCTATCGCGGCGTCGGTGCGCAGGGCCCGCTCCAGGGCCTTGGTGTCGGCGTTCTCGAAGCCCGCGATGTACTGCTCCAGCAGCGCGCGAGCGTACGGATCGGTTGGCTCGCTGAGCCGCTCGCGTTCCGGGGCGGCCTCGTCGAGACGGGCGCGGGCCCGTTGCAGTGCGCTCTTGATCGCTGGGGTCGTGGTGCCGAGCATGGCCGCGACCTCGGCGGCCGGGAAGCCCAGCACTTCACGCAGAAGGAGCACGGCCCGCTGCCTCGGCGGCAGGTACTGCAGCCCGGCGATGAGCGCCAGCCGTAGGCGCTCGCGCGCGGCGACGATCACGGCGGGATCGTCCGCCTGCGGGGCCACCAGTGAGTCCGGGATCGGCTGCAGCCACGCCACGTCCGGGTCGGCCCCATGTTCGGGCGGAGCATCGGGGTCGTCGGCGGGAGCTCCCAGGCCGGACGGCAACGCCCGCCTGCCGCGGTTGCGCAGTGCTGTCAGGCAGGCGTTGGTGGCGATGCGGTACAGCCAGACCCGCAGCGACGACCGTCCCTCGAAGGTGCCGTAGGAGCGCCAGGCCCGCAGGTAGGTCTCCTGGACAAGGTCTTCGGCTTCGTCCAGCGATCCGAGCATCCGGTAGCAGTGCGCCAACAGCTCGCGCCGGAACGGCTCGGTGCTGCGGGCGAACTCGTGCTCGTCGGGCACCGTCCCCTCCCCCGTGGTCATGGGCCGGTCAGAGGCCGAGTTGAGGACGTACCCATTCGGCCATCCTGCGGATCGCGTCGTTGGCCTCGGGCGCCCTGCCCGCCGCCATCTGGAAGGTGTGCTGCATACCGGGGAACACGTCCAGGCGGACGTCAACGCCGGCCTTGCGCGCGTGCTCATCGAGCATGCGGGCGTCGTCCAGCAGCGCCTCGTCCCCTCCCACCTGGATGTAGATGGGTCCGAGGCCGGCCAGATCGGCGTGCAGCGGGCTCGCCAGCGGGTCACGGGGATCGCCGTCCTCGCCCAGGAACGAGGCGGCGAGCATCCGGACGGTCTCCCGGTCGAAGAAGGGGTCCCTTTCCTGGTTGGTCTCGTAGGATTCCCCGGCGGCCTCCATGTCCGTCCACGGCGAGAACGGCATCGCGGCGGCGGGCAGCGGCAGTCCCCGCTCCCGCGCTCGGAGCTGGGCGGTGATCGACAGTCCGCCACCGGAGGAATCGCCGGTGAAAGCGATCTGGGCGGGGTCGATCCCCTGGTCGAGCAGCCACCGGTAGGCGTCGGTCGCGTCGTCCACCTGCGCCGGATGGGTGTGCGAGGGGACCAGGCGGTAGTCGATGATCAGCGCCCGCACCCCGGCTGCCTTGGCCAGGTGGCCGAACAGCTTGCGGTGCGTGTAGATCGAGCCCCTGACGAACCCGCCGCCGTGCAGGCACAGCAGCACCCGGTCCTGGACGCTGCGTTTCGGCGCCAACCACATCGCGGGCAGGCCGCCCGCCTCGACCTCGACATAGTCCACACCGCGCGGCTCGGCGGTCAGATCGCCCCAGGACTCATCGTCCGGCTGCTCGGCGTCCGGCCGGGTCATCGCCAGCCGTGCCGCCGCCCAGTGCCGCTTGACCGCTTCGGATTGTTCGCTGGTCATCGTCTCTCCTCGTTCAGGCCGCGCGAGGGCACCACGGCCCCCTTGCTGAACACGAGGGCCGCGTCGGTGCCGACGAACCGAACGGCCTGTACCTCGTGGACGGCCTTCGACCCCTCGGCGTACACCTCGTCCAACACCGCGAGCACCTGGCGTTCGGCGGTCATGGTGATCCCCTTTCCGTTCTCGGGACGTGCGCCCTCACCCATACAGACCACCGCCCGCCAAAAAGGAATCGCTCGCGCACCGCTCCCGGCAGCAGCCCCTCAGCCACACCCCCGATCACCCGCTCCGCCAAGCGATGGGCTGCGATGTCCCGTTTCATCGGCCGGCCGTGAGCCGGGAGATGATGGCGGGGGCTTGCTGTTCGAGCCAAGTTGCGGCGCGTGGCAGCCGGACCTTCACTCCGTTGTCCCAGAAACCCCGGAACACCGGATCGGCGTCAGCGGCCGCGCGAGAGGTGAGGTGGAATCGGCGGATCATCCGGATGGCCAGCGGCACCAGGTCATGGCGTTGCCGGTCGGTCATGCCGTAGGCGTCGGCGAACACATTGACCCGGTGCGGGATGTCGGCGTCGGCGAAGGCTGGCGAACGGTCTGCCGGATGGAGCAGGGGTGCCCACCAATAGAGGGCGTTGGCGATGTCGTAGACCCTGGTGGTGGGCTTGGCGAGATCGAAGTCGATGAGTGCCGTGGGAAGGCCGTCGCAGAAGACTACGTTGCCGGGGCAGTAGTCCCGGTGGCTGACCAGTTCGGCTTCGCCGTCCACGGGTGGGACGTGGACGGTGTCGGCGCCGGGGAGGGCTCCCCAGATCGCATCCGCAGGCGGGGTCCAGCCCTGTGCGGCTTGGTGGAGTCGACGGATGAGCCGGGCGAGCGCGATGAGGACGTCCTCCCCTGAGGTCTCGGCAGGAAGTGGTTCTCGTGGGACCTCACCTGGCACGAAGGACAGGACTTCCCTGCCTTGCTGGTCGATGCCGAGAGGTTGCGGGGCGGCGGAGAACCCGGCTTGGTGCAGGTGTGCGAGATACGCCTGGACGGTGAGGGTGAACGGGCGGACCGGGCGGCGGACAGTCTCTCCAATGCGCACGATGCCTTGGGTGACGCCGTCCCCGATGAGCGGCGTCTCGGTTTGATCCACCGGACCTCCTGATCGAACTCGCTGAGACGGGCCAGGTCACCGACCTCCGATTCCGCGCGTTGAAGTAGTCCCGCATCGGGTCCGGGATATCGGGTATCGGGACGCCATACGACGGCCCAAGAAAATCTTGCCTTGAAGGAGGAAAAAGTGTCCGTCCTTCCAGAACCCGGGAGCACGCAGTTCAATGATCTATTAGAGGAAGATGATCAGTTGGAGCGTCCTCCGTGGTCGCTTGATGGCAGGGTCGCCTTGGTCGCGTCGGCCAGTCGCGGGATCGGCCGTGCCATTGCCCAGGAGCTCTCTCAATGCGGTGCCCGCGTAGCGATCACCGCGCGCAACTCTCCGGCCCTTGAACAGGCCGCGGAGGAGATCCAGAAGCAGTCCGGCAATCCGGTGCTGGCGGTGGCGGCTCACAGCCGGAAGGAGCAGGAGCGGCGTGCCGCCGTGGACAAGACCGTCGACGCCTTCGGACGTCTGGACATGCTGGTGTACAACACCGGGATCAATCCTGTCGGCACCACTCCGGCGATCGACCTCGATCTCGACTCCGTCCGCCGGATGTTCGACACCAACGTGCTGGGTGCCCTTGGATACGCCCAGCTCGCCTGGCACGCCTGGATGGAGGAGCACGGCGGGTCGATCCTCATGATCACCACCGTTGGGGCCTCCGGCACATGCCGTCTGGCCGCCTACAGCGCGACCAAGGCCGCGCTGCAACGGCTCACCCTGGACCTGGCCGACCAGCTGGCGCCCAAGGTGCGCGTCAATGCCCTCGCCCCGGCCTTCGTCCAGACCTCGTTCATGGACTCGGTGTCCGAGATGCCGCACTCCACGGTCGCGGCGAGCTACCCCATGAACCGGGTCGGCGAGGTCGCCGACGTCGGCCACGCGGCGGCGTTCCTGCTGTCTCCCCAGGCATCGTGGATCACGGGGACCGTGCTTCCCATCGACGGCGGCAAGAGCGTTGCCACCATCACCCACGACCGGGCTCATCCTCCGATGGACCGTCCCGTCCACTAGAGGCCGGGGTGCAGTCCGGCCCGTCACGCCACAATTGACCGGCGGAACCGGCGGCGAGATGGTCGGCGTAGAGCGCGACCTTCCCCTGGATGACGTCCAGCGCGTCCTGCAATTCGGCCATTTGCCGCCGCACTTTCGTCTCGTGCAGGCGCAGAATCTCGAACCGCTCGGCCTCGTTGCCCGGGCCCTGCCGGACCAGTTGCGCGTACCGGCGAATGTCCGGCAGGGACATCCCCGAAGAGCGCAGCTTCACGCAGACCTTCAACCAGCCGACCTCCCGCTCGGTGAACACCCGCCGCCCCGCGCCGTTGCGCCGCACCGGTGCCGCGAACAGACCCTCCTGCTCGTAGAACCGCAGCGTGTGCGCCGACAGGCCGGTCAGCGCGCTGACGTCGCCGATGGTCAACACCGTCTCTGGAACAGCGGTCATGCGGCTCAGTATAGGAATTTGACTTCGAGTCGACTCGAACTCCTACCGTCGGAGCGATACACCGATGGAAGGAAGCACAGTGGCCAGAACGTGGTTCATCACCGGCACCTCCTCGGGATTCGGACGGCTGCTCACCGCGCGGCTGCTCGACCGGGGCGATCGGGTCGCCGCGACGCTTCGCAGGCCGGAGGCTCTCGACGACCTCCGCAGTGACCGTCTCTGGGTGGCACGGCTCGACGTCACCGACGCGGGCCAGGTCCGGCGCGTCCTGGACGAGGCGTTCGCGGCCCTCGGCACCGTCGATGTGGTGGTCAACAACGCCGGGTTCGGCCTTTTCGCCTCGGTGGAGGAGGCCGCATACGAGCAGGTACGGCAGGTGATCGACACGAATCTGCTCGGCTCGATCCACGTCATCCGCGCCGCGCTGCCCCATCTGCGCGCGCAGGGGCACGGCCGCATCTTGCAGGTCTCCAGCGCCGGTGGCCAGACGACGTATCCGAACTTCAGCTACTACCACGCGGCGAAGTGGGGCATCGAGGGCTTCTGCGAGACCGTCGCCCGCGAGATCGAGCCGTTCGGCATCGGCCTGACCATTGTCGAGCCGGGTGCGACACCGACCGGCTTCGGCAGCGCGCTGGCCACCGCGCCGGCCATGCCCGAGTACGACCAGGGACCGGCCGGCGACACCCGGCGAGCCGTCACGGACGGGACGTTCCCGCTGGTCAACGATCCCGAGAAGATCGTCGACGCGATGATCGACCTCGTCGACCGCCAGGACGTCCCGTTGCGGCTGCCCCTTGGCCCCGACACCTACCAGGACGTCCGCGCATCACTGGCCGCACGTCTCGCCGAACACGACGCACACCGCGAAACCGCCCTGGCCGTGGCTCGCGACGACCTCGTAGCGTCGGAGTAGCCGGGCGATGCGCGTGATCTCGTTCGCGCCGTAGACCGCGCTCGGCGTTCACCGGCCCGATGATCATTTCGCCGGAGGACGGCGGAGGCTGGGACGGATCAGGCCGGTCTCGTAGGCGACGATGACGAGCTGGGCGCGGTCGCGAGCGCCGAGTTTGGCCAGCAGGCGGCTGACGCGGGTCTTCGCCGTCGCCAGGCTGACATGCAGGTTCCCGGCCGCGATCACTCTGATCGCGTTCAGCAGATCGCCGGGCGGGGTGTCCTTGAGCAGGAAGCCGCCGGCCCCGGCGCGCAACGCCGAGAAGACGTACTCGTCCAGGTCGAAGGTGGTGAGGATCAGGATGCGGGTGTAGTCGTTCTGCGGCGACGCGGTGATCCGCCGGGTCGCTTCGATGCCGTCCATGGCGGGCACGCGGATGTCCATCAGCACGACGTCCGGCCGTGTACTGGCGGTGAGTTCCACGGCTTCGGCTCCGGTCGCGGCTCTATCCCGGACGGCGGAACCGCGGACGGAGGCGCGGCGCCCGACGTGCTGAGGCGGCCCCTATGGACCAGCCGCCGGACGAGAATGCCCCGGCGCGGCGGGTTGCCGCGCCGGGGCCGGTAACCGGTCAGGTCGCGGATATCACGCTCTCGATCCATTCACGGTGGACGGTCACGTCGCTGTAAATGCCCAATCCCGTCCTGCAGTCGGGGAAGTCGGGTGGCCCATTGGGGTAGTCGACCCGGCTGAACGCGCCGATGAGGCGCCAGCCGCCGGCGGTCTGGTGCAGCAGCGGCCCGCCGGAGTCAGCGAAGCACGGGCCCGTGCGGGTGTCGGGGTTGCCGGTGCACACCTCGTTGTCGGGGTGGATGGGGGCCGCCACGTTCACGCATGCCGCGGGTTCGCGGACCGCCGAGTCGAGCTGTTGCAGCACCTCGGGGACGTTGGCGTCGCCGCAGCCCGTGTTGGGTCCGGGCGCGGTGCATCCCCAGCCCAGCAGCCGGGTCGGGGTACCGGCGGGCTGCCGGACGTCCAGGGGGACCGGCGCGTTCGGGACCGGCTCGTCGAGCCGGACCAGCCCGACATCGAAGTTGTCCGGGCTGCCGCCGGGATACAGGACGATCTGCTCGGCACCGCGGGCGCTCCCGTCCCGGTCCTTGCGGAGGCTTCCGATGCGGAGCCGGAGGTCCTCGGGCCGCATGCCTTCGTCCACGCAATGCAGCGCGGTGACCACCCATTCGGCGTTGAGCAGGCTGCCCCCGCAGAAGTGCTCTCCCTGGCGGTCTTGCAGGGACGCCATGAACGAATACGGCTCGGTCGCGTCCTTCCCACCGATGATCGCGGTGGAGACCTTGTCGTCCGGTCTGGGCGGGTCGGGTTCGGCCTGCGCGGTCGGCGCGGCGAGGCCGAGCCAGAGCAGCGCCGCGGCCGACGCGGCCAGCGTCAAGTGGAGGTTGCGCACGGTGAAGTCCTCAATCCGTTTGATGATCGTGCGTCTCCGACGCTAGAAGCCCCCGGCACGGCGGACGATCCAGCCACCGCGACGATTCCCGGTACAGAAGCCTGTACCGGCCGCGTCCGACACGGCCCGCGCGACGCTCACCGGCGGGCGCCGCCAAGGTCGCGGCAGAGTCGCTCTACGTGGTCCCGGGTGATGTGCGGCATGGCGACGAAGTGCGTGCGGTCGCCGGAGTCGAGCAGATGCCAGTCCCGCAGCACCCGCTCGGAAGGCCGGTCGAAGCTCACGATGACGGAATGGGGGCAGCGCCGCGGTTCGGCGCCGCCGGCGGCCAGGAGCCGTTCGGCGTACTCGGCGATGTCCAGGCAGTGGCGTGCCCGCTCGGCGAGCCCGTCCCGGCCCAGCCTGCGCAGGGCCCACCAGATCAGCAGCGGGTTCAGGCCGTTGCGCGATCCGGTGAGGGTGTGGTCGTCGGTGTCGACCTGGGGCAGGTAGTGGCGGACGCCCTCCAGCTGCTCGCGCCGGGCCAGCACGATCCCGCTGGGCACCGGGAGCCCGATCATCTTGTGCCCGCTCACCGCGACGCTGTCGGCGCCCGCGTCGAAGGCCCACGGACCGTACCCGTCGATGAAGGGAACGATGAGACCGCCGAAGGCGCCGTCGACGTGCAGGTGCAGACGCTCGACCCCGGCGCGGCGAAGGGCGGGCCGGATCGCGGCCACGTCGTCGGCGGCGCCGGTCATGGTCGTTCCGACGGTGGCCAGGACGACGGCGGGACGGCCGGGATGGCGCCGGCACGCGTCTGCCAGGGCCTCGATGTCCATGCCCCCGTCGGCGCCCACGTCCACCTTGGTCACGTCCATGCTGAACAGCGCCGCGAACTTGTCCACCGAGTAGTGGGCGTCGGCGGACGCGTAGAACACCGCATCGGGATAGCGGCGGATTCCCAGCCGGACACCGAAGATGTTGCTTTCGGTCCCCCCGTTGGTGATGTATCCCTCCACCTCTCCCGGCTCCGCTCCGGCCACGCCGGCGAAGAAGTCCAGGACCGCGCGCTCGAAGGGCTTGGTCGACATCTGATAACCGCTGGGAGTGTACGGGCTGCCGACATTGTTGAGGGAAACGGCCAGGAAATCCGCCAGCGGCCGGTAGTCGAAATCGAGGTTGACGGGAAACCCCACCAGCCACTGCCGTCGCTCGATGCCCCATTCCGCGATGCGGCGCAGTAGTTCGTCATCGCTGCGTCCCGCGCCGGGGGCCGGGCCATCGGTGATCTTCAGGTCCCCGGAGTCCGGCGACAAGGGGGGCGGCATGCCCTCGGTGGCGTAGTCGTCGTGCTCACGGCTGTTCATGACGGCGCTCCATGGGCGGCCGGGTCCAGGCCCGTCCACCCGGCCCGCGGAAGCCCGATCCGTGCTGACTGGATGGAACATCACAGAACATCGGCTGTCAACAACGGCCGATGAATTGGTCATGTCCATTCGGTACACTCTTCCTGCCAACGGTCAGGGTTCACGGGTGGCCTGGCGAGAGGAAATATCACATGGCCGCGGACGTGACCGTGACCGCCGACCGCGCGTGGGACGGTGAATCGGAGAAACTGCGCGGATACACCGAGGTGCGCATCCGCGACGGCCACATCACCCACGTCTTCGGCGAGCGGCAGCGGCGGGACGGGAGAGAGGCCGTCGACCTCGGGGACGTGACGCTGCTTCCCGGCCTGATCGACTGCCATGTCCATCTGGTGACCCAGCACGAGGGTCCGGTCTCGGCGGCGCTGAGAGCGCTTCCGGCCCTTCGCGACCTCCTTCACAACGGCTTCACGACCGTCCGGGACCTGGGATGCCCCATCGAACTGCCGGTCACCATCGAACTGCGCCGCGCGGTGGACGACGGCCTGGTGGAAGGGCCGCGGCTCAGCGTGGCCCCGCAGATGATCTCCGCCAGCGGAGGCCACGGCGACCTCACGCCCGTGGGGTCGGCCCGCCGTCCGCGCGAGGGAGCGGTGGCCGACGGGGAGGCGGAGATCCTGCGCACCGTGCGCGAGCAGGCGCGGGCGGGTGCGGACTGGATCAAATTCGCCGCCAGCGGCGGGTTCACGTCGCCGGTCGACGGCCCACGGGAACTGGGGTTCACCGAGCAGGAGGTCGGGGCCCTGGTCGCGGCGGCCCGCGACCGCGGCCTCCCCACCGCCTGCCACGTCTTCGGCGACGCAGGAGTGCGCCGGGCCGTGACCGCCGGTGTGTCCACGATCGAGCACGCCACGCTGGCCTCGGACGAGACACTCACCCTCATCGCCGACCGGCGCATACCCGTCGTCCCGACCCAGTACGCGGTCAGCCACTTCCTTGAGAGGCTCGACGACGACTCGTTCTGGCGGGACGAGCGGGAACGGGCGAAGTTCAGGACGCACGCCCAGGATCTCCGCGCAGGGCTGACCCGCATCGCGTCCAGTGCCGTCGAAATCGCCTTCGGGACCGATGCCGGGATGTTCGAGTACGCCGCCAACTGGCGCGAGTTCCCCACCCTCGTCCGGTCGGGCGTGAGTCCCCTGCGCGCTCTGCGGGCGGCGACCACGATCGGCGCCCGTGTGCTCGGGCGCGAGGACATCGGCCGCCTCGAACCGGGTTGCCGCGGCGACCTCGTGGCCGTCCCGGGGAACCCGCTCGACGACATCGAGGTGATGGGCGACGTCCGTTTCGTCATGAAGGACGGGACGATCCACCGCTGCCCGGTCCAGACCTCGGGCGGCGGTGGACGTTAGCAGGTCAGGAGGCTCGGGGACGCCTTCTGGGACGGACGGGGCCAGCCGCTCGTACGGGGTGCCGGGCATGGGCGAATGCGCACCTTGTTCGCGGGACGGAGGTGTCGTCAGGTACACCCCCTGCTCGGGCCCTGAGCCCAGTGCCGCCCCCGGGCCGCTCCGGCAGTGTTGATCACGTCAGGCCCGCACCGCCCCTGGAGGCACCCGATGCCACGCATCCGCACCCTGTCCGCCGCCGCTGCCGTCGCCGCCGCGGGCGCCGTGCTCACCACGACCGCCGTCGCCCCCGCCGCGAACGCCGCGCCTTCGCACGGCGGAGGCGGGCTCGACCAGCGCGTCCAGGCCGCGGCGGACCGGCTCGTGGCCGACGGGGCGCCCGGCGTGATGATCATGACCCGCCGGGGCGACCGCGTCTCCCACATCAACGCCGGCGTCTCCGACAAGGCCACGGGCCGTCCCATGGACCACCGGCTCCTGATCCGCGCCGCCAGCGTGACCAAGTCGTTCACCTCGACGATCATGCTCCAGCTCGCCGCCGAGCGGCGGCTCTCGCTGGACGACACCGTCGAGAAGTGGCTTCCCGGCCTCGTCCAGGGCAACAAGAACGACGGCTCCCAGATCACGATCCGCCAAGTGCTCGCGCAGTCCAGCGGCCTGAACGACTACACGCCCGACCCGCGGATCATGACCGACCCGAAGCGCGAATGGAAGCCGGCCGAGCTCGTGGCGATCGCCGTGGAGAAGGAGCGCCTGTACGAGCCCGGCAAGGGCTGGAACTACTCCAACACCAACTACATCCTCGCCGGAATGATCATCGAGAAGGCGACACACCACCGGGTGGGCACCGAGTTCAAGCGCCGGATCTTCGGCCCGCTCAAGCTGCGGCACACGTTCTACCCGACGACGAGCAGCGCCTTCCCCGGCCCGTACGTCCACGGCTACTACGGCGAGTTGGGGGACGTGAGCACGGCGATCAGCACGTCCAGCGCCCGCACGTCCGGCGGCATCATCTCCACCGTGGACGACCTCGCCCGCTTCCACCGGGCCCTGTTCACCGGCCGGATGCTGCCCGCCCGCGAGATGCGCGAGCTCAAGACCGTCCAGCCCGTGAACGACGACGGCACCGTGGAGGACTACGGCCTCGGCGTCGCCCGGATCGCGTTCCCCTGCGGGGACGCGTGGGGCCACGACGGCGGCTTCCCCGGGTACCGCACGTGGACCTACACCAGCGCCGACGGCCGCAGCCAGGCCGTCATCACCTACAACTCGTCCTCGCTGGAGTACGACAAGCGCTTCCGCGCCGACCTCACCAAGGCCGCCGAAACCGCCTTCTGCTCCTAAGTCGACAGTGCCCCCCGCACGGCGCACTTGTCAGCAGCGGCCGCGTTCTGTCGGTATCGAGGTGGCCCACCTGCGCCCCGCCGCCCTGAGCCGAGCAGGGCGGGAGAACTGGGATAATTCCGGGATGAAACACGCTCGGGGGCGCTCGTTCGGCACGGCACTGGCCGCAGTCGCGATCATGATGGCCGGTTGCGATGCGGAACCCGCCGCCGCACCGCCCGCCGCCACACCGTCCGCGACCACACCCTCCCATCTCCTGGGCTTGGACGTGGCACCCGGCGATCCGAACCCGGTGACCCCGCCGCCCTGCTCGCCGGACGGCATCTCGGTGACGGCGCGCGAGCCGGACGCCGCGATGGGCCTGCGCGCCATGGCGGTGACGCTGCTCAACTGCGGGAAGAAGCCGTACCGCCTGAACGGCTACCCGGCGCTGCGCGTCCTCGACGAGAACCGCCAGCCGTTCGATGTGAAGATCGTGCGCGGCCCCACGGAGGTGAAGGACCCCGGCCCGAAGCCACTGACACTGCGCCCCGGCCGCTCCGCGCAGGTGATCGTCGTATGGCGGAACACGGTGACCTACACGGAGACGACCGCGGTGAAGGGCACCTACCTGGAGCTCGTCCCGTCCCCCGGCCGCCCGCCCCAGACCGTCCGTCCGAACGGCTCCCTGGACCTGGGCACAACAGCCCTCCTAAAAACAACAGCCTGGTCCCCCACCACCGCAAGGTAACGAGAGGGAGGTTCGGACGTCGGTCAGGAGTTGGTGTGCGGGGTCAGGTCGGTTTGCGGGCCTCGATCAGGTGGCGGGTCGAGTGGGCGATGAACGGGCCGTCGCGGCGGATCCGCGCGTCCAGCTCGCGCAGCCGGTCGCGGTGGGCCTCCGCGGTGAAGCCGGGGACCATCCAGATCACCTTCCGCAGGAAGTAGACGACCGCGCCGATGTCGAAGAACTCCATGGGCAGCCGCTCAGCCTGGAGGTTCACGATCTCCAGTCCGGCGGCGCGGGCGTCGGCGATCTCGGTGTCGGGGCGGCGGCCCTCGCGGGCCTCGGGCTGAGGCCCGAGGAAGTACTCGACCAGTTCGAAGACGCTGGCCGGGCCGACATGCTGAGCGAAGTACGTCCCGCCGGGCGCCAGGACGCGGGCGATCTCGCTCCACCAGATCGTGGCCGGGTGGCGGCTGGTGACCAGGTCGAACGCCTCGTCGGCGAACGGCAGCGGCGGCTCGTCAGGGTCGGCGACCACGACCACGCCGCGACGATGCAGCAGCCGGGTGGCCTTGGCGACGTTAGGAGGCCACGACTCTGTCGCGGCCATTGTCGGCGGTAGCTCGGCGGCCTCGTTCAGCACCTCCCCACCGCCGGTCTGAATGTCCAGCCCCGCTGTGGCCTGCGCGAACCGCTGGGCCACCTGCCGGGCATACCCCCACGACGGCCGTTGCTCGGTGGCCCGACCGTCCAGCCACGAGAAGTCCCAGCCGTCGACCGAGACGGCCTCCGCCTCGGCCACCAGGTCGTCAAAAGTCCGGTCCATGACACCATCACCCCAGCTCACCGGCACCCCCGGGCAAGCACCTCACCCCATCCATGATCACCATAGCCGACGTACGGCTTTGTGAACTGCACGTATCACCCGGATATCAATTGACATCCGTGACGTCCCACGCCCACTAAGGTGAGCGTGATGGACATTCGGCTTCAGGACGCGTTCCGGCCGGTCGCACATGATCTCGCGGCGGCCGGATACGCGGCCGAACTCGCGAGTGATTCCCTCGGCATGAAAGACGGAATGCTCCGTGCCGACCTGCGCATAGACGGGGAACGGCTCGGCATTGTGGCGGTGGACCCGGCCTGGGATTCGGCCATCTCGACTCGCCAACTCGCCGAACAAGCCCAAGATCTCATTCTGGAGTACGTGCGTCCGGGGCACGGTGCCCCGATGTGGCCCGAATGCCGCCCTGGCCACCCCCATCCCATGACCCTCGCCAGGGAGATCGAATCCGCAACGTGGACTTGTCCAAGGGATCCGGACTATCAAGCGCCCGTGGGGACGCACCCAGGCCTGATTCCCTGAAGTAGGGCGCCCGCGACGATCGCCATGAGGTGCTCCGGACGGGAGTTTCGTCCGAAGAGGCCAGCGTCACGACGCGAGCCCCCGCCGCCGTGGCGGCGGAGGCACCGCTCTCGTGCTATTTGCCGGACAGGGAGAGGAGTGGCGCCGGGTTCTTGAACACGTGCAAGGACGTGTAGTCGCCCGATTCCAGGAGGGTGGCTATGTCTCTTATCTTATTCCCATACCTGCGTGGCGCAAGAGCCTCGGCGCCTACGACAAGCAGCTAAGGGTCCGCCTCATCGACGCCGATTATGATCCACGACTCGGCCTGCGGGCCATACACCGTGACGCGCAAAAGAGATACGAGCCAGGTGAGATCCTGTGATCGTTGCTGATGACGTCGGCGGCGTCCACGTCAAATACCTCTACCATTGCCGCCGCCAACTCTGGCTCTATCTACGCGGCGTCCGACCCGAGCACCTGAGCAGCATCGTGCAACTCGGCGAAGCCGTCCATGAAACCTCATACACGCGCAACACCCCCCATAGACCTCGGTGCCGCAAGGCTCGACTTCATCGACGGTCAACATTGGGTCCACGAAGTCAAGTCATCGACGCGCCCCACCTCCGCCGACCAAGCCCAAGGACGGCATTACTGCTACCGACTCCAACAGATCGGCATCGACGCCCAAGGCGCCATTCTGCACTACCCCAAAACCCACCCAACCCATCGCCACCCCTACACACCAGAAGCCGCCCGCGAAGCGCAGACCGACATCACCGAAGTACTCGCCGTCGCCGCAGCACCCACCTCGCCAGCCCAGCTGGCGCATTCTGCCTGCCGAGGAAGCAGCTTCACCGACTACTGCTGGACGGAATGACATGCCCGCCGCCGCACGCACCTACTGGCTCACCAGCACCTGCCGAATCCGCCGCAAAGACGAGTCACTCGTCATCGAACGCGAATCCGCTGGCAAGGTTCACATTCCCGTCACCGACGTCCGAGACATCGTCGCCTGCGCTGAGACCGACATCAACACCTCCGTTGTCGCACTCCTCAACCGCCACCGAATCAACGTCCACATGCTCAGCTACTACGGCGACTACGCCGGATCACTTTTCACCTCCGAGACCAGCACGTCCGGCGAAACCGTCCTCGCCCAAGCTCGACTTGCCGACAATCACGCAGCCGCGCTACAAATCGGCCGCAGCATCATCGACTCAACTGCCTTCAACGTCCGCCGCATCATCGACCGAAAACTCCTCGCGCGTCCATATGACGTATTGCAGAAGAGTCTCAAATCTGCCACGAACTCCGCTCACCTCATGGGCGTTGAGGGGGCGTTCCGTAGGTCGGCCTGGGAAGTCCTCGACACCAAAGTTCCCGACTGGCTTCAGCTTGGGGGCCGCAGCCGCCGCCCACCAAAGAATGCTGGCAACGCGTTCGTCAGCTACGTGAACGGCATCGTTTACGCCCGAACCCTGACGGCGCTGCGCCTGACACCTTTGCACACCGGCATCGCCTTCCCTGCACAGCAGCATGGAACGCCAGCGCCACTCCCTGGCCCTCGACCTATCGGAGATGTTCAAACCCCTCTTCGCCGAACGTTTGCCCCTGCGGATGGCCTCACGAAACCAACTCAAAGAGCATCACTTCGACAGTGAAGCCAACCAGGCGATGCTCAGCGAAAGCGGTCGCAAGCTCGTCGTCCAGGCCGTGCGCGACGAACTGGCCGTCACCGTTGCCCACCGCGCCCTTGGCCGCCCTGTCGCCTATGACGAACTCCTCTACCTCGACGCACTCGCGCTGACCCGGCGATGCCTCGAAGGCACCCCCTACAAACCATTCCGGATCTGGTGGTGAGAGACACGCCGTGCACGTCATCGTTGTCTACGACACCGCCGTCGAGCGCAACCCCCGTATCCTGCGAACCTGCCGCAAGTACCTGCACCACGTCCAACGAAGCGTCTTCGAAGGCCAGGTCAGCCCGGCCCAACTACGCCGCTTCCAAGCAGAGGTCGAAACCCTCCTGGACCTCAGCTACGACAACGTCATCGTCTACACCTTTCCACCAGGCACAACCCCCATCCGCCACACGTGGGGCGCCGCCGAACCCGCCCCCACAGACATCCTGTAAGCGGCATCAACCCGCGCACTCCATGCGGAATTGATCAAACAGTTTTCAGCGACACACCGGGCTCGTCTGCACTACCGCCGTCCTCATCGCCCCTGCGAGGGTTCGCAAAAGGCCGGCGACGACCCGGAGGGGTACCTGTGGGGGTCCTCATCGCCCCTGCGAGGGGTTCGCAACACCATGGTCCCCGATGGGTGCAGTTCCTTTGCAGGGATCTCCTGCGTGACCATTGATTCGCGGGTCGGCGTCCAGCCGTTCTGTCCCGCCGGCCGAGTCCGGGAGGCGGACCAGGGAGCGCGCGACGGTCGGCCTTGTTCCCGTACTCGTGCGTCACCTGCGTCTTGACCATGGAGCGGTAGGACGGCGGGCCCCGGCGTGCGCCTGGCCCGATCTTCCGCATCCCCAGCTCGGCAGCTCCCTGCAAAAGGAACTACACCCGGGTGGTACGGGCGAGGCCCAGATCAGCTCGCGGTGCGCGGTCGCGGTGCCGATCCCGAACGCGGCCGCCAGGCGGGCAAAGGTGTCGTTGCGGCGCAGGTGCACCAGCACCAGCACCAGCAGCGCCTGGCGGTGGGAGCTCAGCGCCCGCCACCACGACCCGATCCGGGACCGGTGCTCGCGCACCGGATCGGCGACGAAGGTCAGGGTCGGGCGCGACAGATCGAGCGCGGCACGGTAAAACAGCACATGAAGCTCCTGCGCGGACAAGGTTGATCTTGGTCGACAACCTCATCTGGCAGGAGCTTCACTCATTCCACGGTCATACCCATCGCCTGCAATCAGCCCGTGACCTGCACACTCAGGTTGGAATCACCTCAGTCTTTCACGCCTGGAGCTTCCAGAAGGTCCGCGCTCGGGTCGAACTCCGCTGATTCAGGGGACCGCCCACCTCCGTCCGAGTCCTCTCTCTCGATGGCGCGGAAGTCGACATACCTCAGCACTATCAGTGTCAGTAGGACTGGCCCGAGGCCGCCGATGACGAACAGCCACGTACCGAAGTGCCGCGCCCCGCCGATCCCGGCGAGGGTCATGGAGATCGGAACCAGGACGAGCGACCCTAGCCAATCGATACTGATAATTCTGCCGCGCACATTGTCCGGCACACGGGTCTGAACCAGCGTGGACCAGTAGACGTTGCCGGCGGCGGAGAAAAAGCCGAAAACGATGCCGAGCAGCAGCAGGACTAGAATGCTGGGGGCGAACGCCATCCCGGCGAGAGGAAGAGCGCTTATGGTCCACGCGAGCAGCATGAGAAGGGGATATCGTCGAGGCAGTGGCCGGGAGGCCACCCACAGCGAGCTCATCGTCGCGGCCACGCCAAAGGAGATCAGTACGAGCCCATAGGAGCGGGGCCCTCCATGCAGGTCATCGTGGATGAGGAAAGGCAGCAGGACGGAGCGAGGCCCCGTCTGCAACAGCAACAGGAGCCCCGCCCAGGCTATCAAAATCCACAACCACCGCTGCGAAGCAAGGTAGGAAAGCGCCTTTGCGTACGATACCTTCTCGGCATTGTCATCGTCGGCACCGCGGGAGTGCAACGGCACCACTCGGCCCGCGAATACGGCCGCCAGGGCGAAGCTCGCGGCGTTGAGGGCGATAACAGTGAGGGAGCCGAAGACGGCGACGAGCGTTCCTCCGAGAGCGGGTCCGCCCAGTCTCAGCACCACATTGCGCAGTACCGTGTCCAAGGCGTTCGCCGCGTGCAAATCCTTTTCGGGGACGAGGTCGGGAGTCATAGCGTCCAGGGCAGGACCGGAGACGGCGGCGGAGGCGCCGAGGACGAACGCGGCGGCCGTGAGCTGCCATACTTGAAGCTGCGATGCCAGGTGCGCCACGACCAGAAGCGCCAGCGTGACGAACGCCGCCAGATGGGCGAAGACCACCACGCGCGTACGCGGATACCGGTCCGCGAGGGCCCCGCCGGCCAAGACGAACAGCACCAGGCCAACGGACTCCGCACCGACGGCGGCGGCCAGTTCGTCGGGCCCTCCACCGATATCGATGATGATCCATGGGATCGCGACAAGCCATACGCCATCTCCGATCATGCTGATCAGGCCGGAGAAGAAGAGGTTTCGAAAAGGCGCATGTCTGAGAGGTGAGAATGCATTGGACATGGGTGGGCAGTACACCCTTCACGCGCACGGCCGAGGGCCGATCGAACAGTTGCGGGGCTAGGTTCAGGCGTAGGTCCCGGTTCAGACGGCGGCCTTGCTCGGCTTTCTCCGCCGTAGGGCGACGCGGATGAACTTCCCGTCCGGCCCCTGGACCATCATCACCGCCGGGGTGGCGTGCTGATTCGGCATGCTCCGCAACTGCAGTTGGTCAGCGGACTGCTGTTCGTAGAATGCCTTGGGGGCAGGCACCACATTCGGCTCCAGCGCGGGAATCGGCCGCTTCTGCCTGGGCCAGTCGATCACATCGTTTCCCGGTCGGTAATCGGCCTGGTCGACCGGCAGGAAGGTGCGCGGTCGGTTGACCGTGTACACCTTCTCGATGGACTCGAACGCGTGCCCCACCCCGGGCGGGATGAGGAGATAGCGCTGCGGATCGGGAATGAACTCATAAGAGGTCTCCCGGCCGAAGGTCGGTGAGGAGGCACGGGTGTCGATCAGATGGACGGTGACCTTCTGATCGCGCGGGCCGAGGAACGTCAGCCGGTCCTCCTGCCCCAGATGGATGCCGTAGGCGTCGTTGCTGTACCCCTCTTCACCGTGATCGATGAAATAGAGCGGAGACCGCTCGAGCAGTGCACTGAAACCCGACTCCGGGCCATTGTGCACGACCGAGTGCGCGACCCATCCCAGGCCGGGGATGTCCGCCACGGGCTCCCATTGCCGCGTTTCGAGCCGGTTCAGCCGCTTGCGCAGTTCGATCCTCCTAAGGCTCCCGTCCGCCAACTTCACTTCGCGGGTGACGGGGTACTCGTGGCTGATCTGCGGGATCATGGCGCGTTGCTGCGCCGCCACCAGGTCGTACCACAGTTGGCTCGCGGGGTGCTTGTTCGGCGCGAAGAAGGGGAGATCATCGCCCTTGACATCGAGCGGCAGATTGATGATGTCCGCGTCAGGCTGCCACTTCAGTGCGCCCCGGACCCACTCCTGCGGATCGGGGAGGAACATCTCGTAGGTGTTGATGGTGTTGACGAATTCGAGGCCGTCGAAGGTGTGGGCCACGCCCGGCGGAATGTAGAGGGCGCGGGCGGAGGTGGGGTTCCAAGTATGGACCTCCCTGGTTCCAGCGGTGACCGAACCAGCACGAGTGTCGATGAAGTGGCCCGTAATGGTCCCCGAGGACGGCCCCAGGAAGGTGAGCTGATCGGCCTGCCCGAGGTGGATGCCGTAGTGCCCATACGAGAACCTGGTCTCCCCGTGGAAGACGATCGTAGCCGGACGTAGATGCGGGAACGGCACCACGTAGGAGTTCTGTCCGTTATCGATTCGCCAGTTGTCCCGCCAGGTCAGACCGTCGATCGCGAAACTCATGCTTGCCCCTTTTGACTGCTGCCGCTGGATTCTTGCCGCGGGAACGCCGGCCCGAGCGGGCGGGAACCAGGTTGTGCCCGCCCGGCCCGGCGCATTCGGTGGACTCTTCGAGTCAGGCGAGGACTTCGACGTCGTACCCGGCGGCCTCAGCCGCCGCCCGCAACTCCTCGATCGAGGTGGTGGGCAGTTCGTCGAAGATCTCGGCGACCATGAACGCCTTGATGCCGGCCAGAGCAGAGGACAGGCGCTGCGCTTGGTCGGCCTGGCCCTGGAACTTGGAGAAGGCGAGGTTGGTCATCAGCGACTGGAGTGCGGCGTCACCGGAGTCGGCGGCCTGGCGCAGTGCTTGGAGCGTGTCGTCGGTTACCCCCGACCAGTCGGCGTCGTGCTCCGCGCCTTGCGCGTACAAGCCGTCCAGCAGTTCCTTGGCCGGGATGGAGGCGGCAGATTCCGCCATGGGATTCCTCCTGTGGATGAGGCCCTGTGACGGGGAGATGGATCTATTGCACTCCCCGTCCTCGGTCAAGCCGACCCTAGGTCGAGCTCGCGGTATCGGGAAGCCGGTGCCCCTTCCACCAAGACGGTAGATCATTCTTTGCTATTGACAAACAAAATTTGGAATGGTAACTGAAATTGTCAATACCGCTTTTTATGTGACCGCTATTGCACGGTAGGTGACTCGGTCATGGCTTCGATATAGGCCGTGAGCGAGCGCGTGTAACTCGGAAGGTGGCGGACCAGCGCCCCCAGCGCCAGTGCCGCGGCCTCCCGCTCCCTGCCGAGGTCAACAAGCGCCAGCGCAAGGAAGGCGATAACCGCGTCGTCCAGGTCATCGGAGCCGTTCGACCGCTCCGCGAGAAGCATGTCCGCACTGGTCGTCGGGTCGCCGAGCGTGCGCAGGGTACTGGCCATCTGGATGACGGCCTGCCGCCGCCGCCCGTTGCCCAAGCCCCCGGAAAGCGCCATTCGGTAAAGGTCGACCGCCTCCACTCCCATGTCCGTCGCGTCATATGCGGAGGCTTGCTCGAAATGTGCGACCGGATGATCGGCGGGGAGTTCGCTGGTCAGTTCTTTGATCATCGAACGAAAGTCGGCGGGATCGTGGTCGTCGAAGGCGTCCCAAAGAGCCGCACACCGCTGCTCCCATTCCGCGCTCGGGTCGGTGTTCATACTCGCAGCTTCTCAGACTCCGGCATCGCCGGGCGGAGCGTTGGCGAGTCTGACGTCGACACATGACCATCGGTTGACAGGTCCATCTTGATCTTCACGCGGAGGGACGAGGTGGCCGCACCGATTCCGCGGTCGAGTGCCCGGGCCCGCGAGCACCGGTGTCAGACGTGACCGGAAACGGCCATTTCGATGCGCTATCAGGCCGCGAGTACTCGCCGTGCGGACGGGGCTTCGAGTCGACGAATCCGGGTCACCGCCTCATCCCCCGTTTGTGTGCGACGGCACGAGGCTGCTGCCGCGATGCTGGGGGTCGAGCCGGAACCGATCTGCCAGCCGACCGGCCCAGCACCGTTCACGACCGCCAAGAGTCATTCGTCCGGGCGCCATTTCGGCGGTAGGCGAAAAATGGCAGCGTACGAGCGGGCCCGATGCGAGCACCGGTCCCGGATCGGGTCGTGGTGGCGGGCGCTGAGCTCCCACCGCCAGGCGCTGCTGGTGCTGGTGCTGGTGCACCTGCGCCGCAACGACACCTTTGCCCGCCTGGCGGCCGCGTTCGGGATCGGCACCGCGACCGCGCACCGCGAGCTGATCTGGGCCTCGCCCGTACCACCCGGGTGTAGTTCCTTTTGCAGGGAGCTGCCGAGCTGGGGATGCGGAAGATCGGGCCAGGCGCACGCCGGGGCCCGCCGTCCTACCGCTCCATGGTCAAGACGCAGGTGACGCACGAGTACGGGAACAAGGCCGACCGTCGCGCGCTCCCTGGTCCGCCTCCCGGACTCGGCCGGCGGGACAGAACGACTGGACGCCGACCCGCGAATCAATGGTCACGCAGGTGAGGAGATCCCTGCAAAGGAACTGCACCCGTCCCCGATTGGGGACGGAGAGCACGTGTCCTCATCGCCCCTGCGAGGGTTTGAAGTGCCGTGATCTTCTGGGCAGCTCCCCGGCTGGGCTAGCCGTTCATCGCGGCGGTGAACTCTCTGATAGCGCCCATCGAGTTTTGTTCGTCCGGAGAGCCGGTCAGTGCCAGCCGACCGCGTTGAACAGCACGCCGCGGCGGTAGGCGGCCAGCCCTTCGGCGGTGTAGGGGTAGGTTGCTTCGGGGAGGGCGTCGAAGGGGAACCAGTCGATCTGTGCGCATTTGTGTGGTTCGGCGTTGTGGGGCTCGCCTTTCCAGTGCCGTGCGGTGAAGAAGACGCCCATCCGGGCTTCGCCGCGGCTGTTGCGGTAGTGGCACAGGTGGACGAAGTCGAGGTCGTCTTCGGTGATGTGGACGCCGATCTCCTCCAGGCCCTCGCGGACGGTCGCGTGGGTGACGGTCTCGCCTGCTTCGAGCTTGCCGCTGGGCAGGTTCCAGCAGCCGTCGGCATACCCGGTGCCCTGGCGTTGGGCGAGCAGGACCTTGCCGTCGCGGACCAGGATCAGCATGGCGTCCACGACGCAGGTGTAGGGGGCTGGTTTGGCCTGTGCGTCGGCTGGGGTCATAGGCCGGTCAGGCTAGCGCGGGGATCACGCCCTGGGTCGTCAGACGCGCGGAGATCCATCGGACGCGGTCGGCGGTGCTCAGCTTCTCGGGGACGGTGATCGGGTCGAGGCGCGCGGCCGCCAGCTCGGCGCGCAGCAGCTCGTCCAGCTGGTCCTGCTGTCCGGCGACCTTGTCGCGGAACCGGTCGCCGCGCGGGCGGGGGTTGAAGGCGTCGGCGGTGTAGACGACAGCGTCATACAGCTGCGCGGTGGCGCGGCCCAGGTGCGCCATGGCGTCCAGGACGGCCCGGTCCTCGATGGGCAGGAGCATCCGGGCGTAGGCGACGGCGTTGAGCAGGGTCTTGTCGCAAATGAGGAGCTGGTGGTGGCGGGCGGTACGGAGCTGGGCGGTGAGCTGTGCGCCGAGCGCGTCGAGTTCGGCCACGACGTCGAAGGTGCCGACGTGGTGCAGAACGATGTCTTCCATGAAGGGGCTGACACGGGCGGGTTCGCCGGTGCAGGCGACGTGGACGCCGTGTTCGCGGTAGTGGCTGGTAAGGGCGTGCACCAGGGTGGTCTTTCCGCTGGCGTGGGTTCCTTCGATGGCGATGACGGTGCAGTCGCGTATCGGCACCGGGCCTCACAGGGGTGGGGGCTTACAGGAGCGCTTGGAAGGTGGGGGAGGTCAGCCAGCCGATGCCGTGGCCGGCGAGCTGGTCGTGCAGTCGCCGGTTAAGGTTCACCGTGCCGGTCCAGTGCAGGTGGCCGGCGGCGCGGGCGGCGACGTAGGCGGCCGACAGTCCGTGCCGCAGGTTCAGCACGGTGATGGGCTCGCGCGCTTCGGGGTTGTGGTCGGTGAGCCAGCCGTCGCGGTGCAGCGTGGTCATGGAGCGGCGGGCCAGTTCGGGCTGAGTGACCTCCAGGGCGAGTTCGCCGCAGACGTCGACCAGGCGTCGGCTGGTGCCGGTCAGGATGTCGCCGACGTCGTAGCGGGAGTCCACCACCGTGCGGTCGGCCAGGGCGGGGGTGGTCTTGCGGGTGTGCCAGCGGTCCCGCAGGGCTTCGACTGACCGCAGGGGGCGGGTGCTGGCGTTGCGCAGGATGGCCAGGTCGCTGGAGACCTGGTGGCCGATGATCAGATCCGCGGTGTCGAGCATCGCGGCGATGGCGGTGTCGGCGGCGTCGATGAGGTCTTGGGTCTGCCCGGGGC
>NZ_SMKU01000259.1 GCF_004349215.1 Actinomadura rubrisoli | reverse complement strand
GGCTGGTCGTCGGCATCCGGCGGCAGGGGCTGGTCGTCGGCACCAGGCGGGGGCTGGGGCTGCTCGGTCACTTGCGTTCCTTCTCCTGCGGAAGCATCTGCAGGAATCTATCCGAACAGGGCACGCCGACGCGGCCTCTCACCCAGCGGGAACGGTGCCTGCGAGGGAGCGGGACGGTGACAGGCTCAGCCGAAGACGATGACCGAGCGCGCCACCGCGCCCGAGCGGACATGGGCGACGGCCTCGTTGACCGCGTCGAGCGGGACGCGCTCGCTGACCAGGCCGTCCAGGTTGAGGCGGCCGCGCTGGTACAGCTCGACCAGCAGCGGGAGGTCGCGGGCCGGGGTGGCGTCGCCGCCCTGCGTGCCCATCAGGCGGCGCGAGCCGAACAGCAGGCCGGGCGGGATCTCCAGGTTCCGCCCGGCGGCGGGGCTGCCGACCATGACCGTCGTGCCGCCCGGCTGGGTGGCGGCGAACGCCTTGGCCAGCACCTCGGGGACGCCGGTGACGTCGAAGGCGTAGTCGGCGCCGCCCCGGACGATCTCGCCGACCTGCGCGGGCAGGTCGTCGGCCAGGACCGTGTGGGTGGCGCCGAACTCCGCGGCGAGCGCCAGCTTGGACCGCGCGACGTCCGCGGCGATGATCGTGGTGGCGCCGGCCAGGACCGCGCCTTGGACGACGTTCAGGCCGACGCCGCCGCAGCCGACCACCAGGACGCTGGAGCCGGGCTCCACCCTCGCGGTGTTGAGGACGGCGCCGACACCGGTGATGACGCCGCAGGCGGTGAGGGCGAGCAGGTCGAGCGGCGCGTCCCGGCCCACCTTGACGCACATCGCCTCGCCGACGACGGCCTTCTCGGCGAACGAGCCGATGCCGATGTAGGGGCGGACGGCCTCGCCGCCGCTGCTCAGCCGGGTGCCGCCGTCCGCCGCCAGCCCCATGATCGTGGCCATCCGGGCCCGGCCGGAGCACAGGTGCGCCTTGCCCCGCGCGCAGTTGCGGCAGCGCCCGCACGGGCCGTTCATCGCGATGACGACGTGGTCGCCGGGCTTGACGGAGGTGACGCCGGGGCCGACGGCCTCGACGACGCCCGCGCTCTCGTGCCCGAGGACGCACGGCAGGTGCGACACGACCGGGCTCTTGCCGTCGATGGCCTTGAGGTCGGAGCCGCAGACGCCGGACGCGGCGATCGCGACCAGCACCTCGCCGGTCTCGGGCGCGGCCACCTCGACCTCCGCGATCTGGAGGGGGGCGCCGTACTCCCGCAGCAGTGCCGCCCGCATCACCGTGCTCGTCACGTTCCGCCCACCCTCCGTGCGCCTCGCCCGCCCCGGGGCCGCCGCCCGGCCGGTATCGGCCCACGCTAGCACCAAGCATTTGCTTGGTCGAGGGCGCGGGAGTCTAGGCCGGGCCGTGGATCGCCCATCTCGGCTGAGCGGATCATGACGGGACGGAAGGTGCGCTACGGTCACCCGTCATGAAGGGTGACAAGGGACCTGACCGGTCCGGCGGCGACGCGCCCGGGAACGGTGGCGGGGACGGGGAGCGCTGGAGCAACCCGTACCCGCTACCGGGGCAGGACTGGGACACCCCCGGCGACGACTCGTCCCCGCCCTTCTTCCAGGACACGCCGCCGCCCGCGCCGATGCCGCTGGGCAAGGGCGCGCCACCGCCGGACGCCCGGTTCCCCCTCGGCGGCCGCTCGGTGGCCGCCGAGAAGCGCCGCCTGTGGACGGTGTTCGCCCCGTTCCTCATCGCGATCATGCTGCCGGTGCTCTGGGGCGGCTACAAGATCTACGGCCTGTACTCCGACACCGCGAACGCCGACGACCCGCGCGCCCTCCCCACGGCGTCCGAGTTCCGGCGCACGCCCGAGCCGGAGCCGGTCAGCACCGTCCGGCCGCGCGTGAAGGGCTGGAAGGCGGTGACCAGCGCCAAGTACGGGCTGACCTACGACGTCCCGGCGGGCTGGCAGATCAAGGACCCGGAGCTGCTCATCGGCTTCGAGGGCGCGGACGGCAGGCCGAGCGCGGCGATGAGCGCGACCGCCGTGTTCCGCGAGGGCTACTGCAAGCACGCCGAGCGCGCGGCCACGGGCTTCAACCAGTACGTCGAGGGCGGGCTGAAAGAGGTCGCCCGGCACGCCGCGAACAAGTGGGCGACGAACGCCTACACCCCTGACGACGGGCAGGCCCCGGTGGTCATGCTGCGGGCGCCCGAGGCCGTCCGGGTGGGCCGTGCCCGCGCCGTGCACGTCCGCGCCGCCGTCGTCCCGAAGAACCCCGGATCCTGCGGGTCGCCGTCCGCGATCGTGGACGCGGTGGCGGTCCCGGGCACCGGGCCGGGCAAGACCACCGTGTTCGTCCTGTTCTCCGACCAGGGCGTCCCGGACGCGGCGCCCGTGCGCGACCTCGCGAAGATCCTCGGAAGCCTCCGCCCGAGCTGACCCAAGCCGGGGCGGGGGCCGGAATCGTTCTGAATTCCGCGAGGTCTCGGCGCGTGTACGCTACCAAGCGTTAGGTTGGTTCGCTTCGGAGGTGGCCCGTGCCCCTGACCATCGCCGGCGACGTGGGCGGCACCTTCACCGACGTCGTCCTCATCGGGGCCGGCGGGGAGATCGAGGTCGCCAAGACGCTCACCACGCCGGACGACCCGGCCGACGGGCTGATGCGGGGGGTCGGGCAGGTGCTGGACGCGGCGGGCGCCGCGCCGGGGGAGGTCGGGCGGTTCGTCCACGCGACGACGCTCGCCACGAACGTCATCCTGGAGCGGACGGGCGTGCCGGTCGCGTTCGTCACCACCGAGGGGTTCCGGTCGATGCTCGCGCTCGGGCGGCGGGCCCGGGTGGAGGAGGAGCGCTACGACCTGGCGTACGTGCAGCCGGAGCCGCCGGTGCCGTTGACCCGCACGTTCGAGGTCCCGGAGCGGGTCGCGGCGGACGGCGGGGTGCTGCGCCCGCTGGACGAGGCGGCCGCCGCGCGCGTCGCGGACGGGATCGCCGCGCTCGGCGTCTCCGCCGTCGCGATCTGCCTGCTGCACTCCTACCTGAACCCCGCGCACGAGGACCGGCTCGCCGAGATCATCGCGGCGCGGCTGCCCGCCGGGACGCCGGTCGTGGCGTCGTCGTCGGTCTGGCCGGAGCTGGGGGAGTACGAGCGGGCCACGACGACGCTGATGTCGGCGTACGTCGGGCCCGTCATGGCGTCCTACCTGGAGCGGCTCGGCGGGCGGCTGCGCGGCCTCGGCGTCACCGCGCCCGTGCACGTGATGGAGTCGGCCGGGGGCGTGCTGCCCGCCGCGCTCGCCGCGTCCCGCGCCGTCTACACGATCGAGTCGGGCCCGGCCGCCGGGGTCGTCGCGGCGGCGCGGCAGGGGGCGCGGCGCGGGCTCGCCGACCTGATCTCGTTCGACATGGGCGGGACGACCGCCAAGGCCGGGCTCGTCCGGGGCGGGCGGCCGGGGATCACGCACGAGTTCCAGGTGGGCGGCAAGGGCAGCTTCGGCGGGCGCCGACCCGGGACGGGCGTGCCCATCAAGATCCCGGCGATCGACCTGGCCGAGGTCGGGTCGGGCGGCGGCTCGATCGCCTGGCTGGACGGGGAGACGCTGCGCGTCGGCCCGCGCTCGGCGGGCGCCGACCCCGGGCCCGCCTGCTACGGACGCGGTGGGACGCTGCCGACCGTCACCGACGCGGACCTCGTCCTCGGATACCTGGCCCCGGACGGGTTCGGCGAGTTCCGGCTGTCGCCCGAGCGCGCGCGGGACGCGATCGCCGAACACGTGGCGGTGCCACTCGGCGTCAGCGTCACCAAGGCCGCTGCGGCGATCCACGACATCGCCAACGCCCAGATGGGTGCCGCCGTGCATGTGGTCACCGTGCGGCGCGGCATCGATCCGCGCGGGTTCACGCTCGTCGCGCTCGGCGGCGCGGCTCCGACGCATGTGGTGCGCCTTGCCGAGCGCTTCGGGATCGCGCGGGTGCTCGTCCCGCCCAAGGCGGGAGTGGGGTCGGCGGTCGGGCTGCTGTACGCCGACCTCGCCATCGAGCGCGCGCGCACGTTCCTCGCACCCGTCGCGACGCTGGTGTCCGATCCGGCGAGCCGAGACGGGCTGACGGACGTACTGGAGGATCTCGAACGAGCCGCCATGGCCGATCTGGGGGTGGACGACGCCGTGGTCGAGCGGTCGGTCGGGATCCGGTTCATCGGTCAGGCGCACGCGTTCACGGTGGAACTTCCGTCCGGACCCATCACGCCGGAGACCGTCCAGTGCGCGGCCGAAGAGTTCTACAAGCGCTACCACGAGTCGTACGGCATCGACCTGCGCGACGCGGCCGAGCTGACCACTGCGCGGGTCCGGGTCGTCCTGCCCTCGGGGTCGCAGGACCTTCCCCGCACCGGACCGGAGCCGGACGGTGCGCCGCCCGGCACCCGACGTGTGTGGCTGGACGGGGCGCACCACGACGTCCCCGTGCATGCCCGTTCCACATGCGCCCCTGGGGACGAACTGAACGGCCCCTGCATCGTGACCGAGCCGCAGTGCTCACTGCTCATCCCGCCCGATTGGCGCGCCAGCGTGGACGGCCACGGGGCGCTGCTTCTGGAGGGAGGCGCATGAACGGGTCGGACCTCACCGCCGAGATCCTGCGCAACGCGCTGTGCGTCGCGGCCGAAGAGGCCGGCATCGTCGTGGTGCGGTCGGCGTACTCGACGTTCATCGTGGAAGGAGCGGACGCGGCGGCGGCGATCCTGGACGTCCGCGGACGGCTCATCGCGCATTCGCTGTCGACCGCGCTGATCCAGTGCGCCAGCCTGCGGAGCGCCCTCCCGTTCGTCCTCAAGGCGTATCCGGCCGAGACCATGGCGCCCGGTGACGTCTTCGTGCTGAACGACGTCTACCAGGGCGGAATCCACGCCAACGACCTGCTCGTCTTCCGTCCCGTGTTCGTGGACGGCGCGCCCGCCTACTTCACCGGGACGCTCATCCACGTCGCCGACCTGTCGGGACTGTCGGCGGGCGGCATGGCATCGGACGCCACCGACGTCTTCCTGGAAGGCCTCCAGCTCCCGCCCGTCCGGATCGCCACGGCCGGCGGGCTCGTGGACGACCTCGTCCGCGTCCTGGCGGCCAACAGCCGCACGCCCGACAAGCTGGTCGGGGACCTGCGCGCCCTCATCGCGGGCGCGAACGTCGCGGCGCGCCGCCTGGAGGAGATCGTCGCGGCGCACACCCCGGACGGTCTCGCGCGCGGCATCGACGCCTACCTCCGCCACACCGAGCGGCGGATGCGCGAGGGCCTCGCGGCGCTGCCCGCCGGGACGTCCCGCGGCGAGTACCGGCTGGACGACGGGCACCGCGTCCGGGTCGCCGTCACCTGCGACGGGTCCGGCGGCGTGGTCGTCGACTTCGACGGCACCGACGCGCAGGTCCCGCTGCCCGTCAACTCCGGCTTCTCGCAGACGCACGGCGGCGTGATGTACGCGGTCCGCTGCTTCGTGGACCCGTCGCTGCCGATGAACGAGGGCTGCTTCGCGCCGGTCGACGTCCGGATGCCGCGCGGGACGCTGGTGCACTGCACGTCCCCGTTCCCCGGCGGCGGGCGGTTCGGCGCGGTCGCGGCGGCGGAGGAGGCCATCTTCGCCGCGCTGACCGATGCGGCCGGGTACGGCGGCGTCGCGGCGTCCGGGATCCTCCAGGCGTTCAGCCTCAGCGGCGCCCGGCGGCCGTGGCTGCACATGTCGTTCGACCTCGGCGGGGCGGGCGCGCGCCGCGACCACGACGGCGCCGACGCGACCGGCGCGCTGTTCGGCGGCGGCCGCACCATCATCCCGCAGGTCGAGCCGATCGAGGCGCGGCTGCCCGTCCGCGTCGAGGAGGTCTCCCTGATCCCCGGCTCCGGCGGCGCCGGACGCACGCGCGGCGGCCTCGGCACCCGCACCGTCATCCGGATGCTGGAGGACGCCCGCGTCGACACGCGCGGCGACCGGCTCCTCCGCCCGCCGCCGGGCGCGGCGGGCGGCGGGCCGGGACGCGCGGGCGGCTACTACCGCGAGCGCGCGGACGGCACCCGCGAGGCCCTGGCCACCAAGGCCACCCGCCAGCCCCTCGCCGCCGGGGAGGCGCTGGTGGTGGAGACCTCCGGGGGCGGCGGCCACGGCGACCCGGCGGAACGCCCGCCCGAGGCGGCGGCCCGCGACCGCGCGGACGGGAGGACCCTATGAGGCGCGGCCGCGTGGACCGGAGGACCACATGAGGTTCGGGGTGCCGCTCGGGCTCGTCCATCCGGGCATATGGCGCGAACTGGCGGTCGCCGCCGACCGGCTCGGGTTCGAGTCGGTGTGGCTGCCCGAGCACCTCGTCTTCGCGACCGACCTGTCCACGGCGCGGTACCCGGGAACGGAGGAGCCGGGCATCAAGCCCGCCACCCCGCTCTTCGACGCCCCGGCCTACCTGTGCGCCCTGGCGGCCGTCACGGAACGGGTCAGGCTCGGGACCGCCGTGTACCTGTACGGGCTGCGCCACCCGTTCGTGTCCGCGCGCGCGTTCGCGACCCTGGATCAGATCTCCGGCGGACGCGCCATCGTCGGAATCGGCGCCGGCTGGTACGAGGGCGAGTGGATCGCCGTCGGCGTCGACTTCGCGTCCCGTGGGAGACGTCTGGACGAGGCGATCGCAGTGTCACGCCGTCTGTGGACGGAGGACGCCGTAGAGCACCACGGAGAATTCTTCGACTTCCCCGAGGTCGCGTTCGAACCCAAGCCCGTCCAGCCGCGTCTGCCGGTCGTGGCCGGAGGCGAGTCGAAGGCCGCACTGCGCCGGGCGGTGAGACTCTGCGACGGCTGGATCAGCATGCCGCAGACCTTGGAACGCGTCCGTCCGCAACTGGACCTGCTCCGCGCGTACCGGAAGGAAGCAGGGCGCGAGGGCGAGCCGTTCGACATCACCGTGCACGCCTACGAGCTGTCCGGTCCGGACGAGGTCGCCGAATGGGAACGGCTCGGCGTCGACCGTCTGATCGTCCGGCCCTGGCGGCGCACACGCGAGGCCGCGGAAAAGCTCGCCGAGTTCGCGTCCGCCTACGGGCTCAGTACTCGTACACCTTGACCGTGGCCGGGTGCTCGTACCAGGACGCGATGACCGAAGAGGTGTGCTTGTCGGTGAGGAAATCGACGCGCAGCCAGCCGCCCGACTCCGTCACACGCGTCTCGTAGCCCGGATTGGGCGTCGCCGACACCAGCCGCACGCGGCCGCCGGTGAACGACACCGCGGCCTGCCCGCCCCGCGTCGCGTAACTGCGCACGTTCCCGGGCGTCCGCTGGGGCGGTTTCGAGGACGGCTTCGCCTGCTTGGACGGCTTGGGCCCCACGTCCTCACCCGTCGCCGGGCTCGGCCGGGTGGTCGGCGAGCCGATGCTCGTCGGACCCGGAAGGCCGGACGGGCTGGCATGGATGACCGGCCCCGCGATGGGCGCGGGCGCCGACCGGTCGGACACAGTGTCCCGGACGACCCCGCGCACGCCCAGCCACGACAGCGTCACGGCGAGCGCGGTCACCCCCGCCCACGGGGCAACATACGACATCGCGCGACGCATCGATACATGGTGGCATACGGTGCGGGCATGGCGAGTGTTCTGGTGGTCGAGGACGACGCGAACGTCCGTACCGCCTTGATCAGGGAGCTGAGCGCGCGGTCCCACGTCGTGCGCAGCGTCGGGACCGCGATGGACGCGCTGCGCGAGGTCACGCAGTCGCCGCCCGACGTCGTCATCCTCGACCTCGGGCTGCCCGACCTCGACGGCGCCGAGGTGCTGAAGATGCTGCGCGGCATCTCCGACGTGCCGGTCATCATCGCGACCGCCCGCGACGACGAGCCCGAGATCGTCCGGCTGCTGAACGCGGGCGCCGACGACTACCTCATCAAGCCGTTCTCCGCCGAGCACCTCAGCGCCCGGCTGGCCGCGGTGCTGCGCCGGTCCGCGCGGCCCGGGCCCGCCGCCGAGATCACCGTCGGCGGCCTGCACATCGACCTGGACCGGCGGGAGGCGCTGCTGGACGGCGCGTCCCTGGAGCTGACCCGCCGCGAGTTCGACCTGCTGGCCTACCTCGCGGCCCGTCCCGGACGGGTCGTCGCCCGCCGCGAGCTGCTCGCCGAGGTGTGGCGGCAGGCGTACGGCGACGACCAGACCATCGACGTGCACCTGTCGTGGCTGCGCCGCAAGCTCGGCGAGACCGCCGCCGCCCCCCGCTACCTGCACACCGTGCGCGGCGTCGGCGTCCGCCTCGCCGAGCCCGATCCGCGCTCATGAGGCGGACGCTCGTCCTGGTCTCCCTCGCGGTGACCTCCATGGTCGCGCTGGCCTTCCTCATCCCGCTCGCGCTGACCGTCCGGGAGATCGCCCGCGACCGGGCCCTCACCACCGCCGAGCGGCAGGCCAGCGCCCTCGGCCCCGTCCTGGTCGTCACCGAGGACCCCGCCGCGCTGGAACGCGCCGTCGCCAGCACCCAGGTCGGCGCCGCCGGCCGCATGACCGTCCACATGCCGGACGGCGGGCTCGTCCCGAAGAACGCCCACAGCGACGGCGCCCGCCCCGAGCAGCTCACCGAGGCGGGCCGCCGCGGCCGCTCCTACACCGCCCGCGTCTCCGGCGGGTACGCGCTCCTGCAGCCGGTGTCGCTGGACGCCGGGCGCACCGCCGTCGTCGAGGTGTTCCTGCCCGACGAGGACCTGTCCCGCGGCGTCTGGAAGGCGTGGCTCGTCATGACCGGCGTCGCCGCCGCCCTCGTCGCCGGGTCCGTCGCCGTCGCCGACCGCCTCGGCAACCGCATGATCCGCTCCACCCGCCGCCTCGCCGAGGCCGCCGGCGCGTTCGGCGACGGGGAGCTGAGCGTCCGCATCGAGCCGGACGGCCCGCCCGAGCTCGTCGAGGCCGGCGTCGCGTTCAACGCCATGGCCGACCACGTCGTCCAGCTCCTGGCGGCCGAACGCGAGATGGCCGCCGACCTGTCCCACCGCCTCCGCACCCCGCTGGCCGCCCTGCGCCTCAACGCCGAGGCCCTCGGCGACGGCCAGGTCGCCGACCAGACCCGCGAGGCCGTCGACCGCATCGAACGCGAGGTCGACCAGATCATCCGGACCGTCCGCCGCCCCACCGGCCGCGGCAGCTGCGACGCCTCGAAGGTCCTGCGCGACCGGGTCGCGTTCTGGTCCGTCCTCGCCGAGGACGAGGGCCGCTCCTGCGAGCTGATCGGCGCCGAGCGCCCCGCGCCCCTCCCGCTCCCCGGCACCGAGCTGGCCGCCGCCGTCGACGCCCTCCTCGGCAACATCTTCCGGCACACCTCCGAGGGCACCGGCTTCGCCGTCACCCTCCACCAGGGCCAGGGCGTCACCGGCATCCTCGTCGCCGACGGCGGCCCCGGCATCGCCGACCCCGACGCCGCCCTCAAGCGCGGCAGCAGCAGCGGCGGCTCCACCGGCCTCGGCCTCGACATCGCCCGCCGCGCCGCCGAGTCCACCGGCGGCTACCTGCGCATCCACCGCAGCGTCCTCGGCGGCGCCCAGGTCCAGATGTGGTTCCGCACCAAGTGGCTCCCCCCGGCCCGCCGCTCCCGCCGCCTGGTCCGCCGCCGCCACTCCCGCACCTGACGCGGCGGTCACTCCGCGCCCTGGCGGCCGGGCTCACTCCCGCAGGTGGTCCCCGGTCGCCCCGTCGATGAGCTCCCGCACGATGTCCACGTGCCCGGCATGCCGGGCGGTCTCCTCCACCATGTGGACGAGCACCCACCGCAGCGACACCGTCTCCCCGGACCACGCCGTCCCCAGCGCGTCCAGCTCCAGCTCACCGATCACCGCGTCCGACGCCGCCCGCGCCCGCGCGTAGAACGCCAGGATGTCCGCCGTCGCCTCGTGCGGCTCCACCCGCAGATCGGCGTCCTCGTCCTCGTCGTCAAAGGGCAGCGGCTCGGTCTCGCGCCCGAACGTCTCGCAGAACCAGTTGTACTCGACGGCCGCCAGATGCTTGACCAGCCCCAGCAGATGCGTCCCGGACGGCGTCATAGGCCGCCGCAACTGCTCGTCGTCCAGCCCTTGCAGCTTCCACAGCACAGCCTCCCGATGCCGATCGAGGCTGAACCGCAGATTCTCCTTCTCCCCACCGGTAACCGGCCCACGCGAACCCATCCCCGGACCCTAACAGCCCGCCTCAACCCGTCCCGGCCGCCTCCCGCAGGGGCCCACACACGGCGATCACCGCGTTCTCGGCCGCGCCGGACCTCTCCTCAAAGGAACCATCGCTCGCCTTCAGATCACGCGGACGAGGATGGGCCGCCTCGTATTTCGCGTGCTCCTCGAAGCCCCGGATCACCGCATCGGCCAGCACCACGAGCTTCTTGTCCTTGATCTCCGCCCGCGCGGCCCGCACGTCAGCGGCGGCCTTTTGATACATCGGCGCCATCCCAGCGCCCGGCGAGGGCAACTGAGCCGGTTTGGTCATGGCCACAGCCAGCGTGGCGCAATCAGCCTTCCGGGTGTCCCTATCCGACGAGCACCCACCCACCACAAGCACCAAAACCGCAACATAAAGAATCCGCACCGCCGGATCCTGTCAGGTAGGCATCCCCAAAGCAATTTAAAATACATGACAGCACCCCAGACCGTGAACCCCTTCACAAGCTCGGGGGCCGGCTCGTAGTTCGGGCCGCACACGAACTCTCAGAAGTCGGCATCCCACCGGCTTCTCAGCTAGTCGTCCACCGCGCGGGCGATCCGCCAGCAAACGGAAGACCAGCCGACCTGATGGTCCGCAACGGCCACTGTCGCGACAGCGAGCAGGTATGGTCACCAGTGCGGACGCGCGGCATGCAGGACGAGCTCAGAGGCGACCAGCGCGGTCACCAAGTACAAGGAGAGCGAGCTGGGAGTGGTACCGCCACAGCGCCCGCCCCGCCAGAACAGCGGCAACGTCCGGGAACTGGTCGTCGCGATCGATGATGGCGCGTCCAGCGGCTACCAGGTTCGCCCGGTCACGCCGAACCTTGGCCAGTGCTCCCACCAACCGCGAGACCTCCGATACAAGCGTGGGCGAGTCGGTGAGTGCCGCGTTCAGGCGCAACCACAGCTCACCAAGGGCGGGCAGTGCGGAGACGATCTCGCGGGTGGCGAGGTTGCGGGTGCGGACCTCCTGAAGGTTGATCGTGAGGTGCTTGGGGGCACTTAGGGCATCCCTCCTTCCGGTCGGGGGCGTCAGTGCTGTGGGAGGGCTTCGACGAGGATGGCGACCGAGGGAATCGAGACGTTCGCGACTCGCCCCTCTCAGAGCCACAGGTCCGGGTACCGCGAGCCCTGCCTCTGAAGTTGGGGTTGCCAGACGCATGCGTCGCCGCTAGGCTCGGCTCTACCTCGCTAGCCTGCACATTATTCATAAAATATCTTCTAGTAAAAATTATACTTGAACTTATATACTTCCTCTTAAATATCTAATTTTCCTTATCGCGTCTCTATCATTATGTAGGGGCGCTTTTTGCTGTCTATAAACTCACTCTGCTTTTGGGAAGCCCTCGTACCTTCCGGTGCGAGGGCTCTTGCGTTCACGACAGAAGGGAATTCAATGAACGCGGCAACGGCTGTGCTGATCCTGGCCTTTCTGGGGGCCGTGATCTGGCTGATCGCGTACCTTTCTCACAATCGACTAACCCAGAGGGTCACCGCACAGGCCATCAACAAGGCGAACGCCGCTGATCTGGTCGATGTACTGAGCGCCCTCGGTCCACGGTTGACGCAGGAGGGCCCCACGATCCCCCGTCCGGCTCTGCCCCTGCACCAGACCGCTCAACTAACGAGACCACTGCCCGCACCGTCGGCCGACTCGCCGACTGATCCGGCGGTCATGACCGACCGCTTGGGGACCTGAGCGGTGGCCCTCGCCGACCTAACGAGGTCGGCGAGGGCCATATCGGTTTGACCGGCTCAGGGCTGCGCCGTGGCGGTGGTGATCTGCTTGACCTTGCGGCGGTCGATGCCGTGTTTCGCGGCGAGGTAGCGCTACGAGAGGGGGGCCCGGACCGTTCAGCTCGCTGTGTACTCGTCCAAGACCGTCTGTTCCGGTGTCCGCTCGACTTCGGTGCGTGGCTGTGCCGGTTCGGCGCATCCTCGTCCTGGATGAGGTCTGAGCGGGCCGTGAAATGCTCTGTGCGCCACGTTGGCGTCCATCGTGGCCACGATGCCGTTGGCGAGGCTCCACTTCGCCAACGGTGGTGCGGGTTGCCGCCTGCGGCTCGGATCCAGCATCACCATGGACGCTGCCCAGATGAGGCCGTCGACCGTGAACGGGACGAGGCGCGCCGTGGAACCAGTCTCGCCGTGGGCGGGGACGAGTTCGTAGGCGTGGCGGTACGAGATGACGGCTGCCACGGCGGCTGCCGCGGGTGCGATTCGGATGAGGCGGTCAGTGACGGGCCAGCTCCCTACACCACTCCAAGACGCACGGGTCGTCCTCGCCGTGGGTGATGACGCGATCCCTTGTTTTCGCAGGTGAGTGGCTGCTGATGCGACTCTGCCGGACGTCCCTGGACCGTGCCTGAATAAGGCTGGGTGAGGGGTTCCCTAAGTGAGGCTTAAAGGGGTTCTCGGGGTGGGGTGGGCGGCTTAGCGTCGCTGGTGTCACATCGGAAGACGGCGGAGGTGCACAGGCGGAGAGCAGAGCGAGCGTCGGCTGAGGTTCCGACTGAGGTTCCTGAATGAGACAGACTTCTGGCCTGCACGGCCTTGTTCCCCCGCTCTGGGGCCGTGCGGGCCAGAAGTCTGTTCAGGGGCGGGGGAGGGCGCCCAGGAGGAGGAGGCGGAAGGCGTCGGCGGTGCCGGTGGTGTCGCCGGTGGCGAGGCGGCGGATGGCCAGGCCGTAGAGCATGGCGACGACCGCGGGGGCGTGGTGTTCGGCGTCGGGGATGCCGAGGGACGTGAGGACGGCCGTGGCCAGGCGGTCGTAGGCGTCCACGGAGCGGGTCGAGGCGTCGCGGATGGCGGGGTCGCGGGCGGCGTGCAGGTGGAGTTCCAGGTTGGCGATCTGCTCGGGGCCGTCGGTGAAGTCGACGATGGCCTTTTCGACCTGGTCGGCGGCCTGGACGGGGGCCATGGGCGAATCGGCGAGGGCCGTGACGTAGGTGGTGATGCGGGCTATCTCGTCGTCCACGAAGGTGTTGAGGGCCTCGCGGAGCAGGTCGCTCTGGCTCGGGAAGTGGTAGGTGAGGGAGCCGAGGGAGACGCCGGCCGATCTGGCGACGGCGCGGTTGGTCACGGCGCCGATGCCCTGCTCGCCGATGAGGCGGAGGGTGGCCTTGAGGATCTCGTCGCGGGCGCTCATCGGCGGACAGTCTTCCGCAGAGTGGGGGCGGACGCTATCGTTCGTTCGAACGAACGGTGGAGGTGCCGGTGGAGCTGGGGCTGGCGGAGCAGGCGGAGGCGCTGGCGCGGGGGGACCTCTCGTCGAGCGAGCTGGTCGAGGCGTCGCTGGAGGCGACTGCGCGGCAGGAGGGGCTCGGTGCGTTCCGGGTCGTGCGGACGGAGGGGGCCGG
>NZ_SMKU01000258.1 GCF_004349215.1 Actinomadura rubrisoli | reverse complement strand
GGCCACGCGGGGCGCGGGGCGGGGCATCGCCACCGAGCTCGGCGCGGCGGGCGCGACCGTGTACTGCACCGGGCGGTCCACCCGGGCGGGCCGATCGGAGATGGACCGTCCCGAGACCATCGAGGAGACGGCGGAACTGGTGACGGCCGCGGGCGGCGAGGGCATCGCCGTCCAGGTCGATCACCTCGACCCCGCGCAGGTCGGCGCGCTCGTGCGGCGCATCGACGGCGAGCGGGGCCGGCTGGACGTCCTGGTCAACGACGTCTGGGGCGGCGACCGGCTCTTCGAGTTCGGCAAGAGGCTGTGGGAGCAGTCGCTGGAGGACGGCCTGCGCCTGCTCCGGCTGGCCATCGACACCCACGCCATCACCAGCCACCACGCCCTGCCGCTGCTGACCCGCGAGCCCGGCGGGCTCGTCATCGAGATGACCGACGGCACCGCCGAGTACAACGCGAAGTACCGCAAGGACGTCGGGTTCTTCTACGACCTGGCGAAGAGCGCCGTGATCCGGATGGCGCTCGCCCAGTCCGAGGAGATCGCGCCGCTCGGGGCGACGGCCCTCGCGCTGACCCCGGGATGGCTGCGCTCGGAGATGATGCTCGACAACTACGGCGTCACGGAGGAGAACTGGCGGGACGCGACGAAGACGTCCCCGCATTTCGCGATCTCCGAGTCGCCCCGCTATGTCGGACGGGCCGTCGCGGCCCTCGCCGCCGACCCGGACCGCGCCCGCTGGAACGGGGCGTCGCTGTCCAGCGGCGGGCTCGCCCGGGTCTACGGCTTCACCGACGTGGACGGCAGCAGCCCCGACGCCTGGCGCTACGTCGTCGAGGTGCAGGACGCGGGCCGTCCCGCCGACGTCACCGGCTACCGGTAGCCGGTCGCCGCGGGGGACCCCCGGCCGGGGACCCCCGCCCGGGGACGCCCAGGCCGGCCCGCGTCCGGGCCGGCCTGGGCGCCGCGGTCACCTGAGGTCGAACCGGTCGAGGTTCATCACCTTGTCCCACGCCGCGACGAAGTCACGGACGAACTTCTCCTTCGCGTCGTCGCTCGCGTAGACCTCCGCGACCGCGCGGAGCTCGGAGTTCGCGCCGAAGACGAGGTCGGCGCGGCTTCCGGTCCACTTGACGTTGCCCGAGGCGTCGCGGCCCTCGAAGGTCTCGGACTCCTCGGACGTCGGCTTCCACACCGTGCCCATGTCGAGCAGGTTCACGAAGAAGTCGTTGGTCAGCGTCCCGGGGTTGTCGGTGAGGACGCCCAGCGACGACTGCCCGTGGTTCACGCCCAGGACCCGCAGGCCGCCGAGGAGGACGGTCATCTCGGGCGCGCTGAGGGTGAGCAGGTTCGCCCGGTCGACCAGGAGGAACTCGCCCGGCAGCAGGTTGCCCTTCATGAGGTAGTTGCGGAACCCGTCGTGCGACGGCTCCATCACCTCGAACGACTCCACGTCGGTCTGCTCCTGGGACGCGTCGGTGCGTCCCGGGGTGAAGGGCACCTCGATGTCGTGGCCGGCGGCCTTCGCGGCCCGCTCGACGGCGGCGCACCCGCCGAGCACGATCAGGTCGGCCAGGGAGATCCGCTTGCCGCCGGTCTGCTCGGCGTTGTAGGACTCCTGGACCTGCTCCAGGACGCGCAGGACGTTTCGCAGCTCGTCGGGGTTGTTGACCTCCCAGCTGCGCTGCGGCTCCAGCCGGATGCGCGCCCCGTTGGCGCCGCCGCGCTTGTCGGTCCCGCGGAACGACGCGGCCGACGCCCACGCGGTGGCGGCCAGCTGGGAGACCGACAGGCCGGAGTCGAGGAGCCGGGCCTTGAGGACGGCGACGTCCGCGGCGTCGACGAGCTCGTGGTCCACCGGCGGGACGGGGTCCTGCCAGACCAGCGTCTCGGCCGGGACCTCGGGGCCGAGGTAGCGGTCGATCGGCCCCATGTCGCGGTGGGTCAGCTTGAACCAGGCGCGGGCGAACGCGTCCGCGAACTCCTCGGGGTTGTCCTTGTAGCGCCGCGAGATCGGCTCGTAGATCGGGTCGTAGCGCAGCGACAGGTCGGTCGTCAGCATCATCGGCCGGCGGTTCAGCGTGCCGTCCTCGGGGTCGGGCACCGTGTTCGCCCCGGCGCCGTCCTTCGGCTGCCACTGCTTGGCCCCGGCGGGGCTCTCGGTCAGCTCCCACTCGTACCCGAAGAGGGTCTCGAAGAAGCTGTTGTCCCAGGTGGTCGGGGTGGGCGTCCAGGTGACCTCAAGGCCGCTGGTGTAGGAGTCGCGGCCCTTGCCGGTGCCGTAGGTGCTCTTCCACCCCAGGCCCTGGTCCTCCAGCGGGGCGCCCTCGGGCTCGGGGCCGATGCTGTCGGCCGGGGCCGCGCCGTGCGTCTTGCCGAAGGTGTGGCCGCCCGCGATCAGGGCGACGGTCTCCTCGTCGTTCATCGCCATGCGGCCGAACGTCTCGCGGATGTCGCGCGCCGCGGCGAGCGGGTCCGGGTTGCCGTTCGGGCCCTCCGGGTTGACGTAGATGAGGCCCATCTGCACCGCGGCCAGGGGCTTCTCCAGATCCCGCTCGCCGCTGTAGCGCTCGTCGTCCAGCCAGGCGGTCTCCGGGCCCCAGAAGACGTCCTCGTCGGCCTCCCAGGCGTCCTCACGGCCGCCGGCGAAGCCGAAGGTCTTCAGGCCCATCGTCTCCAGGGCGACGTTCCCGGCCAGGATCATCAGGTCGGCCCACGAGATCTTCCGGCCGTACTTCTTCTTGACCGGCCACAGCACGCGGCGGGCCTTGTCGAGGCTCGCGTTGTCCGGCCAGCTGTTGAGGGGCGCGAACCGCTGCTGGCCCGCGCCGGCGCCGCCCCGGCCGTCGCTGACGCGGTAGGTGCCCGCGCTGTGCCACGCCATGCGGATCATCAGCGGCCCGTAGTGCCCGAAGTCTGCCGGCCACCAGTCCTGGGAGTCGGTGAGCACGTGCGCGAGGTCCCGCTTCACGGCGGCGAGGTCGAGGCTCTCGAACGCCTCGGCGTAGTCGAAGTCCTCGCCCAGGGGGTTGGCCATGGGCGGGTTCTTGACGAGGAGCTTCAGGTTGAGCCGTTCCGGCCACCAGCCGCGGTTGCCGCCGCCCTGGGTGGGGTGGGGGGCGCGCTTGCCTGCGACCGGGCAGCCGCCGCCGTCGCCCTGCGCCGTCGCGTCTACGCCGATCGCGTCTTGGTTCTCAGTCATCGGGGGTCCTTCCGGGCAGTGCGCACCACGGTGCTCAGGAACGTTGAACGGTGGAACAGCCGGGGCACAGGCCCCAGTAGATGACCTCGGCCTCGTCGATCGAGAAACCGTGGTCGTCGGACGCGGTCATGCAGGGGGCTTCGCCGACCGCGCAGTCGACGTCGGCGACGGCCCCGCACGACCGGCACACGACGTGGTGGTGGTTGTCTCCGACGCGCCCCTCGAACCGGGCGGGGCTGCCGGCCGGCTCGATGCGGCGCACGAGCCCCGCCGCGGTGAGAGCGTGGAGCGCCTCGTAGACGGCCTGAAGAGAGATGTGACCCACGCGGTCGCGCACGCCGGAGGCGAGCGCCTCGACACCGAGGTGGTCGCCCTCGCGGACGGTCTCCAGCAGCGCGACGCGCGCGGCCGTCACCCGCAGACCGGCACCGCGCAGTTCCTCGGCGGTGGTCGGAGACGCGGGTGCGGTCATGAAGGCGAAGCTAGCGCCATACATACGAGGAGTACAAGAAGATGACCGGTTCCAGTTATGGATGGGTCCAATCTCCGGCGTAGAGCCCGGCGAGCCGGGCGGCGGCCTCCGCCATCCGCGCCCGGAGCCCGGCCGGGGCCAGCACCTCCGCCTCGGGCCCGAGCCGCAGCAGCTGGGAGAACGCGACGACCTCCGACTCGACGGGCAGTGCCGTCACCACCCAGCCGCCGTCGTCCGGAGCGCCGGCCGCCTCGGCCGCCCGCTCGGCCGCGTAGGGCTCGACGGAGTACCGCAGGGCCCGCATCCCCGCGGGGCTGAGCCGGACGGTGACCTCCTCCCGCAGCATCGAGCGCAGGAATGCCGCCGCCTGCTCCCGCCAGTGCCCGGCGAGGTCGAAGCCCTCGTCCCGGTCGAACCTCTCCCCGGTGGGACGGACGGCGGTGATACGCCCGGCGCGGTAGGTGCGCGGCCTCCCGCCGACTCGCGCGACCAGGTACCAGGTGCCGTTCTTCAGGACGAGCCCGTACGGCTCCACCGTCCGGGTGACCTCGCCGTCCTTGCGGTAGCGCAGCTCGACGACCTCGTCCGTCCAGACGGCACGGGCGAGGTCGCGCAGCAGCGGCGGCGGCTCGCTCTCCCCGAACCAGCCGGGCGCGTCCAGGTGGAACCGCTGCCCCGCCCGCGCCGGCGCGTCCCGCAGCGAGCTGGGCAGCGCGGCGAGGACCTTGAGCCCGGCGGCGGACACGGCGTCGGCGAGGCCCATCTCCCCGGCCGGACCCGGCAGTCCGGACAGGAACAGCGCCTCGGCCTCCTCCCGCGACAGCCCGGTGAGCCGCGTCCGGTAGCCGCCGACCAGCCGGTACCCACCGCCCCGGCCCCGGTCGGCGTACACCGGCACCCCGGCCGCCGACAGCGCCTCCACGTCGCGGTAGACGGTGCGCTCGGAGACCTCCAGCTCCTCCGCCAGCTCCCGGGCCGTCATCGTCTCCCGCGCCTGCAGCAGCAGCACCAGAGAGATCAACCGCGACGCACGCACCCACCCATTCTGCCGCACTCCGGCGGTCCCCACCGTGCTCGCACTTTCCGAACGATCTTGATGGGAATTAAACTAAGGTTACGAGCATATGTGCCGATAGGCCGGTCCAGCCGGTATCTGACGGGTCCATTCCTGCCGTGTGAGGGAACCACCGACCCGGGCACACAACCACCGCAGGACATCGGTCAGGTAGTCCACCTTCCAAAGACTTACCGTCGCATCGTAGCCGCCAGCGGCCAAGGTGCGGCCATCTGAACTGAACGCCACCGAAGTTATTCCATCGTTGGGGCCGGTGAAGGCGGCGCCGATCTGGCGGTGGGTGGCCACGTCCCACAACCGCGCCGTGCGGTCATCGCCGCCCGTGGCCAAAGTACGGCCGTCCGGACCGAATGCCAGCGAAGTGACCGTGTCGGTATGACCGGTGAAAGCGGCGCCGATCTGGCGGCGAGTGGTCACATCCCACAACCGCACCGTCCGGTCAGAGCCGCCACTGGCCAAAGTACGGCCGTCCGAACTGAATGTCAGCGAAGTGACCGTGTCGGTGTGGCCGGTGAAGGCGGCGCCGATCTGGCGGCGGGTGGCCACATCCCACAACCGCACCGTGTGGTCCCTACTGCCCGTGGCCAAAGTACGGCCGTCCGGACTGAATACCATTGAGAAGCCTGTTTTGCGGATTTGATGAGATCTGCCGATCTGATGGTGGGTGAAGGTGTCCCATAGGGAAATCGTCCCATTGTCGTAACTGCTGGCCAGGCTTCGGCCGTCAGGGCTGAACGCCAACGAGCGGACAAAGTCGTCGGTGGACGCATAGACTAGATTCGGAGGCTTAAATGAGGTGATCTGGCGGCGGGTCGCGACATTCCACAACCGCACGATCCCGTCGTAACCGCCGGTGGCCAGGGTGTGGCCGTCCGGGCTGAGCGCAATACGCAAGGTCTGCGACGGTCGCACCACGACGCTGAGCCGGCGGCGAGTGGCGACATCCCACACCTCCGCCCCTTCGTCCTTGCCGACGGCCAGGGTGCGGCCACCTGGGCTGAAGACCGCAGAGTTCACTCCCTGGGCGTCATCGCGGCCGGTGCGACGGGGCTCTGGTAGGTCGACCCGGTACCGGGTGGTGATGTCCCAGAGCCCCACGGTGTGATCGGAGCTGCCGATGGCCAGGGCGCGGCCGTCTGGGCTGAACGCCAGCGAGTTGACCCATCCGGTGTGGCCGGTGAGGGGGGCGCCGATCTGGTGGTGGGTGGTCACGTCCCACAACCGCACTGTCCGGTCTTCGCCGCCGCTGGCCAGGGTCCGGCCGTCTGGGCTGAACGCCAGCGAGTTGACCCATCCGGTGTGGCCGGTGAGGGGGGCGCCGATCTGGTGGTGGGTGGTCACGTCCCACAACCGCACCGTCCGGTCATCGCCGCTGGCCAGGGTGCGACCGTCTGGGCTGAACGCCACTGAGCTGACCCATCCGGTGCGGCTGGAGAGGGGGGCGCCGATCTGGTGGTGGGTGGTCACGTCCCACAACCGCACCGTCCGGTCATCGCCGCTGGCCAGGGTGCGACCGTCTGGGCTGAAGACCACAGAATCGACCGAATCAGTGTGGCCGGTGAGGGGGGCGCCGATCTGGTGGTGGGTGGCCACATCCCACAGTCGTACTCTCCCGTCGTAGTCACCGGAGGCCAGGGTTCGTCCGTCGCTGCTGAACGCCACCGAGAAGACCACATCGGTGCGGCTGGAGAGGGGGGCGCCGATCTGGTGGTGGGTGGCCACATCCCACAGTCGCACTTTCCCGTCGTAGTCACCGGAGGCCAGGGTTCGTCCGTCGCTGCTGAACGCCACCGAGGTAACCGGGTCGGTGTGGCCGGTGAGAGGGGCGCCTATCTGGCGGCGGGAGGCCGCATCCCATAGCCGTACCGTCTCGTCGTCGCCGGCGGTGGCGAGGATGCGGCCGTCCGGGCTGAACGCCACTGATCTGACCGATCCGGTGTGGCCGGTGAGGGCAGAACTGGGAGGGCGGGCCGCAGCGGTCAGCATCGCGTGGCGGGCCTGGGCCGAAGGGTGGAGGCGCCATGCGGCAATGCTCAGCTTTTGGGAGAGAGCGGCGTCGGTGCTGCCCAGTTCCTGGCTCCTGGCGATGAGTTGTTCGGAGATTGCGATGTCGCGTTGCTGGGCGGCCTGATTGCGGGCCCGGGTGGCCGATGTCGCCGCCCCTCCTAATGCCACGGTCGCCGTGCCCAACGCCAGTACCACCAGGACCAGTAGCACGGCCGACAGTGTCCGCAGCCGGCGGGTGCGGCGTCGGACGGTGTCGTGCTCTGCCCGTTCGGCGGCGATTCCCGCGGCCAGGAACGCCCGCTCGTCACCGGTCAAGGCGGCGTAGTTGCCGTCGCGTTCGGCCCAGTCGCGGGCGACGGCCAGCCGCACTCCCCGCAACAGGGCGTCCGGATGGCGGTGCAGGTCCCGCCATGTGCGGGTGGCTTCGGTGAGCTGCTGGTGGATCCGCAGCCCGGTACGGTCGCGGTCCAGCCATTCGGCCAGCCGGGGCCAGGCGGTGATCAGTGCCTCATGCGCCAGTAGCACCTGGTCCTGGCCCAGGGTGATCAGCCGGGCGTCGGCCAACACGCCCAGCACCCGGCCCACACCATCATCGCTGGGCAGGTCGTGGTGGGGTAGTGGGCGGCGAGTGGCCTCCCCATCGGCGTCGAGGGTGATCAGCCGCAGCATGATCCGCCGCGCGATTTGCCGCTGTGCGGGTGACAGGGTCGTCCACACCGTCTCGGCGCTTTGGGCGATGGCGCCGTGGATTCCGCCTGCGGATTGGTAGGCGTGCAGGGTCAGTGTTCCGCCGCCTCGGCGGCGCCAGGTCTCCAGTAGCGCGTGTGAGACCAGTGGCAGCATTCCCGGTTCCCCGGTCGCCTCGGCGACGATGGTGGCCACCAGCGCCGGCTCGACCATCACCTGCTCCCGCGCCGCCGGTTTGACGATCACCTCCCGCAACTCGGCCGCCGTCATCGGCGCCACCAGCACCGTCCCGGCCTGTAGTGCCGCCGCCAGCTCCCGGTGCCCGGCACAATGCCCGAAGAAGTCGGCCCGCAGCCCCAGCACCACTCGCACCTGGCTGCCGGGTTCGCGTGCCGCCAGCAGTTCCCCGATGAACGCGGCCCGTTCGTCGGGATCGGTGCACAGCGTGAACACCTCTTCGAACTGATCCACCACCACCAGCAGCCCGCCGCCCGGCGCCGCATCCCCCCGGCGCGCCCACGCCGACAGGCCCGTGTCGTGCAGGCTCGTGTCGTGCTTGCCTGGGCCGGGCGGCGGGCAGGCGGTCGCGCCCGCCAGCGCCAAGGCCAGCGAAGCCAGCGGAGCAGCCCCAGGCGTCAAGCGCACCACCCTCGACGCTCCCGGCAACCCGCCCCGGTGCACTGCGGGAATCACTCCCGCGCGCAGCAGCGACGATTTGCCCGAGCCCGACGGCCCCACCACCGCCACCACCCGGTGTTCTCCCAGTTGCCCCACAATGTCGGCGACCGGTTCCTTCCGGCCATAGAACCGGTCGGCGTCGTGCTCGTCATAGGCGGCCAGCCCTAGATACGGCGCCCCGCCGCCCGTTCCGTCCTCGCCGGTGCCCTTCTCGCAGGCGGTGGCCGTGTCGGCAGCGTGCCATCGCCGTTCCCATTCGCTGCGGTCGCCGCCACACGCCTGGACAAACGCCAGCGCCACCTTCAATGTCGGCAACTGCTCCCCGCGAGCCGCGACCGTTAACGCCGTAGCCGACAAGCCACTACGCCGCGCCAGCTCACGATACGTCGGCCTGCCCGCGGCATTGCGCAGCTCCCGCAGCCCGGCAGCGAATTGCGCGACCGGACCCGCGGCCGGATCCAACGGCTTCTCTGGACGTCCCATGCCGCACATTCGACACGCACAACCCTTACCGCGCAACCCGTAGAACGTGCCACAAACCAAACAACGTACTGGAATTCAAGGAACGTGCCACAATCCGTATCCCCCCAGGTGGGAACCCCAAGGCGCCCCCACTGCGGACCCTAATGCGCGCCTTCACCGCAGACCGGGTTGTTGGTCACCTGGCCCGCGGATGCCGAAATCCCGTTGAACAGCGCGAACAGGGCTTGTGTTCAATGTGAAGGCCCGGCACCGTGGCGACCGTAGCCACTTGTGCACACGCCGGAAGGACCCCGAATGGCTGACCGCGGAGAAGCGGCCCGGCAACCAGGGGCTTTTCAAAAGAGGGCATAGGAAAAGACTGGTCAATACCCTCGGTTGCCGGGGCGCCGAGGGAACCAGAAGCTCGACTGAAAAGAAGGAACGCGATGCCCGCCATCGGCATGACGCTCGCAGCGCACGCACCAGCCACGCGTAATCGCTACAGCATGCGCCCGGCAACTCCGCTCACCGCGCGAGCGTTACGGCCAAGCCCTGATTGATGGGTCCGTGTGCCTGCGAGACCAGATTTCGCCGGCTTGCGGCCCGAGAGGCAGCAAGAGGAGGTGGCCGGGGCGCAACGCGTGGCGGACGATCCGGAGCCGGCTACGGAACACGGTATGAGGCATGCGGACCCGGTAACGAAGAGGGTGAAGGTGAACAGATCCAGACACCAACGTTGCCGATTCCGCATCTGGCCGTGAGCGGATCCATAGGCCGAATGCTTGCGCCGCCACCAACCACCCCTCAGCCCTTCTTATGGACCAGACATGGGCTGAGCATGGCTGACTGGAGAGACGTGATGACGGAGCATGAGCGAAAAGGGATTCGGATCGACGGCCCCGCCCACCGCCGCCCGCGCGGCTCGCGCCGTCGGCTCCGCCGCCCGAAAGCGCTGATGACCACGCGGCGCGTGCGGGGCTGGATCGCGCTCACGGTCGCCGTGCTGATGCTCGGCGCACCGTGGGGAGCCGGCATGAGCCGCCCCGAGCGAGCAGAGCAAGGCGACAGCATGGTCGCCCCGCAAGCCAGGCCGCAGGTCGCCCCGTCGGCTGCGGCGGCAGGGCCCCCGGCTCCCAGTGCCTCCCCTTCTGGCCTTCCACCAAGTGGTAAGCCGAAGCCGCCGCTCGTGCGCGTCAATCCCTCGGCCACCGTTTCCCCGGCGCGGCGACCGGGGCATCCTCGGGTGAGCATCACCGCCCCGCGCGAGGGAACCCAGGTGCATGGCGGGCCGGGCGTGCTGATGACCGGGACAGCCCGCGACCTGGGACGGCACCAGGTACGGATCTTCGACTATGCACCCAATGGCGTCTATTACGTGGCCGACGGCGGGCCGGTGACGGTGTCAGGCGGCAGTTGGTCCTTCCGAAACGGCACCATGGGTGCGGGAGCGCTGGACGTCGGCAAGGATTTCGTCCTCGTGGTCGTTCTGGCCGGCCCGGCATGTCAGAACACGCTGCGCCGGGTCCGCCCGGACGCCAGGGGCGACCTCAGCTTTCCGCGGCTGCCGCCCGAATGCCCAGAGGCCGACAGCGTGCGGGTGCACAAGGTCGCGCCCTGACGTCCGGCACCTGCTCGATCGGCCCAAGGCCCTACGCCTGCCTTGCTCATCGAGGGCCGGAGGAGAACCGACTGCCACCGGCACCAGATGGTCCCGGTGGTCAGGCATCGCCCTGAAACCTGGTGACCGAGCCACCGCTGCTCACCGATTGATTCGCCGCGGCCGGCCACCCATCACCCCGTCAACAACGCTGAAGGTCAATACACCTAGACCGCTCGACGCGGTGTGGCATCGGCGGTGGTTGTAGGTGTGCAGATCCGGCTCCTGCGAGCCGAGGCCGCCCATAGCGGCGTGACCATCCAGATCGTTCGCGACCTGATCCACGTGCTGGAGTACCGCTGGCGTGGAGCACGCCGACTGCACACCACCGACAATCCGGCCGCCGGCCACCAAGTGGCAGCCAGCGGAGTGGTTGAGTGTACGGCGAGGCATCTGGTCGGCGAGAGATTGAAATCACCGGCGCGAGATGGGGCCTGGCCGGAGCCGAGGCCATCCTCAAACCCAGTGCGGTCCTCAGCAACGGCGACCTGGAGGCGTACTGAGCCTTCCACACCAACCGTGAGCAACGCCGCCTTCACCAAAATCGCCACCAAGAAGAGCACGCACCCACGGCTTGATCAGGGTGATGTCTCGCTGATCGGGTGTCTGATCTGGTTGAGGGCGGTTGTGGTGCTGAGTGGCCAGTTGATGATCGTCTGATCGGTGCTGCCTGAAGTGAGGGTGCGGCCGTCGGGGGTGAAGGCCACGCTGGTGATGGTCTTGGTGTGGCCGGTGAGGGTGGCCCAGATGCTGTGATGTCGGAGGTCCCACAGGGTGATGGTGTGGTCGTTCGCGGCCAGTGCCAGGAAGCGCCCGTCGGGGCTGAAGGCGAGGGTGCGTGGAGGAGGCAGCGGCGGGAGCGGCACGGGGGCCGCGGTGGCGCGGTGGATGTCCCAGAGCACGAGGTGGCCGCGGCTGCTGAGGATGGCCACTCGGTGGCCGTCGGGGGTGTAGGTGATGCTTGCGAGGTCGTCTGGATCTCGGAATTTGACTGCCAGGTCCTCTGGGGTGTGGGTGAGGAAGATGCTATGGGCGGAAACGAATTGCTCGATGGTGGTGTCGCCTGTGGTGGTGCCGGGACGGCTGCGGACACGCAGGATCTTCAGCAGGGTGGGTTCGGCGCAGGCGGCCTCACCGCTGCGGCGGGGATTGAAGACCAGCCCCGTGTCGCAGGTGGTGAATGGGATGTCGCCGCCTGCGGGGCCGATGACCCAGGTGCCAGGGTCGCGGGCATGGCGGGGCGCCGGGCGCCAGGATCGTGGCGGGTCGCCGCTGATGGCCAGGGTCTGGCCGTTGGGTGCGTAGGTGATGGCGTGCGCCGGCGCGGACGGACCGGGCGGGATCGGCAGCGCGCTGCGCAGGCGGTGGGTCGTAGGGTCGAGCAGGTGGATCTGCGAGCTGTGGACGGCGGCGAGGGTGCGGCCGTCGGGGCTGTAGGTCAGGGCATCGACCGCGCCGGCGGGTCCGGCCGCGGACTGCCGTTCTTGGTCGGTGAGGTCGATGGAGCCGACGGGAGAGACCGTGATCAGAAGGCGTCCGTTTCGACTCATGGCGAAGTGGTCAGGCTCTCCGAGCGCGTCTCGTGGGATCACGCGGCGAGTCCCCCGCGCCAGATCCCAGATGATGAACCGCTCGTTGCAGAAGTCGAGGAGATACAGCAGCCGTCCGTCATCTGACAGCAGCCAGCGGAAGAGGTGCCTGGTGAGGGTGTACTGGGAGGTGATCGTGGCCTCTTCGTGGCGGTCCAGAGTCCAGATCGGTCGGTTGGTTCGGGTGTCCACCACTTCGGCGGGAACCAGGTAGTCAGTCCCGTCGACCCGCCTGCGGGCCTGCCGCAGGTGCAGCCGTCCGTCTCGGCTGTAGTCGCCGAACAGGGTGAAGGGCACCCCTGCCGGCTTGGTGACCGGCACCGGGGTCGAGGTGGTGACGTCCCATACCCGTATCGACGGCGGTAAGGTCGGCCATCGGAAGGCATCCTTGCCCGAGGTGCCCGGTGAGGTAGCTGCGGCGAGCGGCCGTCCGTCCGCGCTGAACTCCACGGTGACGGGTGAGGTCGCCGGGACGGTACTGACGGCGATGCGGCGGCGGCTGGGCAGGCCCCACACCGTCACCGCAGCGCGCGGGTTGTGGTCGGCCGGGCCGCCGGCGGGCCCGCCGGCGATCAGCCGTCGGCCGTCGGGGCTGAAGGCCAGGGCGGTCGCCTTCGCTTGATCGAGGACGGCCAGCTTCTGGCCGGTCAAGGTATTCCACAGCTCTACCTGAGCGTTTTGGTCGGCATAGCCGGCGCGTCCGGACAGGGCCAGGACGACCCCGTCTGGGCTCACCGCCATCGCCTGGACCGGCGTTTCCGGTCGAGGCAGGTGCGTTTTGAAGCGCAGGGTAGCGGCGACGCTGAGCAGGCTGCCGCGTGCCTCTGTGGTGGGCGCGAGCTCGTAGGCCTTCCTGGCCAAGCGGATCGCGGCGGCCGTGTCGGTGGCGGCGGTCAGGCGAGCTTGTCCGGCCAGTTCCCGGGATTGGGCTTGGTGCTGGCGCATCAGGGCCAGGCGGCCTTGGCCGACGGCCACCGCCCCGCTGGTGGTGGTGGCCAGCAGCAGCACCGCCAGCACGGCCGACAGTGTCCGCAGTCGGCGGGTGCGGCGGCGGGTGGTGTCGTGTTCCGCTCGTTCGGCGGCGATTCCGGCGGCTAGGAACGCTTGTTCGTCGCTGGTCAGGGTGGTGTGGTTGTCGTCGCGTTCGGCCCAGTCGCGGGTGACGGCCAGCCGCACTCCGCGTAGCAGGGCGTCGGGGTGGCGGTGTAGGTCCCGCCATGTGCGGGTGGCTTCGGTGAGTTGCTGGTGGATTCGTAGTCCGGTGCGGTCGTGGTCCAGCCATTCGGCCAGCCGGGGCCAGGCGGTGATCAGTGCTTCGTGCGCCAGCAATACCTGGTCCTGATCCAGGGTGATCAGCCGGGCGTCGGCAAGCACGTCCAGCACTCGGCCCACATCGCCATCGCCGGCATCGTGTGCTGGGTGGCCGGTGCCGGGCAGGTCGTGGTGCGACAGCGGGCGGCGGGTGGGTTGTCCGTCGGCGTCGAGGGTGATCAGCCGTAGCATGATCCGCCGCGCGATTTGCCGCTGTGCGGGTGACAGGGTCGTCCACACCGTCTCGGCGCTTTGGGCGATGGCGCCGTGGATTCCGCCTGCGGATTGGTAGGCGTGCAGGGTCAGTGTTCCGCCGCCTCGGCGGCGCCAGGTCTCCAGTAGCGCGTGTGAGACCAGTGGCAGCATTCCCGGTTCCCCGGTCGCCTCGGCGACGATGGTGGCCACCAGCGCCGGCTCGACCATCACCTGCTCCCGCGCCGCCGGTTTGACGATCACCTC
>NZ_SMKU01000257.1 GCF_004349215.1 Actinomadura rubrisoli | reverse complement strand
CGCCCGCGCCGTCCCCGCCCGAGCCGTGCCCATCCGCGCAGGATCCGCCCGAGGCACGTCCGGTCGCGGCGGGTCTCCGCCGTGACCGGACGCGCACCGTCCCCCGGGTCGGCGGCCCGTTCCTGGGACGGGGGACGCGTCACCAAGGCCGGGTCACCTGGCGATCCAGGTGCCGTGGAAGTAGGGCAGGCCGTCGGCGGTGAAGGCGGACCCGGCGACCTTGCCGGACACCCCCATCAGCGTGACGTAGTCGAAGACGGGGAACACGGTCGCGTTCGCGGTGAGCCGCCGCTCGGCCTCGGCGTACAGGGACGCGCGCCGGCCGGGGTCCAGCGTCGCGGCGGCCTGCCCGAGGATCCGGTCCACCTCCGGCAGCCTGACCCGGCTGAAGTTGTCGGTGGAGCCGGAGCGGAAGAAGCTGCGCAGCAGGTCGCCGTCGTCGCGCACCATGCTCTGCTGGGTGATGCCGTAATCGCCGGTCGTCAGCGCGGTGACGGCGGCGCCGGTGGCGAGCGGCCGCAGTTCGAGCCGGATCCCGGCCCGCTTCAGCTGCTGCTGGATGAGCTGCTGAAGGGCCGCGACCTGGGCGTCGGCGGGCGCGCGGTACGGCCAGTCGATGCTCAGGCGCTTCCCGCCCTTGGTGCGGTAGCCCTCGCCGTCCCGTCCCGTCCACCCGCTCTGGTCGAGCAGCCTGGCCGCGGCCGCGGGATCGGGCGGCGGGACGGACCTGCTGTAGCCGATCGTGGGCCGGGTGAGCAGCCCGTACGCGGGCGGGAACAGGCCGTGGTGGACGGCCCGGACGACCTGGCCGGCGTCGATGGAGCCGCTCACGGCGCGGCGCACGGCCACATCGTCCAGCGGGGCGCGGCCGTTGTTGAAGACCATCGTGAACGGCATGCCGGGCTGCGGCGCGGTCAGCACCCGCCGCCCCGCCGCCCTCAGCGGGGCCACCTGGAGCGCCGGCACCGCGGTGATCGCGTCGGTCTGGCCGCTGCGCAGCCGGCCGGCCCGCACGCCGCCGTCCGGGACGATGCCGAGGGTGACCGAGTCCAGGTACGCCGGGCCGCCGTGGGCCGCGACCGGCGACGCCCACGCGTATCCCGGACGACGCCGCAGCACGACGCTCTTCTGCGGCGTGTAGGACTCCATGACGAACGGCCCGCTGCCGACCACCTTGGCGCAGGTGGCCTTGGTGCCGGCCGCGAAGCTCCGCGGCGACTGGATCCCGAGGAACCCGGTGCTCGCGGCCTGCAGGAACGGGGCGTTCGGCGCCGTGAACGAGACGGTCACCGCGAGCGGGCCGGTCACCTTGGCGCCCGCGTACCCCTGCATCAGGCTCGACGCGAACAGCGAGTGGGTGGACGGCGCGACGATCCGATCGAGGTTGGCCTTCACGGCTGCGGCGTCGAGGGGCGTCCCGTCGCTGAAGGTGACCCCGGGCCGCAGCTGGAAGGCGAACCGCCTGGCCTGGTCCGAGACCTGCCACGAGGTGGCTAGCCACGGCTTGAGCGCACCCGTCTTGGGATCCTGGGCGATCAGGCCGTCCAGGACGTCCCGGGTCGCGATCTGGGTCGTCCCGGTGGGGCTCTGGTGGGGGTCGACGCACCGGGGGTCGGCCTCAAGGTCGACCCGCAGCGCGCCGCCGCGGACCGGCGGCCCGCTCGCCCCGGTCGTGGTGGCCGAGCCCGACGAGGAGCAGCCGGAGACCAGCGTGATGAGTGCCAGGCCCCCGAGGGAGCACCGGGCGAGCTTGGAGCGCATCGAGATCCTCCCGTAAGCCCTAATCGAGCGGTCGCCAGGCCGGGAGTTTCTCTCCGGCCTCGATGGCGAAGGGCAGCGCGTTGCCCGCGGGGGCGAGGGCGCAGGTGGTGTGGTCGGTGAAGGTGCACGGGAGGTTCATGGCCCGGTTGAAGTCGAGCAGGAACTCGAAGTTCTCGCCCTCCCGGCCCTCGGGCCACCGCACCGCGAGGAGCCGGACCGCGAACGTGGTCTTGCCGCTGGTCAGGTCCCGGAACGGGATGTGCAGCTCGCCGACCGCGCTGGAGTAGACCTCCAGGCTGTACTCGCCGCCCTCCAGCTCGACCACCACGCGGCCGAACACGGTGAGGTTCTTGCGCAGCGTCTCGACCACCGTGCCGAAGATCTCCGGACGGCCGGTCTCGTACCGCTCGAACCGGGCGGGCACGACCCAGCGCGGGTCGGGGTCGTAGGCGGGGATGCCGTCGAAGCCGGTGTGGGCGGGGGAGCCCGGGTCGCGGGGCTGGATCGCGACCTGGGCCGGCTCGTTGCCGACCGCCGGGTACGCCATGACGCCGATCGCGACCCGGCCGTGCTCCACCAGAGGCCCCCCGCGTGCGACGATCGGGATGGTCGCCTCGCCGTCGACGAGCCTGCCGCCGACCCGCAGGCCGGCGCGCGCCTCCGCCTCGACGACGACGCCGTCCGGCGTCAGCCGCCAGCGGCCGGGCACGGTGTCGAAGGTCTGCGGCTCGTCCAGGAGCCAGTGCAGGCCCTTGGGCGCCAGGAGCCCGTACGGCTTGCGCAGCTTCTCCAGGCGGTCCTGCCGCCACGCACGCCATTCCCGCGCGAAATCGGTCTCGGTGATCGTCATCTGCATCCTCCTCGCAACAGGCGAGCGTGGCAGCCGCCTCTCGACAGGGACTCGAAGGCCGCTAGAGGACCGCTGGAGCGCCGCCCGGCGTCCAGTCGCCCTGGGCGCGGGTGTGCAGGAGCGTGTAGAAGTCGGGGGCGACCTCGGTCAGCTCCCTCAGCTCCAGGAAGAGCGCCTTCACCTCGTCGGTCATCGCGTCCACGGCGTCCTCGTGGTCCTTCATGGAGTCCCACTCCGCGACCATGCAGTAGCGCTCGGGGTTCTCCGCCGAGCGGAAGAAGCGCAGGGCCACGAAGCCGGGCCGGCCCGCCATGTGCCCCATGATCTGGTCGACCACCTTCTCGAACCGGCCCGCGTCGCCGGTCACCCTGATCGGGTTGATCATCGTGATCATCTGGTCGTCTCCTCGCCCGTGCCCGCCGCCCCCGCGGCGGCCGTCGTCGCCTCCGCAGGCGCCTTCGCCAGCGCTTCCAGTACCGCGTTCTGCCTGATGTCCCGCTCGACGGTCAGCTCCTCGAAGGTCCGGCCGCCGTAGGCGGTGTCGGCCTGCTCGACGAGGAGCCGGACGGTCTCCTCGTCCATCGCGGGACGGCCGAGCTGCTCCCAGCCCGCCTCCAGCCCGACGCCCAGGTGCGACAGCCAGTGGCGGAGCCCGCCCGGCCCGCCGCCGAGGTGGAAGGCGAGGAACGGGCCGACGGTGGACCACCGCAGGCCGATGGAGGCCGTGACGATCTCGTCGAGCTCGCCGACGGTCACCACGCCCTCGCGGACCAGGTGGATGCTCTCGCGCAGCAGCGCCGACTGGAGGCGGTTGGCGGCGAACCCCAGGATCGGCTTGCGCAGGACGACCGGGACCTTGCCCACCGACCGGTAGAACTCCGCGGCCCGCTCGACCAGCTCGGGCCGTCCGCCGACGACCTCGACCAGCGGGACCACGTGCGGGGGGTTGAACGGATGCCCCACGACGACCCGGTCCGGCTCCCTGAGCCCGGTGCCGAGGACCGCCGGCGGGATCGACGAGGTGGAGGACAGCAGCAGGGCGCCGGCGGGGGCGGCCTTCTCGATCCGGCCGAACAGCTCCTGCTTGAGCCGCGCGTCCTCCGGGGTGTTCTCCTGGACGACGTCGGCGTCGGCGACCGCCTTCTCCAGGTCGGATTCGAGCTCCAGCCTGCTGAGCAGGTCGGCGGGGTCCGCGCCGCCGGGGACGCCCGGCGCGTGCAACTCGACGGCCTTCCTGACGACGTCGGCCGCCTCGGGATTGCGGCTGTTGACGCGGACGGTGAGCCCACTTGCCAGGAACAGCGTGGTCCAGCCGAGGCCGATCGTCCCCGCGCCGATGACGGTGACGGTGCCGCTGCTCGTGCTCATGCCATCTCCTTCCTTGAGGCGAGAAGCTGCTGTGCGTAGATGGTTCCGGCGGTCTCCATGCGGAGCGCCACGTGGCTTGCGGCGGTGTTCACGTCCCGCCAGAAGCGCTGCAGGGGATGGTCCTGGGCCTGGCCCGCGGTGCCGACCGCGCGGAAGAGCCGGTCGGTCGCGCCGACGAGCAGTTCCACCGCCAGGCAGTTGTCGCGGGCGTTGCGGGCGGCGTCGGCGGGGGTGACGCCGCCGCCGTCCAGGCCCGCCGCCGCCCGGTCGAGCAGCAGCGCCGCCGCGTCGATCTCGCCCGCCGCGCGGGCCAGCGCGAGGAGCGCGGCCGCCGAGGGCGACCGGCCGGACATGATCTCGGCGGCGGAGTGGTGCGCGCCGGTGGCGGCGCCGAGGATCGGCGTCGCGAACGGCAGCCCGTTCACCGCGCGCATCGGCACGGTGTGGCAGGGGGCGCCGGAGCCGACCGGACGGCCCGCGAAGGCGCTGTCCCGCAGGAACGCCCGGTGCTCGGGGACGAACACGCCGTCCAGGACCAGGGTGTTGCTCGCGGTGGCGCGCATGCCCGTGCTGAACCAGGTGTCCTCGATCGTGAAGTCGCTCCGGGGGACCGCGAAGAACCGGATCTCGTCGCCGTCGGCCGGGCCGCAGACGAGCGCCCAGTCGGCCGAGTGGACCGCGCTGGTGTAGCGCCACGTCCCGGTCAGCCGCGTGCCGCCGGGCACGGCGACCGCCTCCCCGGTGGGGACGAGCCCAGCGACGACGAGCGTGTCCGGGCCCTGCTCCCACAGCTCCCTTTGCCCCTGCTCGGGCAGGAACGCCCCGAACCTGGCCGAGTGGGCGTACAGCGACGCGCACCAGGCGGCGGACGCGCAGCCCTCGCCGACGGTCGCGACCGCCCGTCCCAGCTCGGTGAGCCCGCCGGCCGTGCCGCCCCACCGCGCGGGCACCAGATGGCGGGCGAACCCGGCCGCCACCAGCGCGTCGACCACCTCGGGGGGCAGCCGGCGCGCGTTCTCGGCCTCGGCCGCGTGGGTGCCCGCGACGATCCTGGCCTTGTCCATGTCCGACAGCGGCATCCGGTCTCCTCCGCTCGGTCCCGTCCGACGAGGGGAGTGTGCGGACGTCCGCTAGAGGCCCGCTCGACGGCCGCTGGACCCCTCACCTGGTCGATCGGTTCTCAAGCCGGTCTCCATCCGGGCTCTATCCGGACCGCGCACGCTCCCTCTCGTCCGGTTCGGACACGACCGACGAGACCTAAGGGGCTGCGATGGCACCGCCGTTGAGTGCGGACCTGTACGTGGAGGTCCAGACCTTCTACGCGCGCCAGATGCGGGCGCTCGACTCCGGGAAGCTGGAGGACTTCGCCCAGAGCTTCACCGAGGACGGCGTCATGCGGCACGTGTCCCGCGACGACCACGTCCAGGGACGCGAGGCGATCCTCGCCATGCTGCGCGCCGGGCTGCCCGCCTACGACGGGTTCATCCCCCGGCACTGGTTCGACAAGTTCCTGATCGAGACGGTCGACGCGGACACGGTGCGCACGGACTACTACGCGATGGTCACCATGACCGACGCCAAGGGCACCGTCGTCCTCCAGCCGACCTGCGTCGTCGAGGACGAACTGGTCCGCGTCGACGGAACCCTGCTGCTCAAGTCCCGGGTGATCCGCCGTGACGACCTGCTCCTCCGCTAGCGCCCGGCGGGCCGTCATCACCGGCCTGGGGGTGGTCGCGCCCGGCGGCGTCGGCACCAAGGCGTTCTGGGAGATGCTCACCGCGGGGCGCACGGCCACCCGCCCCATCACCCTGTTCGACGCCTCCCCGTACCGCTGCCGCATCGCGGCCGAGGTCGACTTCGACCCCGAGCGCGAGGGGCTGTCCCCCAAGGAGATCCGCCGGATGGACAGGGCCGGCCAGTTCGCCCTGGTGGCCACGCGCGAGGCCCTCGCCGACGGCGGGCTCGACGGCGACGGCGCCGCGGGGCTCGACCGGTCGCGGGCCGGGGTCAGCCTCGGCAGCGCGATCGGCTCCTCCACCCGGATGGAGGAGGAGTACGTGGCGATCAGCGACGGCGGCCGCGACTGGCTGGTCGACCACCGCTTCGCCGCGCCGTACAGCTACTCCTACATCGCCGTCAGCTCGCTGGTCACCGAGGTGGCCTGGGCGGCGCGCACCGAGGGCCCGGCCGTGGTCGTCTCGGCGGGCTGCACCTCGGGCCTGGACGCGGTCGGGCACGCGGTGCAGCTCATCGAGGACGGCACCGCCGACGTCATGATCGCCGGTTCCACCGACGCCCCGCTGACGCCGATCACGATGGCGTGCTTCGACGCGCTCAAGGCCACCACCCCCCGCAACGACGATCCGGCGGCCGGCTGCCGGCCGTTCCACCGCGACCGGGACGGGATCGTCCTCGGCGAGGGCGCCGCGATGTTCGTGGTCGAGGAGTACGAGCACGCCCGCAGGCGCGGGGCCCGGATCCGCGCCGAGGTGCTCGGGTACGCCAACCGCGCCAACGCCTACCACATGACGGGGCTGCGCCCGGACGGGGCGGAGCTGGCCGAGGCGATCCGCGCGGCGCTCGGCCAGGCGCGGCTCGACCCGTCCGACATCCGCTACGTCAACGCCCACGGCTCGGGCACGCGGCAGAACGACCTGCACGAGACGGCCGCCGTGAAGCGGGCGCTGGGCGCGCACGCCTACGACGTGCCGATGAGCTCGATCAAGTCGATGGTCGGCCACTCGCTCGGCGCGATCGGCGCCATCGAGATCGCCGCCTGCGTGCTGGCCATCGAGGACGGGATCGTCCCGCCCACGGCCAACCTGACCGTCCAGGACCCCGACTGCGACCTGGACTACGTGCCGCTGGTGGCGCGCACCCAGGACATCGGCGCGGTCCTCACGGTCGGCAGCGGCTTCGGCGGGTTCCAGACGGCGATGGTGCTGTCCGAGGCGGGGCGGGCGGCATGACCGTCACCGCCCCGGCGACCGCCGCCCGCGCCGCCGCGTCCACCGTCCGGACGGTCGTGACCGGCCTCGGCGTGACGGCGCCCAACGGCGTCGGGACCGAGGAGTACTGGCAGGCCACGCTGGCGGGAAAGAGCGGCCTCGGCCCCATCACCCTGTTCGACGCCTCGCCCTATCCCGTCCGGCTGGCGGGCGAGGTCGCGCTCGACGCGACCGAGTACGTGCCCGGCAGGTTCCGGGCGCAGACCGACCACATGACGCACCTGGCCATGTCGGCCACCGTCATGGCGCTCGCCGATGCGGCGGTCGACCCGGCGGCGCTGCCGGAGTTCGACATGGGCGTCACGGTGGCCAACTCCTCCGGCGGCATCATGTTCGGCCAGCGCGAGCTCCAGCGGCTCTGGTCGCAGGGGCCGACCTACGTCTCGGCGTACATGGCGGTGGCCTGGTTCTACGCGGCCACCGCGGGGCAGCTGTCGATCCGGCACGGCATGAAGGGGCCCGCGATGGTGCTGGCCTCCGAGCAGGCGGGCGGGCTGGACGCGGTCGGGCACGCCAGGAGGCAGGTCCGCCGCGGCACCCCGCTGGTCGTGGCGGGCGGCAGCGACGCGTCGCTGTCGCCGGGCGGCCTGGCCTTCCAGATCGCCACCGGGATGCTCAGCACCCGCGACGACCCGGCCCGCGCCTACCTGCCGTTCGACGGCGAGGCGTGCGGCTACCTGCCGGGCAACGGCGGCGCGATCCTCATCCTGGAGGACGCCGAGGCCGCCGCCGCCCGCGGCGCGCCCCAGGTCTACGGCGAGATCGCCGGCTACGCCGCGACCTTCGACCCGCAGGTCGGCGACGGCGAGCCGGGGCGGGCGGTCGGGCCGCTCGACCCGCCGCGCGGCGACGGCCGCGCGCCGCGCCTGCGGCGGGCCGCCGAGCTCGCCATGGCCGACGCGGGGGTCGGCCCGCGCCAGATCGACGTGGTCTTCGCCGACGGCTGGGGCCTGCCGGGGCCCGACCGGGAGGAGGCCGAGGCCATCACCGGGCTGTTCGGCCCGCGCGGGGTCCCGGTCACCGCGCCGAAGACGATGACGGGCCGGCTCTACGCCGGCGGCGGCGCCCTGGACCTGGCCGCGGCCCTGCTGGCGATCCGGGACGGGATCATCCCGCCGACCGTCAATGTGACGCGTCCCGCGCCCGGCATCGACCTCGACCTCGTCCTCGGCGAGCCGTGCCCCCGGACGATCCGCAACGCCCTGGTCCTGGCGCGGGGGCTGGGGGGCTTCAACTCCGCGGTGGTCCTCACCGCACCGCACTAAGGAGAGTCAAATGACCGTTTTCACCGCCACCGAGCTCAAGGACATCATGCTGAGCACCGCCGACGGGGCCCCGATCGACCTGGACGGCGAGTTCCTGGACACCCCGTTCACCGACATGGACTTCGACTCCCTGGCCGTCCTGGAGATCGCCACCCGGGTGCAGCAGGACTACCACCTGGCGATCCCGGACGAGGCCGTCGCCGACCTGACCACCCCGCGCGACGTGCTCGACTACGTCACCCAGCGGCTGCGCGAGAGCGCCTGAGACGATGAGCGCCCCCCTACGCACCCCGCCCGCCCGGCACAGCCGCATCCTGGGGCTCGGCGTGCACCGGCCGGAGCGGTCGGTGCCCAACGCCGAGATCGCCGGGCGGCTCGGGCTGGACGAGGACTGGATCGTCAAGCGCTCGGGCATCCGGCGCCGCGGCTACGCCGGGCCGGAGGAGACGCTGGCCGTGATGGCCACCGACGCGGCGGCGAAGGCGCTGGCCGCCGCAGGGGTGGAGGCGGCTCAGATCGGCTGCGTGGTGGTCGCCACCACCACCCACCTCAGCCAGATGCCCTCGCTCGCCGCGCAGGTCGCGCACGCGCTCGGCGCGACGTCGGCGGCGGCCTTCGACGTGCTCGCCGCCTGCGCGGGCTTCCCCTACGGGCTCGCGCTGGCCTCGTGCATGGTGCAGGCCGGCACCGCCGGGCACGTGCTGATGATCGGCGCCGAGCGGATCACCGACATCCTGGACCCGGACGACCCGTCCACCGCCTTCCTGTTCGCCGACGGCGCGGGCGCGGTCGTCGTCGGACCGTCCGAGCGACCCGGCATCGGCCCGGTCGTGTGGGGCAGCGACGGGTCCCGGGCGGACGCGGTCGGCATGACCGGGCACTGGGACCCCGCGCTGCGCGAGGACCCCGACCTGCCGTGGCCGCGGCTCGGCATGTCCGGCTGGCGCGTCTACCGGTGGGCGAGCACCGAGCTCGCGCCGGCCGCCCGCCGGGCCGTCGAGGAGGCGGGGCTCGCGATCGGGGACATCGACGCCTTCGTCCCGCACCAGGCCAACATGCTCATCATCGACGAGCTCGCCGAGCAGCTCGGGCTGCGCGACGACGTGGTGATCGCCCGCGACATCGCCGACAGCGGCAACACCTCGGCGGCCTCCATCCCGCTCGCCCTCGACCGCCTGCTGGCCTCGGGCGAGGCGGCGAGCGGCATGACGGCGCTGACGATCGGCTTCGGCTCGGGTCTGGTCTACGCCGGCCAAGTGATCGAGATCCCCTGAGCCGAAGGCCGGGGACGACGCGGAGAGGAAACCAGGTGACAGAAGAGGGCCACATGATGACAGAAGAGGGCCACATGCTTACAGAAGAGGACAACAGGGTCGCGGTGGTGACCGGCGCGACCAGTGGGATCGGCCTGGAGACGGCCAGGACCCTGGCCGAGCGGGGCCTGCGGGTGTTCATCTGCGCCCGGTCGGCGGACGGGGTCGCCGCGACGGTCAAGGACCTGGCCGCGGACGGCCTCACCGTCGACGGGACGGCGTGCGACGTGCGCTCGGCCGCCGAGGTGCGAGCGCTGGTCCGCGCCGCGGGCGACCGGTTCGGGCCCATCGACATCGTGGTCAACAACGCGGGCAGGGGCGGCGGCGGGGTCACCGCCGACCTGACCGACGAGCTCTGGGACGACGTCATCGACACCAACCTCGGCGGGACCTTCCGGGTCACCCGCGAGGTGCTCAAGACGGGCGGGCTGGCCGGCCGGCCATGGGGACGGATCATCAACATCGCCTCGACCGGCGGCAAGCAGGGGGTCGCCTACGCCGCCCCCTACTCGGCCGCCAAGAGCGGCGTGATCGGGTTCACCAAGGCGCTCGCCCTGGAACTGGCGGGCTCCGGGATCACCGTCAACGCCGTCTGCCCCGGCTTCGTCGAGACCCCGATGGCCGCCGGGGTGCGGGAGCGTTTCGCGGCGGGCTGGCAGGTCTCCGAGGAGGAGGTGCTGAAGCGCTTCCTCGCCAAGATCCCGCTCGGGCGGTACTCGACCCCGCAGGAGGTGGCCGGGCTGGTGGGCTACCTCGCCACCGACACCGCGGGCTCGATCACCGCGCAGGCCCTCAACGTCTGCGGCGGGCTCGGCAGTTACTAGGCGGCAGGTACCAGGCGGACTGGGCAGCTACTGAAGGGACGGACCGGTGACCGTTTCACCCGTCGTCAGGGAGACCGAGCACACCATCACGGTGCCCGCGCCCGCGGACACCGTCTACGACCTGATCGCCGACGCCGGCCGCTGGCCCGCGATCTTCACGCCCACCGTGCACGTCCAGTATCTGGACACCGCGCCGGACGGCGAGGAGCGCCTGCGCATCTGGGCGTTCGCCGGGGGCGGCACGGACGTGCGCGGCTGGGTCTCCCGCCGCGCGCTCGACTTCGAGGCCCGGCGGGTCGCCTTCCGGCAGACCGAGCCGGCGCCCCCGGTGGCCGCGATGCGGGGCGAATGGCTGGTCAGCCCGTCCGGCGCCGAGAGCTCGGAGGTCGCCTTCCGGCACTGGTTCTCCGCCGCGGGCGACGACCCCGGGATCCTCGACAAGATCGAGGAGGTCGTGGACCGCAACAGCCGGGCGGAGCTCGACTCGCTCCGGCGGGCCGCCGCGCAGCGCCACCGGCTCGCCGACCTCATCGTCGACTTCGAGGACGAGGTGTTCATCGCCGCTCCGGCGCGGAAGGTCTACGACTTCCTCGCCAGGGCGGGGGACTGGCCCGAGCTGATCCCGCACGTCGCCAGGGTCGAGCTGACCGAGGACGCCGCCGGCGTCCAGATCCTGGAGATGGACACCCGGGAGAGCGCGGGCGACCCGGACCGGACCGAGGTGCACACCACCGTCTCGGCCAGGGTCCTGCTTCCCCCCGACTCCATCGTCTACAAGCAGACGGCGCTCCCGGACTTCCTGTCCGCCCACGTCGGCTCCTGGGTCCTGCGCGAGGACAAGCGCGGGGTGACGGCGGTCGCCCGGCACACCGTCGTGCTCAAGGAGGAGGCCATCACCCGGGTGCTCGGCCCCGGGGGCACCGCCGCCAAGGCGGGCGACCTGGTGCGCCGCTCGATCGGCGCCAACAGCGTGGCCACCCTCCGGCGGGCGCGTGAACTGACGGAAGGCGCAGAAGGCGCGGAAGGCAAGGAGAGCGCGAGATGAGAGTGATCGACCTATCCACGACGATCGACGCCGAGCGGTGGGAGCCCGACGAGCTCAGCCACAAGGCCATGTCGGCGAAGGAGGGCGCGGTCCACATGACGGCCGCGATGCGCGAGCACCTCGGCCTGGAACTCGACCCGGACGAGCTGCCCGACGGGGAGTTCCTGACCAACGACTTCCTGTCGCTCAGCACGCACATGGGCACCCACGTGGACGCGCCCTCGCACTACGGCTCGCGTCCCACCTACACCGACCGGCCCCGCGACATCGACCAGCTCCCGCTGGACTGGTTCCTGCGCCCGGGCTTCGTCCTCGACCTCACCGACGTGGGCACGGGGACGGCGGGCGTCGCGCACCTGGAGAAGGAGCTCCAGCGCATCGGCTATCGGCCCCGGCCGTTCGACATCTGCCTGCTGCACACCGGCGCGGAGGCGCGCATCGGCACCCCCGGGTACTTCACCGACTTCACCGGCCTGGACGGCCCCGCCACCCACTTCCTGCTCGATCTGGGGATCAAGGTCATCGGCACGGACGCGTTCAGCCTGGACGCGCCCTTCCCGTACATCATCAAGACCTACCGGGAGACCGGCGACCGCGGGGTGCTGTGGCCCTCGCACTTCGCGGGCCGCGACCGCGAGTACTGCCAGATCGAGCGGCTGGGCGGGCTCGGCGCCCTGCCCGAGCCGTTCGGCTTCCGCGTCGCCTGCTTCCCGACCAAGATCGCCCGCGCGGGCGCCGGCTGGACGCGCGCCGTCGCGCTGCTGGACCGGTGACCGGGACCGCCGGGGCGCCGCGGTGGCGGACCCGCTGACCGCCCCCGCACCGGCCGCCGCGCCGCCCGTCAGCCCCGTACCCGTGGCCTGAGAGGGGACCCCCGAATGACCACCGACCGCGCGGCCATCGAGCCGTTCACCGACGAATTGCTGCTGCGCCGGACCATGGGCCGGTTCGCCACCGGGGTCACGGTCATCACCACCGTGCAGCCCGACGGCACGCCGGTCGGGTGCACGGTCAGCGCGTTCTGCTCGCTGTCCCTGGACCCGCCGCTGGTGCTGGTCTGCATCGGCAAGAACCGGAGCATGTGCCACGCCCTGCCCACGGCTCCCGGCTACGTCGTCAACATCCTGTCCGCCGACCAGCATCCGGCGGCCCTGGCCTTCTCGCGCTCGGGCCGAGGTCCGTTCGGCGCGGTGGCCACGACCCCGGGCCCGTACGGCATCCCGCGACTGAGCGGGGCCCTGGCCCACGTCGAGTGCGACGGCTACGACGTCCTGGACGGCGGCGACCATCTGATCGTCCTCGGCCGGGTCACCGGCCTCGCCGTCGCCGAGGGCCGGCCGCTCCTGTACTACCAGGGCCGGTTCATGAACGTCCCGGAGGGGTGCGAGCTGTGAGCGCCCTGCTGCGGGTGCGCGACCTGAAGGTCGTCTACCGCGGCTCCCGGGGCGCGGTCGCCGCGGTCGAGGGCGCGAGCCTGAGCGTCGGGCCCGGCGAGGTCGTCGCGCTCGTCGGCGAATCGGGCTCGGGCAAGAGCACCCTCGCGCACGCGGTCCTCGGGATCCTGCCGGCGGGCGCCCGGATCGAGGGCGGCTCGGTGGGCTTCGGCGGGACCGACCTCACCGCGCTGGGCGAGCCCGCGTGGCGGACGGTGCGCGGCCGCTCCATCGCGCTGGTGCCGCAGGACGCGGGCGTGTCCCTCAATCCGGTGGCCAGGGTGGGGGCGCAGGTCGCCGAGGTGCTGCGCGTCCACGGCCTCGCCGACCGGTCCGCCGCCCCGTCCCGCGCGGTGGAGCTGCTGGAGCGGGCGGGCCTGCCGGACGCGGCCCTGCGGGCGCGGCAGTACCCGCACGAGCTGTCGGGCGGGATGCGCCAGCGCGTGCTGATCGCCATCGCGCTGGCGGGCGACCCCCGGCTGATCGTGGCGGACGAGCCGACGAGCGCCCTCGACACCACCGTCCAGCACCGGATCCTCGACCATCTCGACGGCCTCGCCCGGGAGTCGGGCACGGCGGTGCTGCTCATCACCCACGACCTCGCCGTCGCGCGCGACCGGGCCGACCGCGTCGCGATGATGGCCGGGGGCCGGGTGGTCGAGGAGGGCCCGGCGCGGCGGCTGCTCGCCTCACCTGAGCATCCGTACACGCGCGCGCTCGTCGCCGACGCTCCCGCGCTGTCCGGCCTGGGCCTGCGGACCGCCGAACGGCCGCCCGCGCCGGACCCGCCC
>NZ_SMKU01000256.1 GCF_004349215.1 Actinomadura rubrisoli | reverse complement strand
CCCCCCACCCGATGCGCGCGGCCCAGCTGATGGGCTCACGCCGTCCGGAGAGCTCGGTGCCTCCAGTTCCTGAATGGCCTGTGAGCGTGGTGCCGTCGGCGGCGGTGGGCGGTGGGCCGCTGCTGCTGTGGATCCGGGCGTTTGCGCCGGGGCAGCCGGTGCCGTGTCCCGCGCCCACCGATCTGGAGGAGGCGGGGCATCCCGTCGCGACGCTCGATCTTCCCCTGCGCTGGGGGGACGACGCGACGCCGGGCGGGCTGCACGGGCAGATCGTCGACGCCGTCGAGGACGTCCGGAAGCGCTGGGACGGGCCGGTGGTCGTCGGCGGGCACAGCTTCGCCGCCACGCTCGCGCTGTACGCGCTGGCGCACATCCCCGGCCTGGCCTCGGCCATCGCGTGCAGCGGCTGCTACAACCGCAGCCTGACCCCGACCGGCTTCCACTACGAGAAGCGGACCTACTGGGACGCCCCGGACATCTACGACGCGTTCAGCGCGCTCCGCTTCGCCGACCGGATCGATCGTCCGGTGCTGCTCGTCCACGGTGCCGAGGACCGCAACCCCGCGACGCCCCCGGAGCAGACGATCGGGCTGTACCGGGCGGTCGTCGCCGCGGGCGGGCGGGCGCGGCTCGTGCTCCTGCCGCATGAAGGGCACGAGTTCCGCTACCGGGAGACCCACGAGGCCCTCGCCCGCGAGCACCGCGACTGGCTGGGACGGTTCTGACGATGAGCGCACCCCGACCGGCGAACAGGCTCCGGGCCGGTGACGTCATGGGATCCGCGGTCTTCGTGCTGCGGCTGGCGTGGCGCGCGGACCGGGGGTCGCTGCTGGTGGTGCTCGGCGTGCAGCTCGCCACCGCCGTCGGCGTGGCGGGGGTGCTGCTGCTGGTGCGCGGGCTGGCGGGCGACGCGGTGACGCTCGGTCGCGGCCAGGCGGGCGCGGGCGGAGGGACGGGACGGATCATTCCGGTGATCGCGGCGATGGTCGCCCTCCGGTCGGTGGGCGGGATCCTGCGGGCCGCCGCGACGGCGCGGCAGCGGGTGCTCGCCGTCCGGCTCGACCGGCATGTCACCGACCTGGTGCTGGGGGCCGCCACCCGCGCGGAGCTGCCCCACTTCGAGGACGCCGCGTTCCACGACCGGCTCCAGCGGGCCGTGTTCGCCTCCCGCGGCCAGCCCGTCGTCGTGATCACGACGCTGGTGGCGGTGGCGCAGGCGGTGCTGACCGGCGCGGCCGTGAGCGTCGCGTTCCTGGCGATGGCGTGGTGGCTGCTGCCGTTCGCGGCGGTGAGCGCCCTGCCGACGCTGCGCGCCGCGCACGCCGAGCGCAACGCCTCGTACGGGCTGAGCCACGACCTGGCCGAGAACCGGCGGGTCCGGCAGTACCTCGAACGGCTCATGACCGGCCGCGACGAGGCCAAGGAGGTGCGCGCCCTCGGGCTCGGGCCGCTGCTGCGCGAGCGCTGGCACGGCCGGTACGCCGAGGAGGTGGACGGCACCGTCCGCACGCAGCGCCGGCACCTGCGCCGCAAGGCCGTGGCGCGGCTCGCCGGGGACGCGGTGGTCGTCGCGGTGATCGGCGCGGTGTGGTGGCTGATGGACGCGCGGCTCGTCGACCTGCCGACCGCGCTGGCGGCCCTGACCGGGCTGTGGCTGCTGTCGACCCGCGTGCAGATGGTCGGCGGGCTCCTCGGCAACGTCGGCGACTCGATCCTGTACCTCAAGGACCTGCGGGCCTTCGCCGGGCCGAGCGTCGCGGCGGCACCGGCGGGCGGGGAGGGTCCGGCGGTGTTCGCGTCGCTGGAGGCGCGCGGCCTGCGGTTCCGCTACCCGGGCTCGGCGGCGCCCGTCCTGAACGGGGTGGACGTCGCGTTCCGCCAGGGCGAGATCATCGCGCTGGTCGGCGGGAACGGCTCGGGCAAGACGACGCTCGCCAAGATCCTCGCGGGCCTGTACCCGCCCGAGTCGGGCACCCTCCTGCTGAACGGGGCCCCCGTGGACGACCCGGCGCGGCTCCGCGAGACCTCCGCGGTGGTGTTCCAGGACTTCGTCCGCTACCGGCTCCCCGTCCTGGACAACATCGCGTTCGGCCGCCCCGGGCAGGCCGCCGACCCGGACCGCGCCGCCGGGTCGGCGCGCCGCGCGGGCGCCGATGCGTTCGTCGAGCGGCTCCCGCGCGGGTACGGGACCGTCCTCAGCAAGGAGTTCCGGGACGGCGAGGACCTGTCCGGCGGGCAGTGGCAGCGGCTCGCGCTGGCGCGGGCCTTCTACCGCGACGCGCCCTTCGTGATCCTGGACGAGCCGACCGCCGCGCTCGACCCGCAGGCGGAGGAGGAGCTGTTCGGCCGGATGCGGGAGCTGTTCGCCGGACGCACCGTGCTGCTGATCTCGCACCGGTTCTCGTCGGTGCGCGGCGCTGACCGCATCTACGTGCTGGACGGCGGCTCCGTGGTCGAGCACGGCACCCACGAGCAGCTGATGGGGCGCCGCGGCCGGTACGCCGCGATGTTCCTCACCCAGGCCGCCGCCTACCTCGACGCCGAGACCGCCGTCACCTGACCGCCGCCACCCGGCCCGGGGTCACCGGGCCCAGGGTCACCCCGCCCGGGGTCACCGGCCCGGGGTCACCAGGCGCCGAAGACGCGCTCGCCGTTCGCCGCGATAGCGGTGCACAGCTCCGCCACGTCCACGCCCTTGACCTCGGCCATCGCGCGGACGGTGTGCGGGATCAGGTACGAGGCGTTCGGCTTGCCGCGGTGCGGGATCGGGGTCAGGAACGGCGCGTCGGTCTCCACGAGCAGCAGGTCGAGCGGCGCGGCGCGCAGGGCGTCGCGGAGCGGCTCGGCGTTCTTGAACGTCACGTTCCCGGCGAAGCTCATCACGTAGCCGCGCTCGGCGCAGACCTCCGCCATCGCGGCGTCGCCGGAGAAGCAGTGGAACACGACCCGCTCGGGCGCGCCCTCCTCCAGCAGGATGCGGAGCACGTCGTCGTGGGCGTCGCGGTCGTGGACGACCAGCGCCTTGCCGGTGCGCTTGGCGATCTCGATGTGGCCGCGGAACGAGCGCTGCTGGTCGTCCTTCGGCGCCCAGTCGCGGTAGTAGTCCAGGCCGGTCTCGCCGATGGCGCGGACCTTGGGGTGCCCGGCCAGGCCCGCGATGTCGTTCAGGACGTCGTCGGAGATCCCCGTCGTCTCGTTCGGGTGCATCGCCACGCCCGCGTAGACGGCGTCGAACTCGCCGGCGCTGTCCACCGCGAACCGCGACGACGGCAGATCACAGCCGATCGTGACGATCCGGGTGACGCCCGCCGCCTTCGCGGACGCGAGCTGCTCCGATACCGGCGTCCCGACGACGTCGAGGTGGCAGTGGCTGTCGAACACGTCGACGGGCAGGCGGTCCGGAAGCGGCGGGTACGACCGCGACGCCTGCCCGTTGCCGTCCTCGCTCACGGCTTCTCCAGGCGGGCGAGCTCCTCGTCCACCACGGACTTGTCGAGCTTGGTGAACAGCGGCGTCGGCTTCGCCAGCGGGACGCCCGGCTTGATCGGGATCGACTCCCAGCGGGCCTCGGTGGCGTAGTCGCCGGTCAGGACCGTGTAGTCGGGGCCGCCCTCCTCCGAGACCGTCCGCAGCTCCGGCATGCCGCTCCACACGCCGTCGCCGCCGAGCATCTCGTACACCTTCTGGGACGAGTTCGGCAGGAACGGCGTGAGCAGCGTCTTCGCGTCGTCCACGACCTGCAGCGCGGTGTGCAGGATCGACTGGACGCGGGCCGGGTCGTCCTTGAGCTTCCACGGCGCCTGGTCGGACAGGTACTTGTTCGCGTCGCGGACGACGTCGAGCGCCGCGGTGGTCGCGTTCTTGAACCGGGACCGTTCGAGCTCGGCGCCGACCGCGCTGAACGCGGCGCGGCTGCGCTCCATGAGCGCCCGGTCGGCGTCGGTGAGGTCCCCGGGCGCGGGGATCGCGCCGTAGTTCTTCGCGGCCATGTTCACCGAGCGGTTGACCAGGTTGCCCCAGGCGGCGACCAGCTCGTCGTTGTTGCGGCGGACGAACTCCGCCCACGTGAAGTCGGTGTCCTGGTTCTCCGGGCCGGCGACTGCGACGTAGTAGCGCAGCGCGTCGACGTCATAGCGCTCCAGGAAGTCCTTCACGTAGATGACGACCTGCCGGGACGAGGAGAACTTCTTGCCCTCCATCGTCAGGAACTCCGACGACACGACCTCGGTCGGCACGTTCAGCGCGCCGAGCGAGCCCGGCGTGCCGCCCTTGTCGCCCTGGCCGCCGTAGCCGAGCAGCATCGCCGGCCAGATCTCGGCGTGGAAGACGATGTTGTCCTTGCCCATGAAGTAGTAGGACAGGGCGTCCGGGTCCTGCCACCAGGCGCGCCACGCCTCCGGGTCGCCCGAGCGCCGCGCCCACTCCACCGAGGCGGAGAAGTAGCCGACGACCGCGTCGAACCACACGTACAGCTTCTTCGCCGGGTTCTCGCGCCAGCCGTCCAGCGGGATCGGCACGCCCCAGTCGAGGTCGCGGCTGATGGCGCGCGGCTGCATGTCGTCCAGCAGGTTGAGCGCGAACTTCAGCACGTTCGGCCGCCACGCCACCGCGCCCTCCTGCTTGCCGCGCAGGTAGCGGCCGAGGACCTCGGTGAAGGCGGGCAGGTCGAGCATGAAGTGCTCGGTCTCGACGAACTTCGGCGTCTCCCCGTTGATCCGGCTCACCGGGTTGATCAGCTCGACCGGGTCGAGCTGGTTGCCGCAGTTGTCGCACTGGTCGCCGCGCGCGCCGTCGTACCCGCAGATCGGGCAGGTGCCCTCGATGTAGCGGTCGGGCAGCGTCCGGCCCGTGGACGGCGAGATCGCGCCCATCGTGGTCTTGGGGAAGATGTAGCCGTTGTCGTACAGGCCCTTGAAGATCTCCTGGACGACCGCGTAGTGGTTGCGGGTCGTGGTGCGGGTGAACAGGTCGTACGTCATGCCGAGGCCGAGCAGGTCTTCGGCGATCACGCCGTTGTACCGGTCGGCGAGCTCCTTGGCGGACACGCCCTCCTTGTCGGCCTGCACCTGGATCGGCGTGCCGTGCTCGTCGGTGCCGCTCACCATCAGGACCTTGTTGCCCGCCATCCGCTGGTAGCGGCTGAACATGTCGGCGGGCAGCGCGAATCCGGAGACGTGCCCGATGTGACGGGGCCCGTTGGCGTACGGCCAGGCGGGCGCGGTCAAGATGTGTCGGCTTGACGAGGACATGGATTCAAGGGTAGTCGCGTCCGTCCCCGGAACCGCACGGATATCGGCCTCCCGCGAGCGGCACCTGCGAGGTTGCTGGAGATCCCGCCCGGACGACTCCGGGCGCTCCGGGACGCGAGTAGCCTGGTCCGGCGATCGAGCGGCACGACGATCAAGGCGAAGGCAGAAGCGAGGCATGGCCCAGACCACGGCCGGCGAGCCGGCCGTCAAACGACCAGAACCAGGCTCCGGCCCCGGGGAACCGCCCCGGCGGCCCCTCGGCGGGCTGCCCGGCAGGCTCCTCGGGCGCGCCCGGCGGACGCGGCGCGCCGTGTGGCTCGCCCTGCTCGTCGCGGCGTGCACGGTGCTCGCCCAATGGGTGATCATGACGCCGCCGCTGTACTTCGACCCGTACTACGTGTGGCTCGGCGCCCGCGACTGGCCGGACATCCCGCTCACCGTGTGGCCGTTCGACGAGGTCCCCCACCAGGTGACCCGGGTCGGGCTGGTGCTGCCCGCGCGGCTCGTCCAGGAGGTCCTCGGCCCGGGGCAGGCGGCCTACTTCGCCATCGCGGCGCTCGGCGGCGTCGCGTTCTTCACCGGGACGTACCTGGTCGTCCGGGCGCTGTTCGGCGACGTGGCGGGCCTGCTGTCGGCGGGGACGCTGCTGGCCCACCCGTTCTTCACGATGACGAACCCGTTCGGCCACGACGTCACCTGGTCGTCGGGGGTGATGCTGCCCGACATGCCCGGCGCCGGGCTGTTCGCGATCGGGATGGCGGCGCTGGTCGTCGCGGGCCGCCGGACGGGACGGGTTCAGACCCGGTGGCTGCTGGCCGCCGGGGCGCTGCTCGCCTCGGCGTTCCTCGTCCGGGAGTTCCTGGCGTTCCTGTTCCTGCCGATACCGGTGTACCTGCGGCTGCTGCGGATCCCTTGGCGGCGCAACGTCACGGTCGGCGCGCCGATGCTGGCGGTCCTGGTGGTCAACCTCGTCCACAACGCCCTGGTGTGGCGCAACCCGCTCGCCGGGATCCTGTCGGCGGCCGAGCACGGCGGGCAGTCCCGCGACTACGTGACGCGCGGCCTCGCGCTCCGCTCGTTCGTCCGGGCGATGCACGACGGGCACCCCCTCGGGATGATCTTCGTGGCCGCGCTGGCGCTGACCCTCGCCGGCTGGGCCGTCACCCGCGACCGGCGGCTCGCGCTCGTCCTGGTGTGGTTCTTCACCCTGGCCGTGCCGCTGACCCTGTTCTCCGGCGTCCTCGACCCGAACAACATCTCGCTGCGGGCCTGGCTGCCGCGCTACTGGTTCGCGGTGATGCCCGCGCTGATGGCGGGCGGGTTCGGCTCGGTGATCCTCATGGCCCGGATGGTGCCGGACGGGCTGCGGTCCCGGCTGCGCGTCCAGGCGGTGGTCGTCCCGGCGGTGGCGCTGGGCGGGACGTACGCGGTGTCCGCCGTCCGCGCCGTCCCGGACCTGCCGCGCGACACGGCGTGGAACGAGCTGCGCGTCTACCTGGCCGGGCACGGCGACATCCGGCTGATCTGCGCCGACCGGCGGCTCGCGCAGACCCTCACCTTCTACACGCGCGACATGTGGGGCGACCCGATCTGGCGCGGCGAGATCCGCGACTTCCCGCACTACCTGCCGAAGGTCCCGAGGAACACGCTCGAAGGGCCGATGCTGTTCACGCGGTGGCGCGGCCAGGAGCTGGAGATCGCCGGCGGCTGGCGGCCGTCCACCGCGCGGGGGTGGCGGCTCATGTGGCGCTCGTCCGACAACATCCTGCAACTCTGGGACCCGCCGCCCGACGCCGCCAAGTAGGCGGGGCCGCTACCTGGTCCAGGCCACCCAGTCGCCCTCGGCGGTGCGGCGGCTGTCGGCGATCCTCCAGCCGGCGGGCGCGCCGCCCGGCCACGTCGCCGCGGCCGGGACCTTCTTCGGCCAGGCCAGGATCACCATGTCCACGTTCTGCGGCGGCCGGACGTCGCGGGCGTTGAAGACGCTGCCCTCGCTCCACCACGCCCAGTAGAACTGCGAGAGCCGGATCGTCCAGGGGACGTTCCAGTCGAGCGCGACGGACCGCGTGCCCTCCAGGTCGGCGCGTCCCCGCAGGTCGGTGTGCGCGGTCGACTCCCGGACGAGCGGACGGGCGATGTTGTCGGTCGCCGTCACCACCATCGCGAGCGCCACGGCGGCGAGCAGGCCCGACAGCAGCAGCGGGCCGAGGCGGCGCAGCAGCGAGGCGAGGACGGCGAGGCCGAGCAGGGCCAGGCCCGCCCACGTCGCGCGCCAGAGGTGGAACGACGTCCAGTCCCAGGTGAGGAACGACGTCTCGGGGAAGTCGTAGCGCGTGTAGGTGTAGCGGCTCAGCCGGTCGCCCGCGTACCACTGGACGACGCACGCCGTGAGGAGGGTCAGCGCGACCGCCGCCGCCACGGCCACCAGCAGCGTCCGGCGCGTGGCGCGCAGCAGCACCGCGACGCCGACCGCGAACAGGATCGGGGTGACGCAGGCCAGGTAGCGGCCGTACACGTAGTTGCCGACGCGGTACTCGACCGGCAGCGCCCCCGACGTGGCGAACGCGATGCCCGCGACGATCGCCAGCAGCGCGAGCGCGAGGACGCGGGGACGCGCCGGGGTGCCCCGGCGCGCCGCCGCGAACGCGACGGTGACCAGGCCGACCGCCGCGAGCCCGCCGGTCGCGACGGACTGGTACCAGATCTGGCCCGTCCCCAGCGACAGCATCCAGCCCATCCCGTCCTGGGTGGTGAGCCGCCGGACGAGGTTGCCGCTCAGGTCGTTGTCGCCGTCCGGGTAGAGATGCGGCAGCAGCGACCGGTTGAGCAGCATCCCGGCGCCGGTCGCCGCGGCGAAGGCGAACGCGGAGACGGCCGCGCCGCGCCAGGACCGCCACCGGCACGCCACCGCGACCACGAGCAGACCGGCGTGCACGACCAGGAAGACCGCGCCCCGCGTGTGCGAGGTGTAGGCGAACGCGATGAGCAGCGACGCGCCCACCCCGTGCAGCGCCACGCGGCGGCGCGACGGGCCGGACGGGTTCGGGGCCGCGAGCCACGCGTGGATCAGCAGCAGCCAGCCGAGCAGCACCACCGGCAGGACGGCGTCGGTCAGCACGAACTCGGAGTAGAACAGCACCCCCGGCAGCAGCGCCGTCACGTGCGCGAACAGGTACGACCAGCGCCGCCGCACCCGCAGGCCGCGCAGCAGCAGGTAGGCCAGCGGGAGCATCGCCGCGCTGATCATGGCGTTGATGACGAGGGCGCCCCGGTACACGGTCACCGGATCGTCCCCGAGCCAGAACGCCGGGGTCAGCAGCAGCGGGTAGCCGCCCCGGTAGACGGTGCCCCAGGACAGGTCCGCGTCAGGGCCGCCGGTCAGGACGCGGGCGGCGAACAGGTAGCCCGCCTCGTCCGGCGTCGCCACCGGCATCGTCTGCCCGGACGCGAGCCAGAGGCGCACGGCGACCTGCGCCAGCCAGCCCAGCAGGAACAACCAGGCCCAGCGGCGCCGCCGGGGGACGGTGGGCGGGGTGCCCTCGGCGGCCGGCGCGACCGGGCTGCGCGCGACGGCCAGGGGCGCGGCCTCGGTGCTCATCGTCGTCCGGCGCGCCGACCAGGGTCGGTCAAGGGAGGAAGATCCATCGCCGTGCAAGCCTGTCACAGTCCGGGCGGGGCATCGTCCAGGGCCCGGAAACGCTCAGCAAGTTCTCGGAAAACGCCGAGCCCCCGGGGAACGCTCTCCCGGAGGCTCGACAAGGGTTTCCGCTGGACGGGCTCAGCTCTCGCCCTTGCCCGCGCTCTCGCCCTCCATGGCGTCGGCGGGCTCGGCGGGCTTGACGGCACCGGCCTTGCGCTCGTCCGCGACCTTCTCGGCGGCGGCGTCGACGACGCCCGCGGCCTCGTCGGCCGCGTCGGTGAGCGGCGGGTGCTGGCGGCGGCGGATGCCGAGGATGCTCACGAACAGCGAGGCGAAGATGGCCTGGAGGCTCATCACCAGCGCGGTGGCCGACGGGACGACGATGCGCAGCGAGTGCCGCGGGTCGAGCTCGCCGAAGCTGTTGACCCGCCAGTGCAGGAGCGAGGCGATGAGGCCCGCGAGGCCGGCGACCGCGAGGAGCCCGCCGAGCAGCACGCCGCGCTCCAGGCTCCACCAGTCGATGACCTTCTGCACCCGCCGGTCGTGCGGCAGGAACCCCTCCTGCATCGCGTAGACCTTGGTGAGCAGCGCGAACAGCACCGCCTGGAAGCCGATGATCATCGCGGCCGAGGCGCCGACGAGGGTGTCGACGTCGAAGGCGATCTCGCCGACGGTGACCGGGCCGGTCGACAGCGCGACCCCCGCGACCAGGCCGAGTGTCATGAAGACGAGACCGGGGATGAGGAACAGCCACCGCGGGCTGTAGAGCAGGAGGAAGCGCAGATGGCGCCAACCGTCCCGCCAGGTGTTCAGGTGGGGGGCGCGGGTCCGCCCGTCCGGCGACAGCGTGGTCGGGACCTCGCGGATGTCGTACTTCTGCAGGGTCGCCTTGACGACCATCTCGCTGGCGAACTCCATGCCGCCGGTCTGCAGGCCGAGCCGCAGGATCGACTCCTTGTTGAAGGCCCGCAGCCCGCAGTGGAAGTCGCCGATCTTGCTGCGGAAGAACAGCCGGCCGACGAAGCTCAGCACCGGGTTGCCGAGGTAGCGGTGCAGCGGCGGCATGGCGCCCGGCGCGATCCCGCCCTTGAACCGGTTGCCCATGACGAGGTCGGCTCCTGCGCGCAGCTCGTCCAGGAACGGGCCGAGGGTGGTGAAGTCGTAGGAGTCGTCGGCGTCGCCCATGGCCACGTAACGGCCGCGCGCCGCGCGGATGCCGCCCATGAGGGCGTTGCCGTATCCCTTGTCGATCACCGGCACGACGCGCGCCCCGGCGTCCCTCGCCAGCTGCTGGCTGCCGTCGGTGCTGCCGTTGTCGGCGATGATGACCTCGCCGTCGATGCCGCTGTCCTCAAAGAAGCCGATGGTCTTGCGGACGCAGGTCTCGACCGTTTCGGCCTCGTTCAGACATGGCATCACTACGGAGAGTTCCACGCGATCTCCTTCGTTACCCCTGGTGACCGTCTGCGGTATTTTCGACTAATCTCGTCATGTTCCGCTCGGCGGCCCGTCGTCGTTCATGATGCCTGCCGGGAACGAGAGATGCTGGCCGCTCTCAACAAGAGCACCCGTATCGTGTTGCGCACTTGCAACCCAAAAACCATCTCCGCCACGGTCTCGGGCGGCAGGCTAGGACGTCAAGCATACGGGCACGGCGGCCCGGAAAGGTTGGGTCGGCTGTGACGCGCGCCGGAAAAGGCAGTGCCACCGGACCGGGGGCCGGACAGCGAAGGGGAGGTGCGGTAGTGGCGGGCGATTCGCCGCACGGCACCATGCTCGACGAAAGCACGCCCGGCGAGGACGTGCCCGGACAGACCGCGCGCGACGGGGCCGGAGCGGAGACGGCCCTGGTCACGCCCGTCCGCGACACGCCCGGCGGCACGAAGACGGGCATGGATTCCGCCACCGGCCCCTGGGCCGGCGCCGGACCGGACACGGGCCTCGATCCGGGCCTGGACGCCGAACTCGACGCCGAACTCGAAGCGGAGCTCGACGCCGAACTCGGCACGGATCCTGACAAGGACGAGCCGTCGCCCGACCCCGACTCGGGACGGCAGGGACGCGCGTCCGGGCTCTGGGCGCTGGTGCGCCGCCACCCCACCTTCGCTGTGATCATTGCCACAGCGGCGCTGCTCCGGCTGATCGCGATGATCGGCTACCAGCCGGCGATGTTCTTCAACGACAGCTTCGACTACCTGCACGTCGCGATGGAGCCGTACCCGCACCCGCTGCGCCCGGACGGCTACTCGTTCCTGCTGCTCGCGCTGAGGCCGTTCCACAGCTTCGCGCTCGTCGTGCTCGTCCAGCACCTCATGGGCCTGGCGATGGGCGTGATGATCTACGCGCTGCTGCGCCGCCGGTTCCGGCTGCCCGGCTGGGGCGCCGCGCTCGCCGCCGCGCCGGTGCTGCTGGACGCCTACCAGATCCAGCTTGAGACGCTCATCCTGTCCGACACGACGTTCACGTTCCTCGTGATGTGCGCGGTCACGCTGCTGCTCTGGCGCGACCGCCCGACCTGGAAGATCGCCGCGTCGGTGGGCCTGATCATCGGGCTGGCCTGGCTGACCCGCTCGGTCGGCATGCCCGTGCTGCTCGGCGTGCTGCTGTTCATGCTGGTCCGGCGCAGTGGCTGGAAGATGATGGCGATCACGCTGGTGGCGTGCGCGCTTCCCGTCCTGACCTACATGGGCTGGTACAAGGCCGAGAGCGGCAAGTTCGCCATTACCGAGAGCAACGGCATCTTCCTGTACGCACGGGTCTACAAGTTCGCCGACTGCCACAAGATGCACGATCTGCCGGTGAGCGAGTACGCGCTGTGCACCGAGCCGGTGAACCGCCTGCCGAATTCCCAGGACGGCATCTGGAACCCCCAATCCCCGCTCAACCGTTACACCGGCAAGCGGTTCAGCCCGGAGAACAACAGGCTCGGCAACGACTTCGCCAAGCGGGCCATCGTGGCGCAGCCCGTCGATTACATGCAGGTCGTCGCGCACGACTTCTTCAGGGTCTTCCGGTGGAAGCGGACGGTCTTCCCCGACGAGGCGACCTACGTGCAGTACGAGTTCCGCAAGACCAGCAAGGCGCTGCCCGAGTGGCGGATGGACGGCGACTCGGTCGCCGCCGCCGAGGCGAAAGCCTACGAGCGCGGCCACGCCCGCACCCAGATCGTCGAGCCGTTCGCCGGGGTCATCCGCGGCTACCAGGACCACGTCTACCTGCGCGGGACGATGCTCGGCGGCATCCTGCTCATCGGCCTGGCCGGCCTCGTCCCGCTGTGGCGGCGCCTCGGAGGCGCGGCGCTGCTGCCGTGGACCCTGGCGACCGGCCTGCTCCTGGCCCCGGCCGCGACCGCCGAGTTCGACTACCGCTACGTCCTGCCCGCCGTCCCGCTGGCCGCCCTGGCCGCAGGAATGGCGTTCACTCCAGCGGTCCGCCGCCCGCTGACCACCCTCACCCGCCGAGCAGGCACCAGACTCCGCCGCAACGGCCGGGCCTAGAGCCCGTCCCAATCGGCCAAGCAAGCGCCTGCCCGACAGCCGCACCCCACCGCGCCAGCGCGCGACCTGACCGTTCCCTCTCACCACGCATGCAGGTGGCGGAGGTGGAAGACCAGCGCGACGTCGGTGCCGCCGCGGGCCTGCGGCACCTCGGGGCGTCTCGCCCGCGGGGCCGGGAACGCCTTGACGTTCTGGCTCTGGCAGTTGGGGCAGACATGGTCGACCCAGGGGGTCGTGCACCGCTGCCCGTCCTGCTTGTACACGGTCGCCTCTCCGCCGTGCCCGTCGGCGATGTGGCGGACGTCGAACTGCTCGTCCCAAATCGTTGAACAGCACAGGCACTCGTAGACCCATGCCTCGTGGCTCGACCACGCATCGCGCATGGCCCTTACCTCCCCGGTGACGCCACCCAGTTCCATGAGAAGCGCCCTAGTCTCGGCGTGACCCCCGCCGAATCCACTAGGCGTCTTATTCCCCGGATCGAGCCGTTTGGACCGCTTCCGCGGAGTGACTATTTCCTGGCCGCGACGACCGCGTCGTAGACGATCCGCTTCGGCATGCCGTTCTCCTTGGCGATCTCCGTGATCGCCTGCTTGCGGGGGGTTCCGGCGGCCTCGCGGACGGCGACCGCCGCCGCCAGGTCGGCCGGGTCCGACAATCCCGCGGGCTCCGGCGCTCCCCCGACGACCACCGTGATCTCGCCGCGCACGCCGCCGGCCGCCCATTCGGCGAGGTCGCCGAGCGGCCCCCGGCGGACCTCCTCGTAGGTCTTGGTCAGCTCCCGGCACACGGCGGCCGGACGGTCCGCGCCGAACGCCGCCGCCATCGCGGCGAGGGTCACGGGCAGCCGGTGGGGCGCCTCGAAGAACACCATCGTGCGGGGCTCGGCGGCCAGCGCGTCCAGCCGCCGCGTCCGCTCGCCGGCCTTGCGCGGCGGGAAGCCCTCGAAGCAGAACCGGTCGGTGGGCAGCCCCGACACGACCAGCGCGGTGGTCACGGCCGACGGGCCGGGCAGGACGGACACCGGCACGCCCTCGGCGACGGCCGCGCGCACCAGCCGGTACCCAGGGTCGGACACGCCCGGCATCCCCGCGTCGGTGATCACCAGGACGTCCCGTCCGGACAGCAGTTCCTCCAGCAGCTCGACCGCCCGCGTCCGCTCGTTCTGGTCGTAGTAGGACACGAGCCGCGCGGTGAGCTCCACCCCGAGGTCGCCCGCCAGCCGGCGCAGCCGCCGGGTGTCCTCGGCGGCGATCACCGGCGCGGCCGCGAGGGCCGCGCGCAGCCGCTGCGACGCGTCCTCGGGCCGTCCGATCGGCGCCGCTCCGAGCAGCAGGGTCCCCATCACTCCCCCATCCTCCCACCGGCCCCGCC
>NZ_SMKU01000255.1 GCF_004349215.1 Actinomadura rubrisoli | reverse complement strand
CAACGTCTTGATCGAGGAGGCCGCCCGGCCCTGGGCGGACATCATGACCACGATCGCCCGCCGCAGCTTTACCGGGTCTTTCGCCGTCCTGGTGATCTTCTGCAGACGGCGGCCCTCTTCCATCGACGACGCACGCACGAACACCTCGGGCCTCCTCGCCACGACCACCTCCTGAAACCGGTTCAGGGACAAGGCCGGCTTGATCACCCACCGAGATCAATAACCCATCAAGGTTCAGTGACGAGCCACTAGCATCACCGGATGGTGCTGACCGCCGGTCGATTCGCCGCGTTCGGGCCGTCGCACTGGGCGGCGCTGGGGCTGTTCGCGGCCGGATGCGCCGGGCTGGTGATGCTCGGCCGCGCGCAGCGGGCGGCATCGGAGCCGGGTGAGAGGGTCGGCGCCCAGGCGAGGGGCTTCGGCAAGGCGTACGCGCTGGCGATCGTGTACGTGGTGATCGGCACTCAGGTGCACACGCTGCTGCCCGGGCAGTGGCGCATCGGCGGGTCGCTGCCGCTTCAGCTGTGCGACGTGGCCTGGCTGGCCGCGATCGGCGCGCTGTGGACGCTCGGCCCGCGCGGGTTCGCCTTGATGTACTACTGGGGGCTCACCCTGTCGTTGCAGGGCCTGCTCACGCCCGCGCTGAACGGTACGGACTACCCCGACATCGACTACCTGGGCTTCTTCGGGCCGCACCTGATGATCGTGTGGGCCGCGGTGTACCTGACCTGGGGGCTGGGGATGCGGCCGGACTGGGGCGGCTACCGGTTCGCGGTCGCCGCCACCGCGGCGTGGGCCGTCGCCACGTTCGTCTTCAACCTGATCGCCGATACCAACTACGGCTACCTCAACGACAAGCCCAGCACCGGTTCGGTGCTGGATCTGCTGGGCCCCTGGCCGTGGTACGTGCTGGCCGAGATCGCGATCATCCTGCTCGGCTGGGCGCTGATCACCTGGCCTTGGACGCGCCTGAGCCGGTACCCACCGGCCTCCGGCTGAGGCCCGGCCTCTCGGCCAGGTCGGCGGGGAGCAGCAGGGCCGGCAGGGGGACGCGGAGGATCGTGCTCACGGTGGCGTCGAAGGCGCACGCGGACGCGGCCGGGGGCAGAGCGGCGGCGGGCAGGGCCCACGGGTAGCCGGCGGTGTGCGCGGTGAAGCTGATCGGCAGTTCCGGGACGCGGCGGGACACCTGGTCGCCGAGCGACAGGCCGAACGGGCCATGCACGGCACCGGCGTGGCCGCGTTCGCCGCCAGGCCCTTCGCCTCGCTGTCGGGCGGGGAGCAGGCACGGGTGGCGCTGGCGCGCGTGCTCGCCAAGGGACGGGTCGTGGCCTGCGGGCCGCCGCCGGCGGGTCCTGACCGCCGGGCCGCCCTCCAAGCCGACCTGGCGTTCTCCTACGGCTCGGCCTGGACGACCCGCGTCCAGGCCGACGGCGTGCGGTTCTACCGGTTCAACGGCGCACGGTCACGGTGGCCGACGCCTGCGCGGGTGCGTGCGCCTTGTTGATCGCGCGGACCCAGATCCGGTGCCGGCCCGGCGTCAGGTGCGGGGCCGCCGTCAGCCGTCCGGTGGCCGGATCGAAGCGGGTCGGCACCGGACGGCCGTCCACTTCGAGGGTGAGCCGGGCGGCGTCGATACCCGACAGGGCGTCGGTGATGTCGGCGGTCACGTTCACCCGGGGGCCGGTGACGGTGGTTCCATCGGAAGGCGAGAGGTTGGCGATGGACGGTGCCAGCGGAATCTGCGCACCCGGTTCGCCCGGCGCGGGGAGCTGGATGCGGGAGACCGAGGGCGAAGCGGCGCGGCCGCCGAGGCCGGCTTCGAAGACCAGTGGGTAGTCCACGCCTCGCGGGATCGTCCTGCTGGACGCGATGGTGAAGGGCACGCCCACCCGTCCGTTGGCGGGGACGCGCACCGTGGTGCGTGTGGCCGGACGTGCGGACCAGCCGCCGTAGGCGCGGCCGGAGACGGTCACGGTCTGCGGGGTGTCGTTGAAGTTGTAGACGTCCAATGTCATCGGGGTCGTGGGGTCGAGCCGGTAGCCGTAGGGCGGCCGGTTCTCTCCGTGACTGTTCTTGTTCGGGGCGGCGTTGCGCGCGGCGAACCGCTGGTTGAGAACGATGTGCTCGGCGACGGACGGCTTGGCGCGGCGCACGTCCTTGCCCCGGATAGCGGCGGAGGCCGGAGCCGGGGCGTCGGAGGCCAGGTAGACAGGGTCGGACGAGACCGTCAGGCGCACGGTTCCGCGCCCGGTGGTCGTGGTCGTGCCCTTGTGCGCGCCCATGATGTCGTAGACGTCGACCTTGTGACCGGGCGTCGGCACGTCCACCTGGGTGGGCTTGTCCGCCCACAGCACGGTGACGGTCTTGCCGTGGGCGGCGAAGACATGGCCGGTGACATTGCCCGGCACTCCCCGAAGCGGTGCGACGAAGTTCGCCTCGCCCAGGATCGAGGCCATGGCGGCGTGCGCGCTGTAGGAGGGCCAGGGTTGGAAGCCGGGGCTGAGCATCCCGAAATATTCGCCCCCATCGTTCAGGTAACCGATCGGGGATCCGGAGAACCAGAAGTGCTTGGCGGTTCCGGTGGCCAGGGCCCCCACGGTCGACCGGACCAGATAGCGCGCCTGGGTGGTCTGGCTCGTCCGGCTGAGGCCGTCTGGCGACGACCGCAGGAACGTCCCGCCTTCGGACATCCACAGCGGGGTCCGGGCGCCGTACAGGCGCCGCAGCCCGTGATGCTTCTCGACCTCCTCAACGGGGAACCGCGGGTTGACGGGATCCGGGTATTCGTTGGGGTAGCCGTGCATGGCCCAATAGTCGGCGTAGCCGACGACCTGGTTCTGCAGCATCAGATCCTGGAAGTGGGCCGATTCGTAGAAGCTCGGGAGCACCGTGAACGGCCGCCCTGGGCCGTCGGCGACGCCCAGCGCGGTGGCCTTGACGTAGGCGGCCTGCTGGTCGCCGGTGCTCGCGGTCTCGTCCGCCTCCGGTTCGTTCGACACGTGCACGGCGTCGGACCTGGTGGCGCCCGCCTTGCCCGCCAGATGCCGGGCGAACGCGTGCGCGTCCCTCAGGTCGACCGGCAAGGGCAGGGACGCGGGCGTCGTCGCCCAGCCGGGCGGTTCGGTGATGGTCTCCAGCGACTTGAGGCCATGGGCGTGGAACGCCCGGGTGAGACGGTCGTACGGGGTCCTCACGTACCTGCCGCGGGCGGGTACGGTGGCCGACCAGGAGTCGCCGTCGCGCACATATCCGGCTCCCATCTCCCGCATAGCCGTCAGCAGGGCGCCGAGCCGCGACGGCGGCACGATCGTGAACGCCCACACGTTCACCCCGAATCGGTTGGCCGCCCCGGTGACGGGACGCCGCCGCGGCAGGTGCGCGAAGTGGCCGACCACCGGGGTGCCGCCCAGCGACGCGGTCACCCGGAAGTTGCCGGGCGGCAGGCTCGGCGGCGGCGGTACCGTCACCGCCGTACCGCCCGCGGGCACGGTCGCGGTTCCGGAGCCGGCCTTGGCGCCGAAGTAGTCGCTGATCTCATACCGGACCGGCCGGGCGGCAGGGGCGCGGGCGTTGAGGCGGAAGCTCAGGCTCGCCCGCTCGCCCTCCCGGTAGATGCCCAGGTTGTCCGCAGGGCCGTGCGTAGTGCTGGACGGAGATCGGTCCTGCGGCACCAGGTGCACGCCGGACAGGGCGACGTCCGTCGGCGTCAGCGTGAAGGCGTCCAGCAGGAGACGGTGCAGCACCGACGTCGACACCGGCACCGGCTCATCGACCATGAACGTGATGGTGTTGGTGCCGCGCCGCAGTTCCACGTCGTCCAGCCGCAGCCGGTACAGGCCGCCCCAGGCGTGCGGGGAGCCCACCCATTGCGGCTGCGATCGGGCGACCTGCGCGAACCGGGCTCCGTTGACCGACAGGTTGAAGTACGAGCCGCAGTCCTCCACTTCCTCGTCCTGCTCCACCGGGGAGGTCGACACGGTCTCCACGCGGTAGGCGCCGGCAGCCGGCGCGTTGACCTTGTAAGTGGCGTACCAACCTCCCCGTGGCGGCGTCCGGGGGGTGGACAGGTTCAGATACGCACCGCCCGAGGCCCTCGGGTCGGACCCTGTCGGGATGTTGGTCCGGGCCGGTGACTCGCCCTGGATCGTGATCATCGCGTCTTCGCGCCCTCGCGCCGCCGCGCTCGTCATCAGCCCGTCCAGCACCAGGGCCAGCACCACACCGGCGCCGAGGACGGGATGCCGCAGGGACGCCGATCGCCGAGTCTCGTTCATGAGATCAAGCGCACCACCGGCAGCGGGCCGGCGGCATCGGCCGCCCGGCCACCCGCCCTGGTCTCCTGGCCCGCCGATCATGGCCGGTCGGAGGCGAAGCCTGGCCGATCGGCCAGGGGCCCGGGGCGACCGCCGTCCCTAGACTCGGCGCATGTCCACGATGACCGACGCCGCCGGGCTCCCGGCGGCGCCGCGCTGGATGCTCCCCGGACGGCTGGCGTCGCTCGACGGTCACGGGCCGCAACGCCGGACCTTACGGGACTGGCTGGTGGACCTGGTCCTGTTCGGCGGGGCGGTCTGGCTGTGGGCCGCCAAGGACCCCGCCCCGCACCGCCTGCTGGAGGACCTGCCCGGCTGGACGCGGATGGCCGACCTGTCGCTCGGCGCCGTCGGGTGCCTGGCACTGTGGTCGCGACGACGCTACCCGCTGGCACTCGCCTGGTACCTGGTCCCCCTGCTCGCGGTGGCGCCCAGCGCGACCGGCGCCGCGATCGTCGCGGTCCTCACGGTGGCCGTGCACCGCGACTGGCCGCTCGCGGCGCTCATCGCCGGGCTCCACCTGCTGGTGGCCGTCCCGTTGGGCCTCTTCCTGCCGCCGCACGGGGAGAGCGGGGCGCAGAACGCGGCCTGGCTCGTCGTGATGTTCACCGTTCCCCTCAGCTGGGGCATGGCCGCACGCGCCAGACGCGAGCTCTCCCTCGGGGCACGCCGGGAGGTCGAACGGCAGCGGTTCGAGCACGCGCTCCGGGTCGCCGACGCGGAGCGGGCCGAGCGCGAGCGGATCGCCCGGGAGATGCACGACGTGCTCGCCCACCGCATCTCCCTGCTGACGATGCACGCCGGCGCGCTGAGCTACCGGACGGCGCAGGCCGAGACCGGCGAGGGACCGCCGCTGAAGGCCGCCGAGATCAAGGAGGCGGTCGACGTCATCCACGGCAACGCCCACCTGGCCCTGGACGAGCTCGGCGAGGTGCTGGAGGTCCTGCGCACCGCCGACACCGGCGGACGCATAGGCGCGTCCTCGCCGTCACGGCCCAGCTTGGCCGGGATCGCCGGGCTGGTGCGGGAGGCCCGCGCGGCCGGTCAGCAGGTCGTGTTCGAGCCCGGTGACACGTGCGAAGGCAGGGAACCCCACCCGCGGGTGCAGCGCACCGCCTACCGGGTCGTCCAGGAAGGGCTGACCAACGCCCGCAAGCACGCGCCCCATGCCCAGGTGACGGTGCGCGTCGGCGGAGCGCCGGGCGCGGGGCTCGACATCACCGTGGTCAACCCGCTGCCGGCCGAACCCCGGTCCAGCGCCATCCCCGGCGCGGGGGCCGGTCTGGCCGGCCTGGCCGAGCGCCTGTCCCTCGACGGCGGCACCCTTGAGCACGGCCCGTGCGACGGCACCTTCCGTCTCGCCGCCCACCTACCGTGGCCATGACCCCGACGCGCAGTCACCCGACATGCACGACGGGCCGGCTGTCGATGTCCGGTTCGGCTTGGCGCAGGATCTCGCGGGTCAGCGGCGGGATGTCGCCGCCACCGAAGACCAGGTAGCGCAGCAGCGCGCCGATCGGGTTGCCCTCGGCCCAGTGGAAGTAGACGTGCGGCTGCTTGCCCGTCTCGTCCCGGATGTGCAGCAGGACGGCCGCGATCGCGTTGGCGATGCTCGGGCTCTCGGCCCGCAGGATCCGGTGCCCGTGCCGCTCCTCGCCCGTCACCCGCAGCGCGGACTCGAACTCCGAGGCGTCCGACACCGTCATCTCAAGGAAGAGCAGCCCCTCCCCGCCGCCCAGGCGGTGCAGCTCCCACGCCTCCAGTGCCTTGTCGGCGTACTCCGCCCGGTCGCGCGCGTCAGGCTCGTTGGCGATGATCCGCAGATCACCGGCCTCGCGGACGAACCGCCGCGCCTCCTCATCGAACCCGACCTCGGTGACGCGCAGCTCGGTGGACCGCGTCGCGCGGGAGATCAGCGACGTGACGACGATCGCGACGCTGAACAGGACCGCGATCACCAGCCCGTCCGGGCGCTCGATGATGTTGGCCACCGTCGCGTAGACGAGGATCAGCGCGACCACGCCGAACCCGGCGCCGGCGCGGCGGCGGCCCCGTCTCCACGCCGCCAGTGCCGCCGCGACCGCCGCCGACAGGATCAGCGCCAGCACTCCCGTCGCGTACGCGCCGCCCTGCGTCTCGACCTCCGCCCGGAACAGCAACGTGATCACGAACGAGACACCGATGAAGATCAGGACCATGGGACGGGTGGCGCGGACCCAGTCCGGCGCCATCCCGTACCGGGGCAGGTACCGCGGCACGATGTTGATCAGGCCCGCCATGGCGGAGGCGCCGGCGAACCACAGGATCGCGATGGTGCTCACGTCGTAGGCGGTGCCGAACCAGTCGCCGAGGTACTCGTGCGCGAGGTAGGCCAGCGCCCGCCCGTTCGCCTTCCCGCCGGTCTCGAACTCCTTCTCCGGGATCAGCACGGTGGTGGCGAAGCTGGAGGTGATCAGGAAGACGCTCATGATGATCGCCGCCGTGGTCAGCAGCTTGCGGGCGCCCCGGATCCGCGCGTCCAGCCCGCCCTTGACCAGCGGCATGACGGCCACGCCCGTCTCGAACCCCGAGAGCCCCAGCGCGAGCTTCGGCATCACGAACAGCGACACCGCGACCATCGCGATCGGGTTGGAGTGGTCGGCGTTCAGCACGTTCTTCCAGTCGGTGATGAGCCCCGGATCGGCCGTCACCTTGCCGAGCGCCGTCGCGACCACCACGACGTTCAGCGCCAGATACACCGCGACCAGCACGACGGCGATCGAGATCGCCTCGCTGAAGCCCATCAGGAAGACCGCGCCGAGCGCGGCGATCAGCGCCAGCGTGAGGGGGATCTGCCAGCCGGAGAGCCCGTCCGGGACGAACGGGTTGTGCAGCAGGTGGGCGGTGGCGTCCGCGGCCGACAGGGTGATCGTCACGATGAACGCGGTGGCGACGAAGCCGAGCAGGAACAGCACCAGCAGCTTGCCGCGCCACCCGGGCAGCAGGCGCTCCAGCATCGACAGGGAGCCCAGCCCGTGCGGGCTCTGCCCGGCCACCGAACGGTAGACCGGCAGTGCCCCGAACAGGGTCAGCGCCACCAGCAGCAGCGTCGCGATCGGGCTGAGCGCCCCGGCCGCCAGCGCGGCGATGCCCGGCTGGTAGCCCAGGGTGGAGAAGTAGTCGACGCCGGTGAGGCACATGACCTGCCACCACCGGTGCTGCTGGTGCGGTACTTCCTCCTGGTGCGGACCGGGCTTGCGTCCAGGCCGGTGCAGCCCCTGCAACATCCATCGCCGCAGACCCGAGCCCGCAGCCGACTGGGATGGCGTGCTCACCCGCGCTCACCTCGCCCTTCACGTGGCCACCAGCCAGCACACCCTACTGAGCCACCACCGTCATGCCCCAGCGCGCCATCCGCACCCGGGCGTATAGCCGAAGTGCCGGCACGGCTTGCGGCCGGATTCGGTCATCGGGGATCGGGTGTTGACACCTCCGGAGGGGCGGGCGCAAGATCCCATCTACACGAGTTGCCAACACGAGTTGAACAAGGGAGCCCATGGTCACCCGCCGTGATGTCGCGCGTCGAGCCGGCACGTCAGAAGCCGTGGTGAGTTACGTCCTCAATGACGGGCCCCGCAATGTCGCGCCCTCGACCCGGGAGCGGGTGCTCGCCGCCATCGCCGAGCTCGACTACCGGCCGAACGCGGTGGCCCGGTCGCTGCGCAACAGCCGGACGACGACGATCGGCCTGGTCGTGCCCGATAACGCCAACCCCTTCTTCGCCGAGCTGGCGCGGGAGATCGAGGACGTGGCGTTCGAGCGCGGTCACACGCTGCTGCTGGCCAACGCCAGGGACGACGAGGAGCGCGAGGTCGCCCAGGTCCGCACGCTGCTGGACCGGCAGGTGGACGGCCTGATCCTCATTCCGTGCCACGGTCCGGGCGCGTGGCGGGCCGAGCTGGAGCGCGCCCGCATCCCCTGCCTGGTGGTGGACCGGGAGATCGAGGGCACGGACGCCGTGCAGATCCTGGTCGACAACGAGGGCGGCGCCGCGGAGGCGGTGCGGCACCTGATCGCCCACGGCCGGACCCGGATCGGGTGCGTGGCCGGGCCCGACGGCATGCACCCGACGCTGGACCGGGTGAACGGCTGGCGGCTGGCGCTGGCCGAGGCCGGCTTCGACCCGGCGGCGATGCCGGTGGCGCACGCTCCCTTCGGGCGCGCGGAGGCCTACCGGGCGGGTCGAAGGCTGCTGGAGTCAGGCCCCGGCGTCGACGCCCTGTTCGTGACGAGCGATGAGCAGGCCATCGGGGTGCTGAGGGCGGCCGCCGAGCTCGGGGTGGCCGTCCCGGACGACCTGGCGGTGTTCTCCTTCGACGGCGTCGCCCCGTCCGCCTACACGGTCCCGTCCCTCAGCACGATGCGCCAGCCGTTCGAGGAGCTCGGCCGGACGGTCGTGGAGATGCTCCTGGCCGGACGCGATTCCGGGGGCGCGCGGACGGAGGGCACGGCGCCCGAGCGGGTCGTGCTGGCGACGCGGCTGGTGGCGCGCGGGTCGTGCGGTTGCGCCGACCCGGCGGGCGGCGACCACGGGATCGAGGCGGCGGGGAGTCCGGATCATGGGTGAAGCGGTGCGCCTGCTGGTGGTGGGCAGCGTCAACATGGACCTGACGGTCACCGTGCCGCGCCTGCCCGAGTGCGGCGAGACGGTGCTGGGCGGCGACGCGGCGCGGATCCCCGGCGGGAAGGGCGCGAACCAGGCCGTCGCCGCGCGGCGTCTCGGGGCGGCCGTCCGCATGGTCGGCTCGGTGGGCGATGACGACTTCGGCGCGGAACTGCGCGAGGCCATGGACCGCGAAGGGGTCGACGTGACCGGCGTGGAGGTCGCCGCCGGAGCGGCGACCGGGCTAGCGATGATCATGGTCCGGCCGGACGGGGAGAACGCGATCGCCGTCGCGCCCGGCGCCAACCGGGCCCTCGGCCCGAGCGCCGGACGGGCGGTGGCGGGCGGCGGCGCGGAGTCGGCGCTGCTGCTGCAGCTGGAGATCCCGGTGGACGCCTGCGTGGCCGCGGCCGCCGAGGCGCGGCGGCTGGGCCTGCTGGTGGTGCTGAACGCGGCCCCTTCGCCGCAGGCGGTGGACGCGTCGATGACGCGGCTGCTGGAGCTGGTGGACGTTCTGATCGTCAACGAGGTCGAGGCGGCGACGCTGCACCAGGCGCTGCACGGCTCCCCGGCCTTCGGCGCCGATGCGGACTGGGCGGCCGTCGCCGCGGCGCTGCGGCGGCTCGGGCCGGACCGGGTCGTGGTGACCCTCGGCGCGGACGGCGCCGTGGGTGCCGATCCAGCTGGAACGTTCCGGATACCCGCGTTCCCGGTGGCCGCGATCGACGCGGTGGGCGCCGGCGACGCCTTCTGCGCCGCGCTGACCATCGCGGTGGCGGCCGGGCGGCCGCTGCGCGAGGCCGCGCGGCGCGGGTGCGCCGCGGGAGCCCTGGCCACGACCCGGCGCGGAGCCCATGACGCGCTTCCCCGCGAGGCCGAGGTGGACGCCCTGCTCGCGGGCGATCCGGCCGGGAGGCGATGACGATGCGCCCCGGCGGACTGTGGCACCCGCGCCTCCTGGAGATCCTCACGGCCGCGGGCCATACCGATCTCGTGGTCGTCGCCGATCCCGGGCTGCCGGTACCGCGCGGAGTGGAGACGGTCGACCTGGTGTGGCGGCGCGGCGAGCCGGGTCTCCTGCCCGTCCTGCGAGCGGTCCTGGACGAGTTCGTGGTCGAGGCGGCGGTGATCGCCGAAGAGGCCGCCGACCCCGGCCTCCTGGCGGGGCTGGACCGCGCGCTGGCGGCGGCCCCGGTGTCCCGGGTTCCGCACGAGCGGCTCAAACGCATGGTCGCACAGGCCCGCGCGGTCGTCCGCACGGGCGAGGCAACCCCCTACGCGAACGTCGTCCTGCGCGCAGGCGTCCCGTTCGCACCCACCCCCAGTAAGGAGCAGAACCCATGGCAGGACGAGCATTCCTCATCGGCCTGACCGCCGTCGCCCTGACCGCCGCGGCCTGCGGGCAGGAGGGCGGCGGCTCGGGCAACGCGGCGCCCAAGTCCGGCAAGCCGGAGGTGTGCCTGGTGATGAAGTCGCTGGCCAACGACTTCTTCCAGGGCATGCGCGACGGAGCCATCGCGCACGCCGCCAAGCGGGGCGACCTGAAGCTCCAGGCGGTCGGCACGCAGAACGAGACCGACATCGACGGCCAGGTCGCGGCCGTGGAGAAGTGCGTGACCCAGCGCGTGTCGGCGATCGTGATCGCCCCCGCCGACTCCCGGGCGCTCATCGCGCCGCTCAAGCGGGCCATGTCCGCCGGGGTGAAGGTCGTCAACATCGACGTCAAGCTCGATGACGCCGCGCTCAAGGGCGCGGGGGCGCAGGTGCCCTTCGTCGGCCCGGACAACCGCGAGGGCGCCCGGCAGTCGGGGGCCGAACTCGCCAAGAAGCTCGGCCGCGGCGGCAAGGTCGTGATGCTGGACGGCAACCCGGGCGCCGCCAACGCCGAGCAGCGCGCCCAGGGCTTCAAGGACGCCATCGCGCAGGGCGACCTCAAGCTGCTGGACGCCAAGACCGCCCACTGGGAGACCGACGAGGCGCACACCGTCATGGGCAACATGCTCACCGCGCACCCGGACGTCCAGGGGGTGATGGCGGCGAACGACGCGATGGCGCTCGGGGTGCTCAAGGCGATCCAGGACGCCCACAAGGCCGGCGCGATCAAGGTCGCCTCGTTCGACAACATCCCGGCGATCCAGGCGGGCGTCAAGGACGGGAGCGTCGTGGCCACCGTCGACCAGTTCGGCTCGGCCCAGGCCGCCATGGGCATCGACTACGCCATGCGGATGATCAAGGGCGAGACCATCACCGGCTGGCAGAAGACCCAGATCAAGCTGATCACCGCGGCCGGGCAGAGCTGAGCGCTCCGCCGGTCCCGCCACCGCACGGAAAGCGAAAGAAGGTGCGCATGGACGCGCTTCTGACGGCCTCGGGGCTGGTCAAGCGCTACCCCGGCGTCACGGCACTGGACGGCGTCGACCTGGATGTCCTGCCCGGGGAGGTCCACGTCCTGGTCGGGGAGAACGGCGCCGGGAAGTCGACCCTGGTCAAATGCCTGACCGGCGTCGAACGGCCCGACTCCGGGACGATGACGTTCGCCGGCAGGCGCCACGACCCCGCGAACGCCGCCGCCGCGCTGCGCGCCGGGATCCAGGTCGTCCACCAGGAGCTGACGCCGATCCCCGGGCTCACGGTGGCCGAGAACCTCTTCCTCCAGCGGCTTCCGCACCGCTTCGGCGTGGTGGACCGCCGCCGCCTGGACCGGCGGTGCCGCGCCCTGCTCGACGAGGTCGGCCTCGACGTGCCGCCCGGCACCCGGGTGGAGCGGCTGGGCATCGCGCAGGTGCAGCTCGTCGAGATCGCCAAGGCCCTGTCCCAGGAGGCGCGCCTGCTCGTCCTGGACGAGCCGACGGCCACTCTGACCAGCAGGGAGAGCGGGCGGCTCTTTGAGATCCTGCGCCGGCTCACCGGCCGCGGCGTCGCGGTCGTCTACATCTCCCACCACCTGGAGGAGCTGTACGAGATCGGCGACCGGGTGACCGTGCTGCGCAACGGCAGGCACGTGGCGACCAGGCCGCTGCGCGACGCCCCGCCGCCGGAGCTGGTCCGGCTGATGGTCGGCCGCGACCTGGACCAGGAGTTCCCGGTCCGGGAACCGGCCGAGCCCGGCGAGGAGCTGCTGCGGGTCGAGGACCTGCGGGTGCGCGGCGCCGCGTCCGGCGTCTCGTTCGCGGTCCGCTCCGGCGAGATCGTCGGCGTGGCCGGGCTCGTCGGCGCCGGGCGCAGCGAGGCCATGCGGGCGCTGTTCGCCGCCGACCGGTCCGACGGCGGCCGGATCACGGTACGGGGACGCCCGGTGCGCATCCGCCATCCCCGGCACGCCGTCGCGCACGGGATCGGGCTGCTCACCGAGGACCGCAAGGCCCAGGGGCTGGCGCTCGGCCTGCCGATCAGTGCCAACATCAGCCTCGCGAGCCTGGGCGCGGTCGCCCGGGCGGGCCTGCTGCGCGCCGGGGCCGAGACCCGGGCGGCCGAGCGGATGGCCGGGCGGCTGCGGATCGGATCGTCCGGCGTCCGGCAGGCGGTCCGCACCCTGTCGGGCGGCAACCAGCAGAAGGTCGTGCTCGCCCGCTGGCTCCAGGCCGGGACGGACGTCCTGATCATCGACGAGCCCACCCGCGGCATCGACGTGGGGGCCCGCTACGAGATCCACCGCCTGCTCATGGACCTGGCCGACGAGGGCAAGGGCCTGCTGGTCGTGTCGTCGGACCTGCCCGAGCTGATGGGCGTCTGCGACCGCATCCTCGTCTTCTCCCGCGGCCGGGTGGTCGCCGACGTCCCGAGATCCGATTTCGACGCCGAGCACATCCTCACCCTGGCCTACTCCGGATTCCTCCACGGAAAGGAGGCTGAGCGGCCATGACCGACGCCGCCGCCTCGGCGGTCACGCCGAAGCCCACCGCGCGGACCCCGCGCCTCGCCCGGCAGATCATGGGTGAGGCCGGCATCGGCATCGCGCTGGTCGCGCTGACACTCGTCTTCGCGATCACCGCCGACGACTTCGCCACCACGCAGAACCTGCGCAACATCATGACCCAGATCACGCTCAACGCGATCCTCGCGGTGGGGATGACGTTCGTGATCCTGGTCGGCGGGATCGACCTGTCGGTCGGCTCGGTGCTGGCGCTGTGCGCGGTGGTCGCCGGCACGGTGATGACCGAGAGCGGCCTGCCGACGTCGGTGGCGATTTTGCTCGCCCTGCTGGCGAGCGTCGCCATCGGCGCGGCGTGCGGGCTCGTCAACGGTGCGGTCACCGAGCGCTGGAAGGTGCCGTCCTTCATCATCACGCTCGGCATGCTGTACGTGGCGCGCGGCGCCGCGCAGGAGTTCACCGACGCCAAGACCATCTACGACCTGCCCCAGCAGTTCAACGACTTCGGGACGCTCACGATCCTGTGGATCCCGGCGGTCTTCTGGGTCGCGCTGATCCTGGCCGTCATCGGCTGGTTCGTCCTGACCCGTACCGTCTTCGGGCGCCTCGTCTACGCCACCGGCGACAACGAGGAGGCCGTGCGCCTGTCGGGGCACCGCACCGGGGTCATCAAGGTGCTCGCGTTCGTGATCGCGGGCTTCACCGTCGGCATCGCCGCGCTCACCTACATGGCGCGGCTCAACATCGCCAGCCCGATCCTCGGCCAGGGCTACGAGCTGAACGCCATCGCCGCCGTCGTGATCGGCGGCGCCAGCCTCAGCGGCGGGCGCGGCTCGATGATCGGAACGTTCCTGGGCGCCTGCCTGCTCGGCGTGCTCACCAACGGACTCCTCCTGCTCGGGGTGTCCGATTTCCAGCGCCTCATGATCACTGGGGGCGTGATCATGATCGCCGTCGTCGTCGACGCGTACCGGCGGAGGTTCGCCGAACGCATCTCCTGACCAGGAGACAAGGAGACCCACCCCCATGAAGA
>NZ_SMKU01000254.1 GCF_004349215.1 Actinomadura rubrisoli | reverse complement strand
CCCCGTGACCCCTCCGCGGGAGTGCTGTGCCCGGGGAGGACGATGGGGGTGCGGGGCAAGAATGGACGCATGGTCTAATAGTGGGGTGAGCGCTTCGATGGTGCGGAGTCCGTCCGCGGTGGAACGGGTCCTCGGGCTGCTGGAGAAGCCGCCCGCCGAACCCGACGTGTCCGCCGGGTACCTCGACCTCCTGGGGCCCTCCACCGAGCCGCCGCCGTCGCTCGCGCAGTCGGTGATGCAGTCGACGTTCCTGCCGCAGATCTACGAGAAGGTGTGGCGGCCCGTCGGGTTCAACCTGGCGAAGGGCTGGCCGGTCGGCCCGGACACGGCCGCCGAGCAGGCGGCGGCGCGCGACTGGCTCGGGCTCGCGCAGCCGGGCGACGACGGTAAGCCCCCCGCGACCGTCCTGGACGTGGCGTGCGGGCCTGGGAACGTGACCCGGGCTCTTGCCGCCGGGGTCGGCGCCGATGGGCTCGTCGTCGGGCTGGACGCCGCGCAGACCATGCTCGCCCGCGCCGCGGCCGACACGGGCGCGAAGGGCGCGGGGCCCGATGTCTGCTACGTCCGCGGCAACGCCGTCGACCTGCCGTTCCGGGACGGGACGTTCGACGCCGTCTGCTGCTTCGGCGCGCTGTACCTGTTCGACGACCCGTGGACGGCCGTGGACGGCATGACCCGCGTCCTCAAGCCGGGCGGGCGTTTGATCATCCTCACCTCGCGGCGCCCCCTGGCGCTGCCCGCCTCCCGTCTCGGCGGCGAGATCGTGCGGCGCGCCACGGGGTTCACCGTCTTCGGCGACCGGGAGGTCACCGGGGCGCTGGCCGACCGCGGCCTCACCGGCATCAGGCGGCGGCGGTACCCGCTCATGCAGCTGGTGGCCGGCCGCCGCCCCTGACCCGAAGCCCCACTCGCACCGTCCGCCGGCGTCCCGCGCCGAGGGACGGTGCGAGTGGGGGCCGTTCCCAACCCCGGCACGCGGTGGCCGCCCGCCGCGACCAGCGCGTGCCGGGGTCGTTCCTGAGGCCCGGGCCGCGGCGGCCCTGCGCCGGGCCGCGCCGCCGGCGTCGGCCGTCCGCGGCCCGGGGGATCAGCGGAGCGGTTTCTCGATGTAGATGTTCACGATGCCCCCGATCACCTCGCGGCGCGTCTCCGTCCACCCGAACTTGCGGTACAGGGCGAGCGCCGGCCCCTGCATCTCGGTGGTGTCGGCCCGCAGGATCCGGTAGCCGTACTCCCTGGCGCGCTCCTCCAGTGCCCTGACGACGGCGGCGCCGTACCCGCGGCGCTGCACCGACGGGCGGACCCGCAGCCGCACCATCTCGACGGCGTCCAGGCTGGGGGCGCCGGGCGCGTAGCCGCCGAACGCGCGGGCGCTGCCGCCCGGGACGAGGTCGGCGCGGCGCAGGCCGCCCATCGCGACGATCCGGCCGCCGACCTCGCCGACGACGAACTCGCCGTCGTTGCTGAGATAGATGTCCTCCATCCGGAAGAAGTCGTGCTCGTAGTAGACGCCGTCACCGGGACGCAGCCCCACCTGGGCCAGCCCCTCCCGGTGCAGGGCGAGGACGGTGGCGTGGTCGGCGGCGCGGTAGCGCCGCAGTCGAAGGTCGGCGAAGCTCCATGCGGGAGGGTCCCCCTGGAGCCGGACGAGAGCGCGCGCTCCGGCGGTCTCGGCGGGCTGGGACCCGCGTCGAGCGTCGCCGGCACGGCCCGCCGGTGCAGAGCGATCCTGCCGGGGGGCGCCGTCAGGCATGCCCATGGCCCGTTCAGACCTGTTCGGACGGGTTGTTGGCGGGACTGGTGACCCAGGGGCCCGCGAGGGCCTCGCGGAACTCCTTCAGCCCGGCGATCTCGCCGTGCTGGGAGAAGACGGCGGCGCCGATCTGGCGGGCCCGGTGGACGAGGATGTCGGAGCGGTGGTCGGGCGGCAGGTCGAGGATGGCCTCCTGCCCGGCCGTCAGCGCGGCGTCGGGATTCCCGGCGTGCAGCCGGCACATCGCGCGGTCGAGGCGCACGAGGGTGAGGTCGACCCTGTCGGTGGGCGCGTACAGCGTCAGCGCGTGGCTGAGGACCTCGTCGCCGTGCTTATGGTCGCCGAGATTGGTGAAGGTGTCGCCCTCGTAGAACGCCATCTGCCGGTCGGTGAAGCCGTACACCAGGTCGCTGGTGTCGGCCTTGGACAGCTGGTCGAACACCGAGCGGCCCCGGACGAGGGCGCGCCGTGCGCTGGGCGCGGCGTCGCCGCGTCCGCGCATCGCCAGCATGCCGAGCGCGCGCGCCTCCACGGCGGGGGCCATGGCTGCGGCCACACCGGGGGTGCGGCCCGCGAGGTCTTGCGCCTTGCGGGCCAGGTGCAGCGCCTCGCGCGGGTCGCCGTAGTACATCGGCACCAGCGACTCGCGGACGGTCACCCAGGCGCGCAGTTGCCGGTCGCCGGTCTCGTCGGCGGCGGTGCGGGCGGTGCGGAAGAACGACCGGGCGAGCCGGTGGTCGCCCAGGTTGATCATGATCAGGCCGGACAGCCCGGAGAGCTGCGCCGCGATCCGGCACAGCCGCTCCTGCAGTTCGACGGGCTGGCGCTTGTCGCACATGCGCCGCACCTCGCTGAAGTCCAGCAGCACGTCGCAGAGCATCCGCAGGGACGGGGTGGCCTGGTACTGCTGGCCGTAGCCGTAGGTCGTCTCCTCCCACTGGTCGAGCATGGTCGGCGAGACGGTCGCGCCGACCAGCGTGTCGTCCATCTTGCGCCGAAGGTTGTCGACCGCCCCAAGGAACTGGCCGTCGAGCGCCACGCCCGCTCCGGCCAGAAGTTGCAGAAGGGTCCTACGAAGCACGATGTCCTCCTCTCCCACATCAATGGACAGGGGGCCCTCGGCGCGGTCGGGGCCCCGCAGATCGTTGACGGTGACCCAGGGACGCTCTTCGGCCCTGGGGACGATGGCTCCGACGAGCGGGACGTCGGGCTCTCGGGTGGCGTGCCGCTCGGGCGCCCGCGGCTGCGGGACGGCGGCGGCGCCGGCGCGGACCGCGTGGCCGCGGCCGCAGATGCAGGGGCTCCGGAACCCTAGGACATCGGGCTCCACCCGGTAGACGGCGCAGAGGTAGTGCAGGTACTCGGGCCCGGGTCGCTTGTACCCGCTCTCGTAGGCCGACAGCAGCGTCTCCCCGAGCCGGGGCGCCGGCTTGCCGTCGATCTCGTACAGGGCCCTGACCTGGGCCACGATGTCGGACAGGGCGACGCCGCGGGCGAGCCGGTGCGCCTTGACCCGGCTGGTGCCGAACAGCGGCCCGCACTGCTCGTGGATCTCCTGCGCGATGTCCACGGTGCAGTGTCCCCGAGCCAGGCCGTGCGCACGGATCCTCCGGGCGACGTCCGTCTCTTTGGGAGGGGGGTCCTCTTTGGGAGGGAGGTCCTCTGTGGGAGGGGGGTCCGACATTGGCTCCGGCCTCCTCACCGCTCTGCTGGGCGCCGTCTCCCCGGGGGAGGGAGGCCGCGCCGCGCACGGCGACCGGTACTGGATGGACACGACAGATAATCTCTCGCGCACGCAGCGTAACCCTCACGGTCGAGCCAGGCCAAGCGGTTCTCCAGAACCGGTGGGGGCCGGGACGCGTCCCGGAGCCCCAGGGTAGAGATTCTTCCTCCGAGGGGCAGGAAACTTCCTCTGAGGTGGGGTAATCCGGTACTCCGCCGGCCGGACGGCCCCTTGACCCATGACGGTGAGAGTTGCAATTCTCGCCGCGAGTAACAAGGCGGATCCGCAGAGTTGATCTGGATCCGCAGAGTTGATCTAACGGGAACGGCGAAGTTGATCACACGGGAACGGCGAAGCAGTCCTCGGAGCACGACTGGCGGAGATGGAGGAGGTGCGCAGGTGGTCAGCGACAGACGCGTCGGCTACCTCGAGGAGCTGGAGCACGAGCTCGATACCAGGGGGCTCGTCGCCCGCGTCGTACGTACCCGTTCCGGGCCGGCGTTCCTGCGTGTGGTGAATCCCGAGGCCGGGAGCCTCGCGGAGGACATCACGTGCGCGCCGGCCCCCGAGACGCACGACCACTACTACTGGTGGTCCTGGGGGGAGCGCATGCACCGGGTGGACGACCCGGGCGGCGCCGCCCTCAAGCTGGCCCACGTCCTGCAGCCGCTCCGCGGGGAGGTGTGCGAGCGGCGCGTGGGGCTCCCCTGAGACCGGGCGTGTCCCGCGGGGCCGTGGCCGAACGGCGCGGCAGCCGCGGACCCCGCGGGACACGCTCGCCTGATCCCAGCCCCTCCCCGGCCAGGTCACGCCGCTTCGCCAGGCGCCGTACGAACCGGTCGTCTCCGTCCCCTACGATCGGGCTCGTACCCGCCGCGGGTCCACGGCGAGGTGGCCCGACACCACAATGGCCGGGGAGGGTCTGCTCGATGTCACTCGTTCTGGGGCTGCTGGTGCCCTGGGCGGAGAAGGGCACGCCGGAGGCGGCCTGCAACGACCAGAAGCCCACCACCGCCTGCCGGCTGGTCTGGAACGTCTCGCACAACACCGGTTTCACCAAGTTCTACGCCACCTGGCTCGACCGGCCCCTGGCGACCGTGACCTGGATCATCGTGACCTTCGCCGTCGCGCTGATCGTGAAGAACATCGCGCACCGCATGATCACCAAGGTCACGGTGCGGATGGCCGAGGGCACGATGTCGGAGCGGGTCAAGGAGCGCTCGCGCACCGTCTTCGACGGCAGCCCCGCCCTGCTCAACCAGCGGCGGGCCCAGCGCGCCAAGACGCTCGGCTCGGTGCTGCGGTCCATCTCGTCCATCCTGATCATGGGGACGGCCGCGTTCAGCATCCTGGGCTCGCTCGGCCTCAACCTCGCGCCCATTCTGGCCAGCGCGAGCGTCATCGGGGTCGCGGTCGGCTTCGGCGCGCAGAACATCGTCAAGGACTTCCTCGCCGGGCTGTTCATGCTGCTGGAGGACCAGTACGGCGTGGGCGACGTCATCGACGTCGGCAGCGCCAAGGGGACGGTCGAGGCCGTCACCCTGCGGGTCACCCGGATGCGCGACGTCGACGGGATCGTCTGGTACGTCCCGAACGGCGAGATCAAGAAGGTCGGGAACGAGTCGCAGAACTGGGGACGGGCCGTCCTGGACATCCCGGTCGACATCAGCGAGGACACCGAGAAGGTCAAGGAGATCCTCCAGACCGCCGCCGACGAGATGGCCGCCGACTCGCCCTGGGAGGGCGTCATCCTGGAGGCGCCGTCCGTCTGGGGGGTGCAGGCCCTCGCCGGCGACGCCCTGGTGATCCGCGTCGTGATCAAGACCGCCCCGGGCCGGCAGGGCGACGTCGCGCGCGAGCTGCGCGAGCGGGTCAAGCGCGCTTTCGACGAGGCGGGCGTCTCGGTCGCCACCCCCAACGCCACGTGATCACATAGGCTGGGGGCGCTATGGCAGAACCCGAGAAGGTGACCTTCTACGAGGCGGTCGGCGGCGAGGAGACCTTCGTCAAGCTCGTCCACCGCTTCTACCAGGGGGTCGCAGAAGACCCCGCCCTGCGCGCCCTGTACCCCGAGGAGGACCTCGGCCCCGCCGAGGAGCGGCTGCGCCTCTTCCTCATCCAGTACTGGGGCGGCCCCACCACCTACAGCCAGCGGCGCGGGCATCCCCGATTGCGCATGCGGCACGTCCCGTTCGTCATCGGCGAGGCCGAGCGCGAGGCGTGGCTGCGGCACATGCGCGTGGCCGTGGACGAGTTGGAGCTGCCCGAGCCGCTGGAGAAGATGCTCTGGGACTACTTCACGATGGCGGCGCGCAGCATGGTGAACGCCCCCACATAAGCGGGTAAAGCGCCCTGTATGACGCGAATCCCCTGGTGGCGCAACGCCGTCGTGTACGAGGTCTATGTCCGCAGCTTCGCCGACTCGGACGGGGACGGTGAAGGGGACCTCCAGGGGATCCGCTCCCGCCTCGGCTACCTGCGCGACCTCGGCGTCGACGCGCTGTGGCTCACCCCCTTCTACCCCTCTCCCCTGGCCGACGGCGGCTACGACGTGGCCGACTACCGCGACGTGGACCCCCGGTTCGGGACGCTCGACGACTTCGACGCCCTGGCCGCCGACGCGCACGCCCACGGCCTGCGGCTGATCGTCGACATCGTCCCGAACCACTCGTCCGACCGGCATCCGTGGTTCCGGAAGGCCCTGGCCGCGGCGCCGGGCTCCCCCGAACGCGACCGCTACATCTTCCGCCGCGGCAAGCCGGGCGCGGGCCCCGGCGAGGAGGACCCGCCGAACGACTGGCCCTCGGCGTTCGGCGGACCGGCCTGGACGCGCCTGCCGGACGGCGAGTGGTACCTGCACCTGTACGCGCCCGAGCAGCCGGACCTCAACTGGCGCGACCCCGAGGTGCGGGGCGAGTTCGAGGACATCCTGCGGTTCTGGCTGGACCGCGGCGTGGACGGCTTCCGCATCGACGTCGCCGCCGGACTCGTCAAGGACGAGTCGTTCGGCGATCTGGCCGGGCGCGGGCGGCGGGTGGCGAACGGCCCGATGTACAGCCGTCCCGAGGTCCACGAGATCTACCGCAGGTGGCGGACCATCCTGGACGAGTACGACGGCGAGCGCATGGCGATCGGCGAGGTGTGGACGGACAGCCCCGAAGACCTCGCCCTCTACCTCCGTCCAGACGAACTGCACCAGGTCTTCCAGTTCGCCCTGCAACTCGCGCCCTGGTCGGCCGCCGCGTTCCGGGACGTGGTGACGGCGGCGCTTGGCACCGTCGCGCCGACCGGCTTGGTGCCCACGTGGGTGCTGTCCAGCCACGACTCCGTACGCCATCTCACCCGGTACGAGCAGCCGGAGGGCGTCCCGGGCATCGAACTGGCCAGGGCCAGGGCCGCGCTGCTGCTGCTCTTGGCGCTCCCAGGCTCGGCGTACCTGTACCAGGGAGAGGAACTGGGGCTGCCCGAGGTCGTCGACCTGCCGGACGAGGCGCGCCAGGACCCCGTCTGGAAGCGCAGCGACGGCGGCCAGCCGGGACGGGACGGCTGCCGGGTACCGATCCCCTGGTCGGGCACGGCCGAGCCGTACGGGTTCTCCCCCGGCGGCGTCCGGCCGTGGCTGCCGATGCCCGCGCGATGGGGGTCGCTGACCGTCGAGGCGCAGGAGAAGGACCCGTCCTCCACGCTGACGTTCTACCGCGAGGCGCTGGCGCTGCGCCGCCGCCTCCTGGACGGCCTGCCGGACGGCCTGGAGTGGCTCGACTCCCCCGAACCGGCGCTGTTCTTCCGGCGCGGGACGCTCACGTTCGCCCTCAACTGCGGCGAGAACCCGGTGCGGCTCCCGTCCGGTCGTCCGCTGCTCACCACCATCCCGCTCTACGGCGACCTGCTCCCCGGCAACGCCGCCGCGTGGCTGGAGACCCGCCGCTGAGACGAGACGGGACGCGGTGCGCCGGCGTGCGAGGGGTCTGCGCACGCCGGCGCACCGCTGGTCCGGCCTCCAGATGGCGCTCGGCTACAGCGGGGGACGCTGGAGCTGGAGTGGGTCGTCGGCGACGGGCGTCGTGAGGGACCTGGCGCCGGGCTGGACGCCCGCCCACCGCAGAAGGTCGGCGGTCGCCTTGGCCTTCTGGTCGTCCGGCAGCTTGGTGATCAGGCGGCCGCTGTGGTTCATGCCGGGCGCGGTGTAGACGGCCGAGTCACGGCTGCCCTTGCCGAGCCGGAACCGCTCCGAGCCCCACGGGTCGTTGCCCCCGTACACGAACAGCAGCCGGCTTCCGTGGTCGCGGACCCAACGGTCGACGTCGCGCATCGCCTTCCCGCGGTCGAACCGCATGGGGACGTCGCGCGGGACGTAGGTGCGCGGCTGGTAGCTGTCCTCGTACCGCAGCAGCGGGCGCAGGCTCTTGAACTGCGGCGTGGGCCAGCCGAGCTCCGTGCCCGCCTGGTAGTAGTACGGGATGTACTGCTGGAGCCCCTGGTCGGTGTAGAACGACATCCCGGAGATCGCGTCGAGCGTCTTGTAGAGGTCGTCGTCCGAGGCGTTCACCGCGGGCAGGGCGGCGCAGTCGGACTGCAGGCTGTACTGCCAGAAGGCAAACTCGTAGTCCATCACCGAGTTCTCGAACGCCCGGTCGGGCGTGCGCAGGATGTCGAACGTCCAGCCGTTCTTGGCCGCGTCCGCCTTGAAACGGGTCAGGATCGCCGGGCGGCGCTTGAGGAACTCGCGCGCGAGCGCCTTCACATGGGTGCGGCACTGCGGGTCGGTTCCGACGGTCTCAAAGAACTTGTCGTAGCGGCTGTCCTCATCGTTGTCGACGTCGTTCGGCGCCACGTACACGACGCTGCCGTCGACGTCGCGCGGGTAGAAGCGCTTGTGGTAGACGGCCGTCATGCCGCCCTTGCTGGCGCCCGTCGAGATCCACTTCGCCTTGTAGATCTTCTTCAGGGCGCCGATCAGCCGGTGCTCGTCCGTGGCGGCCTGCCAGATCGTGTCCTTCCGCCAGTCGGCCGGTTCGGGCCGGGACGGGGTGAAGTACCGGTACTCGACCGAGATCTGGTTGCCGCCGACCAGCGCCGTCGGCTCGGAGGTGAACATCGTCTCCGGCGTGTTGTACCCGCTGGTGTAGAGCACCATCGGGCTTTCCGCCGCCTTGTGCTGCAACAGGACGCGCTGCTCGAACCACTGCCCCTTGGGCTCGCGGTGGTCGACCGGCTGCCGGTAGCTGAGCCAGAACCATCGGTATCCGGGCAACGTCGAGGTCTTCTCCGTCACCTGCATGCCGGGGATGGCCTTCAGTTGGGCGGCGATGTCGTCCGCCCGCGCGGTGACCGCCGCCTGCGCCGCGACGGCGCCGGAACCGGTCATACCCGCGGCGACCAGCAGTGCCATCGCTCCTCGTGAGATGCGCCGCATAGTGCCCCTTCCACGTGGGATCTCCACATTTCGCGTCGCGACACTAGAGGGAGAAGTAGGGTCAAAACGGATTCCTGCCGCGCTTGTTATCGACCCGTGACGACCCGGTTGTGGTCATGGCAGTTCGGGGCATAGCGCCGGAAATGGGGAAAGCGGCCAAACGTGACCGCACCGACTCGCGCAGTGATCTCAATGAGGGGACGAGCGATGCAGATCATGCACAGCCGCGTCCGCGACGGGCTGCGAGTCAGGCAGGGGGAACCGGAGTGATCCCGTCGTCCCAGGGGGCGAGCCGCTCGAAGAACCGCTCGTCGTGCCAGCGGCCGTCCACATGGATGTGCCGGCGGGCCGTCCCTATGGCGGTGAAGCCGTTGCGCTCCAGGACGCGCTGCGACGCGTGGTTGTCGACCCGGGTGAACGCCTCCACGCGGTGCAGACCCAGTTGGCTGAACGCCACGTCCAGCGCCTGCCGGACGGCCTCAGTCGCGACACCGCGTCCGGCGTGCGCGCGCGCCACCCAGTAGGCGACGAAGCAACTCTGCAGGGGCCCGCGCAGGATGTTGTTGAGCGTGATGCGGCCCGCGATCTGACCGTCCAGCACGATGACGCCGGGCCACAATTCCCCCGCGCCGTACGCCCCGACCAGGTCGTCGATGTTCTCGCGCTGCCCGTCGACGGTGAAGTACGCGTCGTCCCGCTCCGGCTCCCACGGCCGCAGGTACTCGCGATTCGCCTGGTAGAGGCCCGCCAGCGCCTCCGCGTCCGCCTGCTGGACGACCCGCAGCCCGACCCGGGGCGCCGTCGCCACGGCCGCGAAGGTGAGCAGCGGATGGCCGGGACCGTCGCCGAGGGCCGCCGTCATGAGGGCGGAGCGACGTAGCGGCCGATGAACTCCCGCTCCTTGGCAGTGAACCGGCGCAGGCGGTTCGCCTCCACGTCGAACGCCACCAGCGTCGACGTCGCCTCGGCGTAGACGTTCTCGTCGTCCCGCACCTCATAGGCCAGCTTGAACGAGGCGACGCGCACCTCGGTGACCCATGTCTCCACCCGCACCGGGTAGACGGTCGGCAGCAGCGGCAGCCGGTAGTCGATCTCATGCCGGGAGATCACCATGCCGCGGATGGGCTCCTCGCCCTTGCGCACCGGGTCGCCATGGAACATCTCAAGCCGCGCGTCCTCCAGGTAGCCGAGGAACTTGACGTTGTTCACATGGCCCTGGGAGTCGATGTCCCCGAACCGGAGGTAGAACTCGTAGACGTGCCGGTATTCGGCCGCGGGCAGATCGGTCTGCTGCATGTCCTCGCCTGGGGGTCGGGGGTCTCCGCCGGTCCGCCCGATGCTACCCGCAGCCGATCTCCGTCCCGCGCACAGTCCGGACGCCGTCCGCCGCGAAACGGCCACCACCGCGAGACGGCGATCATCGCGGGGCGGTGACGCGGCGATCCTCACGCACCAGCGACCGTCCGGGACGGTGATCGTCGCGGACAGTGATCATGCTGGGAATGGGGACGGCCGCGCGGTCGGTGGGATGACCGCGCGGCCGTTGCGTGCGCCGGGTGCGGTGCCGTCAGTCGCGGGTGAGCTTGCGGTGCGTCACCCGGTGCGGGCGGGCGGCGTCGGCGCCCAGGCGCTCGATCTTGTTCTTCTCGTAGTCGGCGAAGTTCCCCTCGTACCAGAACCAGTTCGAGCCCTCCTCCCACGCGAGGATGTGCGTGGCGATGCGGTCGAGGAACCACCGGTCGTGCGAGGTGATCACGGCGCATCCGGGGAACTCCAGCAGCGCGTTCTCCAGGCTGGACAGGGTCTCGGTGTCCAGGTCGTTGGTCGGCTCGTCCAGCAGGAGGACGTTGCCGCCCTGCTTGAGCGTCATCGCCAGGTTCAGCCGGTTGCGCTCGCCGCCGGACAGGACGCCCGTCGGCTTCTGCTGGTCGGGGCCCTTGAAGCCGAACGCCGCGACGTACGCGCGGGACGGCATCTCGACCTGCCCGACGTTGATGTGGTCGAGGCCGTCGGAGACGATCTGCCACACGGTCTTCTTCGGGTCCAGGCCACCGCGGCCCTGGTCGACGTAGGAGATCTTGACGGTCTCGCCCAGGCGGAGGTCGCCGGAGTCCGGCTGCTCCTCCCTGATGATCATGCGGAAGAGGGTGGTCTTGCCGACGCCGTTCGGGCCGATGACGCCGACGATGCCGTTCGGCGGCAGGTTGAACGACAGGTCGTCCATCAGGAGCCGGTCACCGAAGCCCTTGGTGAGCTTGTCGGCGACGATGACCGTGTTGCCCAGGCGGGGACCCGGCGGGATCTGGATCTCCTCGAAGTCCAGCTTGCGGGTCTTGGCCGCCTCGGCCGCCATCTCCTCGTACCGCTCAAGGCGGGCCTTGGACTTGGTCTGCCGCGCCTTGGGGTTCGACCGGACCCACTCCAGCTCGTCCTCCAGGCGCTTCTTGCGCTTGGCGTCCTTGTTGCCCTCGACCTTCAGCCGGTCGGCCTTCTTCTCCAGATACGTGGAGTAGTTCCCCTCGTAGGGGAAGCAGCGGCCCCGGTCGAGCTCCAGGATCCACGTCGCCACGTTGTCGAGGAAGTACCGGTCGTGGGTGACGGCCAGGACGGTGCCCTCGTACTTGGCGAGGAACTGCTCCAGCCACTGCACGCTCTCGGCGTCCAGGTGGTTGGTGGGCTCGTCCAGCAGCAGCAGGTCGGGGGCCTCCAGCAGCAGCTTGCACAGCGCGACGCGGCGGCGCTCACCACCCGAGAGGGTCGTGACCTCGGCGTCCGGCGGCGGGCACCGCAGGGCGTCCATCGCCTGCTCCAGCTGGCTGTCGAGGTCCCACGCGTTGCGATGGTCGAGCTGCTCCTGCAGCTTGCCCATCTCCTCCATGAGCTCGTCGGAGTAGTCCGTCGCCATCTTCTCGGCGATCTCGTTGAACCGGTCGACCATCGCCTTGGTCTCGGCGACGCCCTCCTGCACGTTCCCGAGGACGGTCTTCTCCTCGGTCAGCGGCGGCTCCTGCTGAAGCATGCCGACGGTGAAGCCGGGCATCAGGCGCGCGTCGCCGTTGGACGGCTGCTCCAGACCGGCCATCATGCGCAGCAACGTCGACTTGCCGGTGCCGTTCGGTCCCAGGACGCCGATCTTGGCCCCTGGAAGGAAATGCAGGGTGACATCGTCCAGGACGACCTTGTCGCCATGTGCCTTGCGCACGCGCTGCATCGTGTAGATGTACTCGGCCATTATTCAAGACTACGGGGTCCCGGACACCGTTTCGTCGCAGCGTTGATTCAACCCCGGCCAAGGCACTCGCCTAGCGGCTCGCACCTTGACCGTGCTTGGGCGAGACGCGACATCGCTTCGCGATCTTCCCGGGGATGCTCGCCTCCGGCCTCGCATCCCCGGTCAGCCCACGCGCTCGCGCGACAGCTGGGCCACTGCGGCGCGTCCTAGCCTTCGGCCGCCCTCGGCCCTTCGACGGCGGGGAGGCAGACGCGGTCGCGTCCTGACGCCTTGGCCCGGTAGAGCGCCAGGTCGGCGGCGGCCAGGAGCTCGATGAGATCCTCCCCGTGCGTGCGGAAGAGCGCGACCCCCACCGACACCGTGACGGCCACCGTCCCCTCCTCCGCGGGCACGGCGAGCCGACGAACCCGCCCCCGGAGCCGCTCCGCCACCCGGCACGCCTCGACGGTGTCGGTGCCCGGCAGCAGGACCACGAACTCCTCCCCGCCGAACCGTCCGACCACGTCGTAGTCGCGCAACTGGTGGCAGAGCGTGCCGGCCACCCCCACCAGCACCTGGTCGCCGACCAGGTGCCCATGGGTGTCGTTCACCCGCTTGAAGTGGTCGATGTCGATCAGCAGCAGCGCCAGCGGGTCGCTCGACCGCTGCGCCCGGGACAGCTCGGTGTCGGCCTCCCGCTGCCAGGCCGCCGCGTTGAGCAGCCCCGTCTTGGCGTCCGTCCGGGCTGCGGCCTGCAACTGCTGGTGCATGAGGCTCCGTTGCAGCAGCATGACCGGCGGCAGCGCCAGGAGCAGCAGCCCCAACGTCAGGGCGCTCGTGATCGCCACGAGGATGCCCACGCACAGCTCCACCACGTCCAGCAGCAGGCTCTCACGGTTCCACAGGACGTCCCGCCAGCGGCTCTCCGGGTTGGCCGCGTGCGCCGCGACCGCCACCAGCGCCGCGTTCACCACCGTGAACAGCGCCGCGCACCCCACCGCCGCTGGAATGCCCGGCCACGCGTCGACGGCCCACTGAGGTGGTCCGCCCAGCGGATCGGGCACGACCAGGTGGAACACCATGGACGCGCAGGCCCCGGCGATCCCGAGGGCCGAGGCGACCACGACCCTCCGGTACACGAGCGTCCTGCGCACTCGGAATTGCAAGAGCGCCTGCACCGGCACGGGCATCAGCAGCGCGTACACCGGCGGCAGCAGCAGCGCCACCGGCAGCCACCACGACGACAGCAGGTCGCGCGCCACCCCGGCGGGCATGCCGAGCCGCCGCGACGCCTCGATGCACACCGCCCCGCAGGCCAGGAGAGCGGCAAAAGTGAGTAGATCATTCAGCCGGGGGGAGGTGCTTGCGAGCCCTCCGGCGGTGAGCCCGACATGGATGGCGACGACCACCGGCACGTAGACCACGAGCAGGGACGAGCGCCCCGAAAGCGTTCGGCGCCGGGGCTTGCGAGCCAGTTCCCCACCGCGGTCTTCGGCGGACGACTGCACTGCCGTCATCCTTCCCCCTTACACGCATCACGTTGTGTAACACGATAGTTGCAACGTGTGCGGAGTGGGCGGGAAACCGGTACCTTCGCACCTGCGGGTGACCGCTTTGGGCACCCGCGAAGGGCCCGCGGACTCGCGGTCCCCAGCACACCCTGAGGGGGGAAACACCATGCGCGGCGTTTCCTGGATCTAGGCAGGCCGCAGAACCCCGACGGTGCGGGGGCGCCACCCGGCAACGAACCCACCTGCCGGCGCGCCCCCGCTGCCCCTCCCAC
>NZ_SMKU01000253.1 GCF_004349215.1 Actinomadura rubrisoli | reverse complement strand
GTTCAGTGTGACATCGCGGTTGGTGGGAACCGGGGGCGTTTCGCGGGCGTCCAAAGTCAATGCGTGCTCGTTCGTTCGCTCCTATTGCACCGGCCGCGGCGATGATGCTGCTGGCCGGGTGCGCCAGCTCATCGGGCCATGACGATCGTCGGGCGGAGGCGCCGCCGATGCGGTTGGTGGCCTATGACAGCTGTGACGATCTCCTGGGCGGTCTGCGCCGGGCCGCCGCAGATCAGGTCGGCCCGTACGGGCTGGGGGGTCCCGTGCCGCTGGCGGGCCTTCCCGAGGGCGACACGGCGCTGAACAAAGGCGCGGTGCCCGCGCCCGCGCCGGCCGACGGCGGTGGGAAGGCGCCCCAGCATTCCACCACGAACAGCCATGAGCCAGGCGCCGACGAGCCCGACCTCGTGAAGACCGACGGGCGCCGGATCGTCACACTCGCCCGGGGGCGGCTCCAGGTCATCGATCCCGCGACACGCAAGGTCGCGCACACGCTGAGCCTTGCGGAACGGGACGGGTATCCCGGCGGGAGCTTCAACTCACAGCTCCTGCTGAGCGGCGAGCGCGTTCTGATCCTGACGCCTCAGGCGCCGATGCTCGGGCGTGACCTTCCGGCGGACCCGCGACGGCCCGGTCCCGCGCGTCCGCAGACGCGGCTGACGCTGGTCGACCTGGCCGGTGCTCCGAAGGTCGTCGGGACGATGACGTCCGACAGCATGTATCTGGACGCGCGGCAGAGCGGCTCGGTCGTGCGGGTCGTGGTGCGGTCCACGCCGAAGATCGACTTTCCGCCGCCGGGGCGGGACCCGGAGAAGGCCGTCGAGCGCAACCGGCTTGAGGTGCGGAAGGCGCCGCTCGACGCCTGGCTGCCCACCTTCACGGTCGGCGAGGGCAAGGCCGCGAAGAACTACCGGGCGCCGTGCGACCAGGTCAGCCGGCCCGCCGCGTACACCGGGGCCGGCATGGTGAGCGTTCTGACGTTCGATCTGGCGCGCGGGCTGGCCGATCCGTCGCCGGTCGCGGTCGCCACCGATGGCGCGACCGTCTACGGCAACGGGTCGAGCCTCTACATCGCCGGCAATCCGCCCGTCCCGGCCAGGCCGGTCAAGGGCCCGGCGCCCGTCGAGCAGCGCACGGACGTGCACCGGTTCGACGTCCGGAACGGGGGACGGCCCCAGTACGCGGCGTCCGGCTCGGTGCCGGGCACCCTGCTCAGCCAGTATTCGCTGTCGGAGTTGCAGGGGAATCTGCGCGTCGTCACGACGACCGATCCCGGGCAGGGGACGGGTCGTCCCAGCGGGTCGACGTCGCAGAGCTCGATGTACGTTCTGGCCCAGAACGGCTCCCGGCTCGACCAGATCGGACGGGCGGACGGGCTCGGCAAGGGCGAGCGTGTCTACGCGGTCCGGTTCCTCGGCACACTCGCGTATGTTGTGACGTTCAAGCAGGTCGACCCGCTGTACGTGCTCGACTTGAAGGACCCTCGTCGGCCCCGCGTCACCGGCGAACTCAAGATCACTGGATATTCGGCCTACCTGCATCCCATGGCGGACGGGCGGCTCCTCGGCATCGGCCAGGACGCCGACGCCTCCGGCCGGACCAAGGGGCTCCAGGCGTCCCTCTTCGATGTCAGCGGCACTCCGCGCCGGGTGGCCTCCTACAAGCTGCCCGGCGCGTCGTCCCAGACCGAGTTCGACCCGCACGCGTTCCTGTACTGGCCCGGGACCGGGCTCGCCGTCGTCCCGGTGTCGCGGCCGGAGCGCGGGGCGAGTGAGGCGCTGGCGCTCAAGGTCACGGGCACCGGCCTTCGCGAGGCCGGGAGCGTCAAGCATCCGGGCACGGACTACGGCAACTCCATCCGCCGCTCGGTCGTCATCGGCGACACGCTGTGGACGTTCTCCGAGGACGGGGCCCGCGCCACCGACGTGGCCACGCTCGCCGACCGCGGCTGGCTCCCGTTCACCGCGGGATGAGCGGAGACGGTCAGCGCAGGCCGGTGGAGCGGGTGAGGGCCGTCTGGATGAGCCGGTCGACCAGGGCCGGGTAGTCCAGCCCGGTCGCGGCCCACATCTGCGGGAACGCCGACGCCGGGGTGAAGCCCGGCATCGTGTTGATCTCGTTGAGGATCCAGCGGCCGTCGGGGGTGAGGAAGAAGTCGACCCGGGCCAGCCCCTCGCAGTCGAGGGCGTCGAACGCCTGGACCGCGACGCGCCTGACCTCCTCGATGGCGGCGGGCGGCAGGTCCGGCGGGATCGCCATGCGGGTGGAGCCGTCGAGGTACTTGGTCTCGAAGTCGTAGAAGTCGTGGTCGCCGGCCATCAGCACCTCGGCGGGCAGGCTCGCCTCGGCGGGGCCGTCGTCCAGGCCCTGCAGCACGCCGCATTCGATCTCGCGGCCCTCGACGGCGGCCTCGACGATCACCTTGGGGTCGTGCTCGCGGGCCGCCTCGATCGCGGCCTCCAGGGCGGCCTCGGCGGTGACCCGGGTGATGCCCATGCTGGATCCGGCGCGCGCCGGCTTGACGAAGACGGGACGGCCGTCCGCCAGCCCCAGCTCCTTGACCTCGTCGATCTTGCGCTTGCGCTCGCGGCGCCACTCGCGGTCGCCGATCAGCACGTACGGGCCGACGGGCAGCCCGCGCGCCTGCCAGACGAGCTTCATGAAGCCCTTGTCCATGCCGACCGCGCTGGCGAGGACCCCGGCGCCGACGTAGCGGACCCCGGCCAGGTCGAGCAGGCCCTGGATGGTGCCGTCCTCGCCGTACGGGCCGTGCAGCAGCGGCAGGACGACGTCGACCTCGCCGAGCGTCGCGGGGACCTTGCCGGGCTCGACGACCATCAGGCCGGGGCTGGACGGGTCGAACGGCAGGGCGAGCGCGTTGCCTTCGCCGGTGACCTCGGGGAGCCGCCCGTCCTCGATGGCGAGGCGCTGGTCCTCGGGGGCGAGCACCCAGCGGCCGTCGCGGGCGATGCCGACCGGCATCACCTCGTAGCGGTCCCGGTCGATGGCGGCCATGACCGCGCCCGCGGTGACGCAGGAGATCGCGTGCTCGGAGCTGCGCCCGCCGAAGACCACCGCCACGCGCGCCTTACGAGAAACCTGGGACATGACGCCCGACCCTACCCGTGATCAGCCCGGGTCGGCCACGAGCGAAGCGGGCGGGGACGGGGACGGCACCGCCGGACCGAGGGTGTCCAGGGCGTCGCTGACGTCGCGGACGAGGTCGTCGGCGTCCTCCAGCCCGAGGGAGAACCGGACCGCGCCCGGGTCGATCCCGGCGGAGCGCAGCCCGGCCTCGTCGAGCCGGCGGTGCGTGGTGGAGGCGGCGTGCGCGGCCGTGGTGCGGGTGCCGCCGAGGGACGCGGCGGGCGCGGCGAGCCGGACGGCCCTGGCGAGGGCGAGGCCCGCGTCCGCGCCGCCGTGCGGGACGACGGTGACGACCGCGCCGAAGCGGGTGCCCTCGGGCCCGGCGTCGAACAGCACGCGGGCGAGGCCGTGCCCCGGATGTTCGGGCAGGCCCGGGTAGCCGACCGACCGGACGGCGGGATGGTGGGCGATGGACGCGGCGAACACGCTCGCCGTGTCGCACTGGCGGCGCACCCGCAGCGGCAGCGTCTCCAGGCCGCGGCGCAGCCGGGACGACTCGTCCGGCGCGAGGGGCGCGCCGATCCCGTCCAGCGCCCGGCGGACCTCGGTCATCGGCCCGGCGGGACCGGCGACCGCGCCGCCGGACGCGTCGCCGTGGCCGCCGAGGTAGGCGGCGGACGAGTGGACGACCAGGTCGGCGCCGTGCTCCAGCGGACGGCATACGACCGGTGTGGTGAGCGTGGAGTCGACCGCGAGCAGCGCCCCGGCGTCGTGCGCGATCTCGGCGAGCGAGGGCAGGTCGGCCACGGCCAGGGCCGGGTCGGCGAGCGTCTCGGCCCACACCAGCCGGGTGGACGGGCGCAGCGCCGCGCGGACGGCGTCGGGATCGCCGGCCGGGACGAAGGACGTCTCGACGCCGAGGCGGGCGAGCAGGTCGTGGACGCCGCCGTGCGCGGTGGCGGGGGCGATCACGTGGGCGCCCGCGCCGGCGAAGGCGAGCAGGACCGCCGCGACCGCGGCCCGGCCGGACGCGAACGCCTCGCCCTCGACGGGTTCGCTCAGCCGGAAGCCCTCCAGCGAGGCGAGCCCGGCGGCGAACCCGGAGGCGGACTCCGCCTCGGCGCGCTGGAGCGGCGGCAGGTGGACGGCGCGGCTGTTCTCGCCGAGTTCACGAAGGTCTCTACGCATCGCATAGAGGATGTCACACTCCGTAGCGCTCCGGCTTGGGGGAACGCGAGATGAGCGAGATCGCCGCCTCCTTGATCGGCATGCCGTGGTACAGCACGGCGGTCACCGCCTCGGTGATCGGCATCTCCACGTTGTGCTTGCGCGCCAGCTCCAGCACCGGCTCGGAGGACTTGACGCCCTCGGCGGTCTGCTTGGTGACGGCGATGACCTGCTCCAGCGTCATGCCGCGGCCCAGGTTCTCGCCGAACGTCCGGTTGCGCGCCAGCGGCGAGACGCAGGACGCGACGAGGTCGCCCATCCCGGCGAGCCCGGCGAAGGTGTGCTCGTCCGCGCCGAGCGCGGCGCCCAGCCGGGCGATCTCGGCCAGCCCGCGGGTCATCAGCAGCGACTGGGTGTTGGCGCCGAACCCGAGCCCGACCGACATCCCGACGCACAGCGCGACGATGTTCTTCACGGCGCCGCCCAGCTCGCAGCCGATCACGTCCGTGGAGGTGTAGACGCGGAAGTACGACGTCATGGTGGCGGCCTGGAGGCTCCGCGCGGCGTCCTCGTCCACGCACGCGGCGACGGCGGCGCTGGGCTCCCCGCTCGCGATCTCGCGGGCCAGGTTCGGCCCGCTGAACACCGCCACCCGCTCCTCGGGGACGTCGGCGACCTCCCCGATCACCTCCGACATCCGCCGGGTGGTGCCGAGCTCGACGCCCTTCATCAGGCTGACCAGGACGGCCTCGGGCGGCAGCAGCGGGACCCAGCGGGCGAGGTTGCGCCGGAGCGTCTGCGCCGGGACGGCCAGCGCCACGAAGTCGGCGCCCGCCAGGGCCTCGGCCGGGTCGGTGGTCGCGCGGAGCCCCGCGGGCAGCTGGATGCCGGGCAGGTAGTCGGCGTTCTCGTGCCGCTCGTTGATCGCCTCGACGACCTCGGGGCGGCGGCCCCACACGGTGACCTCGCCGCCCGCGTCGTGCAGCATCTTGGCGAACGTCGTGCCCCAGGACCCGGAGCCCATCACCGCGCTACGGAAGGTCACGAGTCGGCCGCCTTCTTCTCGGCGGCCTCGGCGCTCCCGGCGGCGCCGGTCTCGGGCTTCGCCGGGGCGGCCTCACTGTCGGCGGCCTCGGGAACGGCGGCCTCGCGCTCGGCGGCCTCGGAGACGGCGGCGTCCGGCGCGGCGACGGCGTCCGGCTTGGCCGTCCGGGCGGCGGTGATCCTGCGGCGCTCCTCCAGGACCTTGTGGTGGTCGTACAGCTCCTGCGGCGGCTCCTGGCCGCGCAGCTCGCCGAGCAGGCCGGCGATCTTGGCCATGATCTCGTCGGTAGCCGCCCGGAGCGTCTCCTTGGACAGCGGCAGTCCCGCGTAGGCCGACAGGTCCACCGGCGGGCCGGCGATCACCCTCATGGTCTTGCGGGGGAACGGGTGGAAGCCCCTCTTCAGGCGCCCGGCCAGCCCCTTCTGCTCGCCCTTCTTGTACGGCAGCAGCTCGTGCGCGCCCCAGCTCGCCACCGGGACGACCTTGGCGCCGGTCTTGAGGGCCATCCGCGCCACACCGGTCTGGCCGGTCATGGGCCACAGCTCGGGGTCGCGGGTGCAGCTGCCCTCGGGGTAGAACATCAGGCACTCGCCGTCCACCAGGGCCTTCTCGGCGTCCCTGAGGGCGAGGGCGGCGTCGGAGCTGTCGCGGTAGACGGGGATCTGGCCGGTGCCGCGCAGGACGCTGCGCAGGAACATCACGTCGAAGAGCGTGGACTTGGCCAGGTACACGGGGTAGCGGCCCGCCCCGTAGACGAAGTGGGCGAGGGCCAGCGGGTCGGACTCGGAGATGTGGTTGGCGGCGATGATGACCCCGCCGGACCCGGGTACGTTCCCCCGGCCTCGCCAGTCCCGCTTCAGCAGCCCGGTCAGCAGCGGGCGCAGGATGACGATCGTGAGCTTCCGCCAGGCGGGCGAATACCCGTGGCTCATGCCCGTCCCTCCTCGATCCGTACCCCGCGTGAACTTGGGGTGTCCTCAAGTGTCGCGGTTGCGTGCGCATAGTGTCGAGTTGCCATGTCTACAGCAGCGCGCAGTGCGCCTCATCTCCAGTGGTCGCTCGTCGTACCGGTCAAGGTGCTGGCACGGGCCAAGACCCGCATGTCCGCGGCCGCGGGCCCGCACCGGCAGGACCTCGCGCTCGCGGTGGCGGCCGACACGGTGGCCGCGGCGCTGCGCTGCGACCGGGTGCGGAGTGTGATAGTGGTCACCGACGACCCCCTTCCCGCGGCGGAGCTGGCCGCTCTCGGCGCCCGCGTGGTGCCCGACGAGCCGGACGCCGGCCTGAACCCGGCCCTGGTGTACGGGGCGGGCCGGAGCCGGGAGCTGTCCCCTGACGCGGGCGTCGGCGCGCTGTCGGCCGATCTGCCCGCTTTGCGGCCGGACGAACTCGCCCGTGTCCTGGAGGGGGCGGAACTGGCGCCCGAGTCCTTCGTCCCGGACGCGGCGGGTATCGGGACGACCCTCTACACCGCCCGTCCGGGCGTTCCGTTCTCCCCCGCGTTCGGCGGTGACTCGCGCACCGCGCACCGGGCCCGGGGGGCCAGGGAACTGCTTCTCGGCGATATCGACAGCGTACGCCGTGATGTGGACACACCGGACGACCTGCGCGCGGCGCTCGCGCTGGGCACGGGCCCCCGCACGGCCGCCGTGGCCGCCCGCCTGCCCGCGCTCGGCGCCCCCGCCTGAGGGGCCGCGCCGGGGATAGGGTGCCGGGTATGCAGGGGACGGTGCGGATCTTCGACGCCGCGACGCGGACGGGCAGCGTGCTGCTCGACGACGGGACGGAGCTGCCCTTCGACGCCGACGCGTTCGGGGCGGGCGGGCTGCGGCTGCTGCGCTTCGGCCAGCGCGTCAACCTCGCCATGGCCGGCGACCGGGTCACCGTCGTGACGCTGTCGACGTTCCCGCTGCCCGCCCCGCCGCAGACCCCCGCCTAAGTACCGGAGACACCGGCCCGGGCGTGGTCCCGGAGACACCGGATCCAGATACGCGCCAGCGCCCGGGACCGTTTTGGCACGGTCCCGGGCGCTGGCGCGGTGACGCTACTTCTTGCCGGCCACCAGGTTCTTGAAGTCCGCCCCGGCCTTGAACTTCGGAACGGACGTCGCGGGAACCTGGATGGTCTTGCCCGTTGCGGGATTCCGGGCCGTACGGGCAGGCCGGTCGGCCTTCTCGAACGAACCGAACCCCGTGATCGCGACCTTGTCGCCCTTGGCGACGGCGGTCTGGATCGTCTCCAGGATCGCGTCGACGGCCTCGGCTGCGGCCTTCTTGCTGCCCAGCCGGTCAGAGATCGCGTCGACCAGCTCACGCTTGTTCATGGGTTACTCCTCTAGTTCCCCCCTTGCCCGAACGAAACTAAGGGACCTCCAGCATGGACACAATCACCTGCACGCAAGAGTTGCCGTGTCGCTGGCGTTTTTGTCGGTCTCGCCCCCGTCTCGCCGGGTGACCGGACCGGATCCGGCCACTGCGCACGCTAACGGACGTCGGGGGCGTCTTGGAAATCGGCGAGGAACGCGTCCAGCCTGCGGGCGGCCAGGTCGGCGTCCCGTTTGGCCAGATCGGTGATCGCCAGGAGGTGCCGGATGAGCCGCTGCCGGGTCTCGGGAGGCAGCGGCGCCACCGCCCTGTGGGCGTCGCGCAGCCGCCGCGCGAGCCGGGTCAGGGCGGGGTCGTCCCACTCCGGCCCGGTCCACGGATCCGTGCCCAATTCGTGCCCCCCAACGCTTCGGAACGAGTCGCGTCCTAGGGCGATTCTCCTCGGTGCGGAACCGCCGCCGTCCATCCGGGGGTCGCCGAAGACCCGGCCCGTCCTCCTGGGAGGCGGGGCGGGCCGGGTGGCGGGACGCCGCGCGGTCAGAGCGTGACCGGCAGCCAGGCGGCGCGCTTCTCCTCGAACTCGGTGACGGCGTCGGCGTGGCGGAGGGTGAGGCCGATGTCGTCCAGGCCCTCCAGGAGCCGCCAGCGGGTGTAGTCGTCGATCTCGAAGGGCGCGGCCTCGGCGCCCCAGCGGACCTCACGGCTCCCGAGGTCGACGGTGATCTCCAGGGCGGGGTCCTTCTCGACCGCGGCCTGCAGGCTCTCGACCTGCTCGCCGGTCAGGACGACCGGCAGCAGCCCCATCTTGGTGGAGTTGTTGCGGAAGATGTCGCCGAAGCGCGGCGCGATGACGACGCGGAACCCGTACTGCTGCAGGGCCCAGACGGCGTGCTCGCGGGACGAGCCGGTGCCGAAGTCGGGCCCGGCGACCAGGATGCCCGCGCCCGCGTACCGGGACTGGTTCAGGACGAACTCCGGGTCCTCGCGCCAGGCGGAGAACAGGCCCTTGTCGAATCCGGTGCGGCTGACCTGCTTCAGCCAGACCGCCGGGATGATCTGGTCGGTGTCGACGTTGCTGCGGCGCAGCGGGACCGCGCGCCCGGTGTAGGTGGTGAACGCTTCCATGATCCAGTCCTCACAGATCGGCAGGGGCGGCCAGGCGGCCGGTGACGGCGGTGGCGGCGGCGACGGCGGGCGACACCAGGTGCGTGCGGCCGCCGGGCCCCTGCCGTCCCTCGAAGTTGCGGTTGGACGTCGAGGCGCTGCGCTCCCCCGGCGTGAGCTTGTCGGGGTTCATGGCGAGGCACATCGAGCAGCCGGCCTCGCGCCATTCGGCGCCGGCGGCGGAGATGACCTCGTGCAGCCCCTCCTCCTCGGCCTGCCTCTTGACCTTCATGGAGCCGGGGACGACCAGCATCCGGACGCCGCCCGCGACCTTGCGGCCCTCCAGCACGCCCGCGACCGCGCGCAGGTCCTCGATGCGGCCGTTGGTGCAGGAGCCGACGAAGACGGTGTCGACCTCGATCTCGCGCAGCGGCGTCCCGGCGGTCAGGCCCATGTACGCAAGGGCCCGCTCGGCCGCCTGGCGGGCGGCCGGGTCGGTGTAGGACGCGGGGTCCGGGACGGAGCCGTCCAGGGGCAGGCCCTGGCCCGGGTTGGTGCCCCAGGTGACGAACGGGGTCAGTTCGGCCGCGTCGATCACGACCTCCTTGTCGAAGACCGCGTCGTCGTCGGTGCGCAGGGACGTCCAGTACTCGACGGCCCGCTCCCACTCCTCGCCTGAGGGAGCATGCGGACGGCCCTTGAGGTATTCGAACGTCTTCTCGTCCGGGGCGATCATCCCCGCGCGGGCGCCCGCCTCGATGGACATGTTGCAGACCGTCATGCGGCCCTCCATCGACAGCGCCCTGATCGCCTCGCCGCGGTACTCGATGATGTGGCCCTGGCCGCCACCGGTGCCGATCCGCGCGATGACCGCCAGGATGAGGTCCTTGGCGGTGACGCCCGCGGGCAGCGCGCCGTCCACGGTCACGGCCATCGTCTTCGGCTTGATCTGCGGCAGCGTCTGGGTGGCCAGGACGTGCTCGACCTCGCTGGTGCCGATGCCGAAGGCCAGCGCGCCGAAGGCGCCGTGCGTGGAGGTGTGCGAATCGCCGCACACCACGGTCATGCCGGGCTGGGTGAGGCCGAGCTGCGGGCCGATGACGTGGACGATGCCCTGCCCGTCGTCGCCCATGGGGTGCAGGCGGACGCCGAAGTCGGAGCAGTTCTTGCGCAGCGTCTCGACCTGGGCGCGCGACACGGGGTCGGCGATCGGCTTGAGCAGGTCCGTCGTCGGGACGTTGTGGTCCTCGGTGGCGATCGTCAGGTCGGGGCGGCGGACCCGGCGGCCGGCCAGGCGCAGCCCGTCGAACGCCTGCGGGCTGGTGACCTCGTGGACGAGGTGCAGGTCGATGTAGAGGAGGTCCGGCTCACCCTCGGCACGCCGTACGACGTGCGCGTCGTACACCTTCTCGGCCAATGTACGGCCCATCACTCCCACCTCACCTGTCACGGTCGTCGGCGCTCCGTCGCGCCGTGGTCCTTGGTCACCTCGACTTGCATCTCAAATTACGAGACGGCAATATCAAGACATGGACAACTCTAGCGGAGTCGGCGTACTCGACAAAGCGGTTCTCGTGCTGAACGCGCTGGAGGCCGGTCCGGCCTCGCTCGCCCAGCTCGTCCAGACGACCGGGCTGGCCCGCCCGACCGCGCACCGGCTGGCCGTCGCGCTGGAGCACCACCGCCTCGTGCACCGCGACACGCAGGGGCGCTTCATCCTCGGCCCGAGGCTGGCCGAGCTGGCGGTCGCGGCGGGCGAGGACCGCCTCCTCGCCATCGCCCAGCCGGTCCTCGCCCAGTTGCGCGACCTCACCGGCGAGAGCGCCTCCCTCTTCCGCCGCCAGGGCGACGTCCGGGTCTGCGTCGCCTCCGCCGAGCGGACCAGCGGCCTGCGCGACACCATCCCCGTCGGCGCCGCGCTCCCCATGACCGCCGGCTCCGCCGCGCAGGTCCTGCTCGCCTGGGAGGAGCCCGACCGGATGCACCGAGGGCTGCGCGGCGCCAAGTTCGAGGCCACCACGCTCGCGTCCGTTCGCCGCCGGGGCTGGGCCCAGAGCGTCGGCGAGCGCGAGCAGGGCGTCGGATCGGTCTCGGCCCCCGTCCGCGGCGCGGGCGGACGGGTGATCGCCGCCGTCTCCGTCTCGGGCCCGCTGGAACGCCTGACCCGCTCCCCCGGCCGCCTCCACGCCGTCCCCGTCATGGCCGCCGCCGACAAGGTCACCGAGGGCATGCGCCGGAGTTCCTCCTAGCCGTCCCCGCCCGGACGGGAATCCCGCGTCCGGAGCGAATTGGATAGTGCAAGTATCTGAGCAGGGCCCCTGGATAGCGTTAGCCTCCAGTCAAGGGGGTGCGCGGTGCAGATCTCCGAGCTCAGCGATCGCAGCGGCCTGACGGTCCAGACGATCAAGTTCTATATCCGCGAGGGCCTGCTCCCGAAGGGCTCGGCGGTGAGCGCGACCCGCTCGGAGTACGACCGGCGGCACCTGGAGCGGCTGCGCCTGATCAGCGCGCTGCGCGAGGTCGGCGACCTGCCGGTGGCGGCGATCCAGCAGATCATCGCCGCCATCGACGACGACGGCGTCAGCCTCCACGAGCTGTTCGGCACCACCCAGTACGCCATCGGCCCCCACGTCGCCGCCCCGCACGATCCGCACTGGCGCGCCGCCCGCGAGGACGTCGACGCGCTCATCCGGGAGCTCGGCTGGAGCGTGACGCCGCGCGCCCCCGCCCGCGACCTGCTGGCCCACACGTTCGTGGCACTGCGCCGCCTCGGCTTCCCGATCACGCTGACCGATCTGCGGCCCTACGTCCGGGCCGCGACAGAGGTCGCCGAGCACGAGATGGCCCGGGTCACCGACGAGGCCTCCCGCGCCCGGACGGTCCAATCCCTGCTCGTCTCCACCGTTCTGTACGAGCAGGTTTTAACGGCCCTGCACCGGCTCGCCCAGGAGGACGCGTCCGCGCGCCGTTTCGGAACCGGCTGACCCGCCTCACCAGGGACGTTGTCGTTAATTCCGGCATAATGGGTCGGAATTCTTATTCATATCCCCGCCATGCCGGGTTTGGTACTGAATCGCTTAACATGAATGTCCGTGGGCGGCATTCGCCGTGCACACCCCGAGCATTGCAGAGTGACGTTCTCCGATGACAGCGACCCAGCACCCCGAAGGCTCCCGCGACCGGTGGACCGACCGACTGCTCGCCGAGGGCAGCGATCCCGACCCGCGCTTCACCCTCGCCAACGAGCGCACGTTCCTCGCCTGGATCCGGACGGCCCTGGCGTTGATCGCCGCGGGCGTCGGCGTCGCGCTCACCGGCCGGCTGGTGGAGGCTCCGCTGCGCAACGGGCTCGCCGTCGGGTTCGCCGCGACCGGGGCGCTGGTCGCGGTACTGGCGTTCCGCCGCTGGCTGCGCACCGAGCGGGCGCTGCGGCGCGCCGAGACGCTGCCGCCGCCCGCGTTCGCGCCGATCATGTCGTACGGGCTGGCGATCGCGGCGGTCGTCCTGCTCGTGGCGCTGCTGGCCACCCGGTGAGGCCCGGCGACCGCGGAGCCCAGCCGGAGCGGACGGCGCTGGCCTGGACCCGCACCACGCTCGCGCTGATCGCCGCGGGGCTGCTGTGCGTACGCCTCGCGCCCTCGTCCTCCGGCGCCGCGGCCGCGGGGGCGGTCGTCTGCGGCGGCGCCGTGCTCCAGCTCCGCCGCACCCGGGTGAGCCTGCGGATCCGCCGCCGCGCGCTGCCCGCGGGCGGCGGCGTGGCCGACCCCCTCTCCGTCCTGATCGCGACCGTCCTCACGATGCTGCTAGCCCTGGCCGGTCTCCTGTGCGCCGTGTACGCGTGAGGCGCCGTGTACGCGTGAGGCGCCGTGTACGCGTGAGGCGCCGTGTACGCGTGAACCGCCGTCTAGGCTCTATCCGTGCCCGACGCCCGCCCGTTCGTCAGCCTCGCCACCGACTTCGGCGCCGCCTACACCGCCATCTGCGCCGGTGTCGTCTCCACCATCGCGCCGGACGCCAACGTCCTCGTGCTCAGTGACGAGATCGCGCCGTACGCCGTCGCCGAGGGGGCGATGCTGCTCCGGCAGGCGCTTCCCTACCTGCCCATCGGCGTCCACGTGGGCATCGTGGACCCCGGGGTCGGGACGTCCCGCCGGCCGGTGGCGGTCGAGACCGGGCGCGGGGACGTGCTGGTCGGCCCCGACAACGGCCTGCTCGTCCCGGCGGCCGGGGAGCTGGGCGGCGCGGTCCGGGCGCGCTGCCTGGAGGATCCCGCCTACCGGCTGCCGTCGGTGTCGACGACGTTCCACGGGCGCGACGTCTTCTCTCCGGCCGCCGCGCATCTGGCCCTCGGCGTGGACATGGCCCGCCTCGGCCCCGCCGTCGCCCCGGCGGACCTGCTGCCCCTCGACGTCCCGGCGCCGGTCGTCCGGGACGGGGCGCTGACCGCCGCCGTCCTCTACGCCGACCGGTTCGGCAGCCTGATCCTGCACGCCGACGAGGACGACCTCGTCGGCGCGCTCGGCCCGCTGGCGTACGGGACCCCGCTGGAGCTGTCCGGCGTCGCCGACAGCGGGACCGACGGCGGCGCGACGGTCGGCAGCGGGACGGGCAGCGGCGCGAACGTCGGCGTCACGTTCGAGGAGACGTTCGGCAGCGTCGACGCGGGCGAGCCGCTGATGTGGATCGACTCGTCCGGGCAGCTGGGCCTGGCGGTCAACCAGGGGTCGGCGGCGGAACGGTTCGGGCTCGGCTCCGGGAGCACCGTGACCGTCCGCACCGCCGGGACGGGCCGTCGCGGCGTCCTGGCAGACTGATCGTCATGGACCAGGGGGATCTCGACGTCGTGGCGTGGGTGCAGGTGTCCGGAGGGCGGATGCTGGCCGTCCGGTCGCGGGGCCGCGACCTGCTCTACCTCCCCGGCGGTAAGCGGGAGCCCGGCGAGACCGACTGGTCGGCGCTGTCGCGGGAGGTGCGCGAGGAGCTCGACCTGGAGCTGGACGAGGCGTCCTTCCGCGAGCTCGGCGTGATCCGCGCGCCCGCGCACGACCAGCCCGACTTCGCGCACGTGCGGATGGCGTGCTTCACGGCGTCCTACCGGGGCGCCATGGCGGCGGCCGGAGAGGTCGACGAGTACCTGTACGTCGGCCCCGGCGAGCGGCACCTGCTGGCCCCCGCCGCGCAGGCCGCCCTCAGCCTGGCCGAGGAGCGCGGCCTCCTCGCCTGAGCCTGTCTCTTATACACAGCT
>NZ_SMKU01000252.1 GCF_004349215.1 Actinomadura rubrisoli | reverse complement strand
CCCGCCCAAGCGGGGCGAGCTGCGCTTCCCCGAGCCGTCCCCGCCGGCCGACGACCTCCGCTTCCCCGACCCGGCCGGCCCGACCGCCGTCGACGGCGTGCGGAGCGCCGTCCCGGAGCAGGGCCTGCCAGTCGGCGCGCTCGGCGGGAGCCCGGGCGGTCTGCCCGGCGGCGACCTGCCGGGCGCGTGCGGCCAGATCACCGTCTACACGCTGCTGGACGGCCGCGAGGCCGCCTTCGACCGGCTGGCCGCCGACCTCGTGCAGGCCGCCCGCATGACCGAGCCCGACACGGTGGTCTTCGCCTCGCACGAGGTGGTGGGCGCGCCTACGCAGCGGATCTTCTACCAGCTGTTCCGGGACGAGGGGGCCTTCGCGTTGCACCGGCAGCAGCCGCACCTGCGGCGGTTCCTCGCCGAGTCCCGCACCCACGTGCTGGCCACCAACGTGATCGAGCTGCGGCTCGGCTCGTCCAAGATCCCGCTGCCGGCGCCGGAGTACCCCGGGAGGTAACGGTGGCCGACGTCGTGATCACGCTGCTGGGCAAGCCCGGCTGCCATCTGTGCGACGACGCCCGCGCGGTGATCGAGCGCGTGGCGGGCGAGCTCGGCGCCGCCTGGGAGGAGCGCGACATCACCCGCTCCGAGGAGGACACCCGGCTCTACTGGGAGCAGATCCCGGTCACGCTGGTCAACGGCGTCCAGCACGACTTCTGGCGGGTGGACGAGGCCCGCCTGCGCGCCGCCGTGGAGAAGGCCGGCGAACTGCCATGATCCGGGACGGATCCGGTGTCTCGTCGGTCACACCGCGTCCCCCGGGCCGCCTCCCCGATCGTGCGTGAACCCCCTGCTGGACGGGCTTCCCACGCGGCCGCCTTGGCCAGGCACGACCTCGGTAACCGGGGGGCCACTTTGTGCGCGTATTCACAAAGGCTTAGCCTGGTGGTAGCCCTGGGACGGCCAGGCCGCGGTCGCGAAGTCCCGGCCGGGCGCGCCGGGGCGAGGGGTTCCCGGGCCCCGTCCCCAGCGTCGAGCCCCGAAGAAGCAGGCCGTGACATCTCGACAGAACCGCCAGCGCGACCGCGCGGAACGCGGCATCCCCGAAGCCACCGTCGCGCGGCTGCCGGTGTACCTGCGCGCGCTCACCACCCTCCAGGACGGCGGCGTGGCGACAGTCTCCTCCGAAGAACTGGCCACCGCGGCCGGGGTCAACTCGGCCAAGCTCCGCAAAGACCTGTCCCACCTGGGCTCGTACGGGACGCGCGGCGTCGGGTACGAGGTCGAGTACCTCGTCTACCAGATCTCCCGCGAGCTCGGCCTCACCCAGGACTGGGTGGTCGCGATCATCGGTGTCGGTAACCTGGGACGCGCACTGGCGGGCTACGGGGGCTTCGCGTCCCGCGGCTTCCGCGTGGCGGGCCTGCTCGACGCGGACGAGTCCATCGTCGGCGAGGAGATCTCCGGCATGACCGTGGAGCACATCGACCGGCTGGAGGACATGATCGCAGATCACGGCGTGTCCATCGCCGTGATCGCGACGCCCGCGGGCGCCGCTCAGGTGGTGTGCGACCGCGTCGTGGCCGCGGGGGTGACGAGCGTGCTGAACTTCGCTCCCGTCGTACTCTCCGTGCCCGAGGGCGTCGACGTGCGTAAGGTCGACTTGTCCATCGAACTTCAGATCCTCGCCTTCCATGAGCAGCGCAAGGCCGGGGGACCGGGTGACTATGACCCGGTGGCCGACGACGGTGCGCCTCCCGGGGCCACGCAGTATGTAGAGGCGGTTGTAGAGGCATGAGGCGAGCGGAGCGTAGGGCATGAGCGTTCTGGTGGTGGGGCTGAGTCACCGCAGCGCCCCCGTGGCGGTCCTCGAACGCGCGGCGGTCGGCGGCGACGACCTGCGCAAGCTGCTGCACGCCGTGCACGACTCCCCGAACGTCGCCGAGGCCGCCGTCGTCTCGACGTGCAACCGGGTCGAGATCTACGCCGTGGTCGACAAGTTCCACGGCGGCGTCTCGGCGATCTCCGAGCTGCTGGCGCTGCACTCCGGCGTCCCGCTGGACGACCTGTCCCGGCACCTGTACGTCCACTACGAGGAGCGTGCCATCCAGCACGCGTTCGCGGTGGCGTGCGGGCTGGAGTCCATGGTCGTCGGCGAGGGGCAGATCCTCGGCCAGCTCCGGCAGGCGTTCCGGTTCGCGCAGGAGCAGGGCACGCTCGGCCGCGACCTGCACGACGTCCTGCAGCGGGCGCTGCGGGTGGGCAAGCGGGCCCACCACGAGACCGGCATCGACAAGGTCGGCGCGTCGCTGGTCAGCGTGGGCCTGGAGGTCGCCGCCGGGCACCTCGGGCCGCTCGGCGGGGTCCGCGCCCTGGTGGTCGGCGCCGGTTCGATGAGCTCGCTCGCCGCCGCCACGCTGAGCCGCGCCGGCGCCCGCGAGGTCGTGATCGCGAACCGCACGCACGAGCACGCCGTCCGGCTGGCCGGGTCCCTGGACGTGCCCGCCCGCGCGATCGAGCTGTCCGCGCTGGACACCGAGATCGCGGCCGCCGACCTGATCGTGTCGTGCACCGGCGCCACGGGCCTCGTCCTCACCGCCGAGCGCCTCGCCGCGCGGGGCGCCGGCGCCGACGGCCGCCGCCGGTTCCTGCTCGACCTGGCCCTCCCGCACGACATCGAGCGCGCCGTCCGCGACCTTCCGGGCGTGGAGCTCGCCGGGCTGGACGACCTGCGCACCGCCCAGGAGGCCGCCAAGGCCGTCGGCCCGGAGGCCGTCGAGGCCGTCCGCCGGATCGTGGGCGACGAGGTCGCCGCGTTCCTCAGCGCCGCCCGCGCCGCGGCCGTCGCGCCCACCGTGGTGGCGCTGCGCAGCAAGGCCGCCGACGTCGTGCAGGCCGAGCTGGCGCGGCTCGCCGGGCGGCTGCCCGACCTGGACGAGCGGGCCCGCAAGGAGATCGACCAGACCGTCCGGCGGGTGGTCGACAAGCTGCTCCACGCGCCGACCGTCCGGGTCAAGGAGCTCGCGGCCGCGCCGGGGGGCGACTCCTACGCCGACGCGCTGCGCGAGCTGTTCGACCTGGACCCGAAGGCCCCCGAGGCCGTCGCCCGCGCCGACCTGCGCGGGCACGAGCCGCCGTCCGAGCCCGGGCCGTGGAGCGGCGCCGCGCGTTCGGCCGCGGCCGCCCCTACGGTGGAGGGGCCCAGCGTCGCGGAGGCGGCGCGGACGGCGGAGGTCGCGCACGTCGCGCGGGTGGAGTGCGCCGACGCCGACTGCGTGAGCACCGGCCCTCCGGACGCCTCGCACGCGGGCACCCGGAGGGCGGACGGCGTGCGCGCGGGCGAGGTCAACGCGCAGGCGGCGAGCGTCCGTGCGGTGAGCACACGCGACCCGCGGGCCGGGGGCGAAGGGGAACAGACGTGAACGGCGCCGGCCCGGACGTGGCCCGCCGACAGCCGAGCGGAGCGAGGCAATGAGTACTGCAGGCAGGGGCCCGCTTCGGCTCGGCACCCGCAAGAGCCTGATGGCGATGACCCAGTCGCGGCTGGTGGCCGACGCATTGTCGCAGCGTACCGGGCATGCGGTCGAGCTGGTCGGGGTAACGACCGAGGGTGATGTATCCAAGGCGCTGCTGGCCCAGATCGGGGGGACGGGGGTCTTCGTCAACGGGCTCCGCGACAAGCTGCTGTCCGGCGAGGTGGACTTCGCGGTGCACTCGCTGAAGGACCTGCCGACCGCGCCCGCCGACGGGATCGCCCTCGCCGCGACCCCGCCCCGCGACGACCCCCGCGACGCCCTGTGCGGGCCCGCCAAGCTGGCCGACCTGCCGCGCGGCGCGCGCGTCGGCACCGGCTCGCCGCGGCGGGTCGCGCAGCTGCGCGCGCTCCGTCCCGACCTGGACGTCGTCCCGATCCGCGGCAACGCCGACACCCGGCTCCGCAAGGTCACCGATGGCGAGCTGGACGCGGTGGTGCTGGCGTTCGCCGGGCTGAAGCGGATCGGGCGGCTGGAGGCGGTCGCCGAGGTCTTCGAGCCCGACCAGATGCTGCCCGCGCCCGGGCAGGGCTCGCTCGCGCTCGAATGCCGCTCCGACCGGGCCGAGCTCCGCGCCCTGCTTGGAACGGTCGACGACCCCGCCACCAGGGCCGCCGTCACCGCCGAGCGGACGGTGCTGGCCGTGCTGGAGGCGGGGTGCTCGGCGCCCGTGGGAACATACGCTGCCGAAGTAGAAGAAAAGCTTCATCTGACGGCGACCGTCGCGGCGTACGACGGGACCCGGCAGGTCAGGCTGTCCGCCAGCGGCCACCCGGAACGGGCCGAGGAGCTCGGGCGCGAACTCGCGAACCGGCTGCTCGCCCAGGGGGCCGACCAGTTGATGGGGGAGCGCGACATTGAGCCCCGCTAGCCACAGCCCCGCGGGCCAGAACCCCGCGAGCCAAAGCCCGGCGACCCAGAGCCCGACGAGCCGGGGCCCCGCCGGGCGCGGGGCCGCCGAGCGCCCGCCCGCCCGCCGGACCGCGGACCCCGGCACCGTCGCCATCGTCGGCATGGGCCCGGGCGACCCCGGCCTGCTGACCCTGCGCGCCGCCGCCGAGCTGGAACGCGCCGACACGGTCGTCGTCAGCCGCGACCGCTGCCCCGACGAGGTGCTGTCCCACTGCCGTCCGGGCGCCGAGATCCTCGACGCCGCCGAGGGCGACCCGGTCAAGCTCGCCGCGCGGGCCGCCAAGGCGGGACGGCGGGTCGTCCGGCTGCTCCAGGGCGACCCGGGGCTGGCCTGCGGCCTGGCCGCCGAGGGCGGCGCGCTGGCCAAGGCCGGCGTCCCGTTCGAGGTCGTGCCCGGCGTGTCCGCCGTCACGGGCGTGCCCGGGTACGCGGGCATCCCGCTGACCGACCCCAAGCACCGCGAGGTCCGCGTCGTCGACGCCTCCGGCGGCGGCGTCGACTGGGAGCGGTTCGCGGACGCCGACGCCACGCTGGTGATCATCGGTGCCGAGGGCGCGGTCGCCGAGACCGCCAAGGGGCTGGTCGCCGCTGGCCGCCCCGACTCGACCCCCGCCGCGATGACCAGCCTCGGCACCACCACCGAGCAGGAGACCGTCGTGTCGACCCTGCACCGGCTGGCCGCCGACACCAAGGGCATGGAGGCGCCCGCCCTGATCATCGTCGGGGACGTGGTGGGCTGGCGCGACCGGCTGTCGTGGTTCGAGACCAAGGCGCTGTTCGGCTGGCGCGTGCTGGTGCCGCGCACCAAGGAGCAGGCCGCGTCCCTGTCCGACCAGCTGCGCGGGTACGGCGCCGTCCCGGACGAGGTCCCGACGATCTCCGTCGAGCCGCCGCGCACCCCCCAGCAGATGGACCGCGCCGTCAAGGGCCTCGTCACCGGACGGTACGAGTGGGTGGTCTTCACCTCCACCAACGCCGTCAAGGCCGTCCGGGAGAAGTTCGTCGACTACGGCCTCGACGCCCGCGCGTTCGCCGGGCTCAAGGTCGCCGCCGTCGGCGAGCAGACAGCCGCCGCGCTGGTGGAGTTCGGCATCCAGCCCGACCTGACGCCGTCCGGCCAGCAGTCCAGCGAGGGCCTGGCCGAGGTGTGGCCGCCCTACGACGAGGACCTCGACCCGATCAACCGGGTGCTGCTGCCGCGCGCCGACATCGCCACCGACACCCTCATCGCCCGGCTGACCGAGCTCGGCTGGGAGTGCGAGGACGTCACCGCCTACCGCACCGTCCGGGCCGCGCCGCCGCCCGCGCCGATCCGTGAGGCGATCAAGGGGGGCGGGTTCGACGCGGTGCTGTTCACCTCGTCCTCGACGGTGAAGAACCTCATCGGGATCGCCGGCAAGCCGCACAACGTCACCGTCATCGCCGTCATCGGCCCGCAGACGGCCAAGACGGCCGAGGAGTACGGGTTGCGCGTCGACGTGATGGCGGACAAACCGTCCGTATCGGCCCTGGCGGAGGCTCTCGCCGAGTACGGTGCGAAGCGGAGGGCGGCTCAGATCGAGGCGGGGGACCCGCTGCGCAAGCCCAGCCAGATGCGCCGGGGCGCCCGCCGCCGCAAGTGACACCACCCGCCGGGACCGCGTGACCCGCGAGCCCGGGAAAGAAGGATCATGTCTGCTCAGTTCCCGGCCGCGCGGCCGCGGCGGCTGCGGCGCACCCCGGCCCTGCGCCGGATGGTCGCCGAGACCCGGCTCGCTCCGGCCGACCTGGTGCTGCCGATGTTCGTCAAGGAGGGCATCGGCGAGCCGCAGCCCATCTCGTCCATGCCCGGGGTGTTCCAGCACACCCGCGACAGCCTCCGCAAGGCCGCGCACGAGGCCGCGGAGGCGGGCGTCGGCGGGATCATCCTGTTCGGGATCCCCGCGGTCAAGGACGGCGACGGCTCCGCCGCCGACGACCCGGCCGGCATCGTCCAGCTCGCGGTGCGCGACCTGCGCTCCGACCTCGGCGACGCGGCCGTGGTCATGACCGACCTGTGCCTGGACGAGTACACCGATCACGGGCACTGCGGTGTCCTCACCGGCGCCGGCGAGATCGACAACGACGCCACGCTGGAGCGCTACGCCTCGATCGCCGTCGCACAGGCCGCGGCGGGCTCGGCCGTCCTCGGCCCGAGCGGGATGATGGACGGCCAGGTCGGCGCGATCCGCGAGGCCCTCGACGGCGCCGGCTACCCCGACGTCGCGATCATGGCCTACTCCGTCAAGTACGCCTCGGCCTACTACGGCCCGTTTCGCGAGGCCGCCGAGTGCGCGCCGCAGTTCGGCGACCGCTCCACCCACCAGCAGGACCCGGCCAACACCGAGGAGGCGCTGCGCGAGGTCTTCCTCGACCTCGACGAGGGCGCCGACATGGTCATGGTCAAGCCCGCCGGGGCCTACCTCGACATCGTTCGCCGCGTCCGTGACGCCGTGGACGTGCCCGTGGTCGCCTACCAGGTCAGCGGCGAGTACGCGATGATCGAGGCCGCAGCCGAGCGGGGCTGGGTCGACCGGGAGCGCACCATCATGGAGTCGCTGCTGTCGATCCGCCGCGCGGGCGCCGACATCGTCCTGACCTACTGGGCCACCGAGGTCGCCCGCCGTCTGGCCCGCTGACCCGGGTTCACCGCCCATCCGGCCCAGCCCCCCTGCCCCGGCGCCGCGTGCGCCGGGGCTTCTTCCTTCTCCCGGCCGGAGCCGGTCACGCTCCGGCGTTGTGAGGCATTGCCGGTGATCATGGGTGTCTAGTCACTTAGGGTCGTTTCTTGGGGGTTGCCGTGTCCCGCGTTCCGGGGCACGGGCATCATCGACTATCAAGAACCCACGGTCGACCTTGGGATACAGGGGGGCGGACATGCTGGCGGTCTCGGGGAGCAGACGACAACGGGCGGCGCGCGACCGGATGGCCGCGGCGGCGCTGGACTACGCCGCGCTGGGCTGGCCCTGCTTTCCCGGAGCGCATCCCCCGGCCGGTGGTGACAGAGCGTGCTCGTGCGATCGGATCGGCTGTCCCGACCCGGCGGCGCACCCCGTATCGGCGGCCTGGGCGCTGGAGGCGACCGTTGACGCGGACGCCATCAGACGCTGGTGGGCCGAGCGCCCCCGGGCCAACATCATCCTGCCGACCGGCCGCGTCTTCGACGTGTTCGACATCCCCGCCGCCGCGGGCGCCCACGCCCTGGCCCGCATCGAGCGCGACGACCTCCCCGCCGGCCCCGTCGCGAACGTCGGCGGCGACCGGCACCTGTTCTTCGTCGCCACCCGCGGCGCCCCCGCCGACGAGGACGAGTGGTGGTCCTGCCACCTGGACTGCTCGCCCGAGACCGTCACCGAGACGCCCGGCATGCGGTGGCACTGCCGCGAGAGCTACGTCGTCGCCCCGCCGTCCGTCCTGCCGCACGGCCGGGACGTCACCTGGCTGAGGGCGCCGGCGGGCGGCCCGCTCCCCGACCCGCTGCGCCTCCTGGAGGTCCTCGCCGACAGCTGCGACGGGACCGCCTGAGCTCCGCCCGGGCCGTGAGCGGGCTCCGCGGCCTGCCGCGCCGCCTCAGCCGTCCCTCGGCGCGCCCAGGGCTCAGCGAGGAGCCTTGATGGGGGGTTTGCGGCCCCAGCCCGAGTACGACGCCTGGAGCACCTGAGCGCGGCCCTTGGAGGGGCCCTGCGCGCGGAGCCAGAGCTTGACGGGCCTGTTGCCGCGATCCAGCCTGATCGCGAAGTTGATCTGACGTGCGCCGGTGGTCCGCGCCATCTCCGCGTACATCGGGCCCACCCCGTCCGCCTGCGACAGCCGGTCGACCGGCGCCTCCCCCTGGTAGACCGCCCCCGACTTGCGGAGCGTCGTCGCCGACCGGAGCAGCGTCGTCAGGTTGGCCACCGAGCTGCCGAGCCGCACCTGCTCCGCCAGCGCCGGATACCCCCGGCCGGTCGTCGGCGCGCGCCGCCACCGCTTGCCCGCCGGCGTGTAGACGGTGTCCTGGACGAGGACGGTCCGCGCCGCCTTCCGCGTGGCGCCCGCCCCGGAGATCGTCATCGAGTACGACGCCGGGCCGCTCGGCGTCAGCCCGAACGTGCCGCGCCCGCTGGCCGGGGCGCCGCAGCAGCCCGTCCGGCGGAAGGTGAACGCCGCGCCCGGGGCCCGTCCGGTGGCCTGGTCGATGTGCGTGATCAGCGCCGCCGGGTCCACGCCGCCCTGCGGTGCCGCCTGCGGCGGCGCGGTGCTCAGCGCCGGGTTCGGATCGGGCGGCCCTTCCGCGTCGTCCTTCGACATCAGCAGGACCCCGCCCGTCACCGCGCCCGCCGCGACCAGAGCGGCCGCCCCGACCGCGATCCAGCGCCCGCGCGACCCGCGGGCGGACGGCACCGCCGCCACGACCGGGTTGCGGCCGCTGCTGCGCGCCGGCCGCGCCGGCCTTGGCGGCTCCGGCTGCGCCGCGGCCTGCCCGGCGAGCTCGGTGAGCCGCCCCCGGCCCTGCGCCTCCCAGGACGGCCCGTACGCCGAGACCGCCGCGTCCTCGACCGCGGCGAGGAAGTCGGCCGCCGACTTCGGGCGCTCCTCCGGGTCCTTGGCCAGCCCCCGCGCGATGAGGCCGCGCAGCGGGCCCGGCACCTCCTCGGCCGGGATCGGCGCCTCGCGGTGCTGCTTCGCCATGTTCCGGCCGGCGAACGGCGGCCGCCCGGTCAGGCACTCGAAGAAGACCGCGGTCGCGGCGTACAGGTCGCCGGCGACGCTCGCGGGCGCGCCGTCCCACAGCTCCGGCGCCGCGTACGCGGGCCCGGACTGCGCCTCGGTGCCCGCGGGCACCGTCGCGAAGTCGGCCAGCCGCGCGTTGCCGTCCCGGTCCACCAGGACGTTCGCCGGACGCACCGCGCCGTGCACGACGTCCTGCGCGTGCGCCGCCGCGAGCCCGAGCAGGACCCCGCCCAGCATGGACAGGGCCGCCAGGGGGCCGGTGGGGCCCTGCGCGGCCAGCACCCGCCGCAGGCCGACGCCGTCGACGCGCTCCATCACGATCGCCGCGCCGTCCGGGGTCTCCACGAAGTCGTAGAAGTCGACCACGTTGGGATCCTCAAGCTGGGACAGGTTCCGCGCGGCCGCCCGGAAGCGCGCCAGGAACGCCTCGTCGGCGCCGAGCCTGCCGTCGAGGTACTTGATCGCGACCTTCGTGCTGGTCATGTCGTCCACCGCCAGCACCACCCGGCCCGTGGCGCCGCCGCTGAGCTCCCGCTCGTGGGTGAAGCCCGGGACCGTCCAGCCGTCAACCACGTTGAAAGCCATCCCTCCGATACGGCCGACGCCGGTGAGAGTCAGGGACGCCCGTGGAGTTTCCGACCGGGACGCCAATGTCGTACTTGGTGGAATATCGGCCCGTACCCGGCCAGGTCAAGGGCAGTCGCCGAACTGCAACTGAGAGACTGGGACCGTGACTGGAACCGATCGCTCCCAGCAGTTGTTCGACCGTGCCGGCCGGGTCGTCCCCGGAGGGGTGAACTCGCCGGTCCGCGCCTTCGGCGCCGTCGGCGGCACGCCCCGCTTCATGGCCTCGGCGCGCGGCCCCCATCTCACCGACGTCGACGGCAACGAGTACGTCGACCTGGTGTGCTCCTGGGGGCCCATGATCCTCGGGCACGCCCACCCGGCCGTCGTGGAGGCGGTGCGGGAGGCGGCGGGCCGCGGCACGTCCTACGGGGCGCCGACGCCCGGCGAGGTGGAGCTCGCCGAGGAGATCGTGGCCCGGACCCCGGCCGAGAAGGTCCGGCTGGTCAACTCCGGGACCGAGGCGACGATGTCGGCGATCCGGCTGGCCCGCGGGTTCACCGGACGCTCGACGATCGTGAAGTTCGCCGGCTGCTACCACGGGCACGTCGACTCGCTGCTCGCCGCGGCGGGCTCCGGCGTCGCCACCTTCGGCCTGCCCGACACCCCCGGCGTCACCGGGGCCACCACCGCCGACACGCTCGTCCTGCCCTACAACGACGTCGCCGCGGTGGAGCTGGCGTTCCACGAGCACGGCCACGAGATCGCCTGCGTGATCAGCGAGGCGGTGCCGTGCAACATGGGCGTGGTGCCGCCGCTGCCCGGCTTCAACGCGCTGCTGAAGCGGCTCTGCGAGCGCAGCGGCGCCCTGCTCGTCCTCGACGAGGTCCTCACCGGCTTCCGGGCGTCCAGGTCCGGCTGGTACGGGATCGAGGGCGTGGCGGGCGACCTGGTGACCTACGGCAAGGTGATGGGCGGCGGGCTGCCCGCCGCCGCGTTCGGCGGACGCGCCGACATCATGGACCGCCTCGCCCCCGCCGGGCCCGTCTACCAGGCGGGCACCCTGTCGGGGAACCCGCTCGCCACCGCCGCCGGCCTCGCCACCCTGCGCGGCGCCACCGACGAGGTGTACGCGGCGATCGACCGGTCGGCGGAGATCGTGTCCAAGGCCGCGTCCGAGGCGCTGGCGAAGGAGGGTGTCCCGCACCGGCTCCAGAACGCGGGCAGCCTCTTCTCGGTCTTCTTCACGGACGAGGCCGTGGGCGACTTCGCGGCCGCGCAGCGCCAGAACTCCGCCGCCTACGCCGCGTTCTTCCACGCCGCGCTCGACCACGGCGTCTACCTGCCGCCGTCGGCGTACGAGGTGTGGTTCCTGTCCGCCGCCCACGACGAGGCGGCGCTGAACCGCATCCTGGACGCCCTTCCGCACGCCGCCCGCGCCGCCGCCCGGGCCATCGCCCAGCCGTCCTGAGCGATCACCTGGCCGATCAGTCGGGCAGGGCGCGGAACGCCTTCAGCGCCCTGCCGACGGACTCCCGGCCGGGAGCGTGGAGCGGAGCGCGCACCGACGGCTCGTCGATCACGCCCGCCTCGGCCAGGCACGCCTTGAGGACGGCGGGCGACGGCTCGGCGAAGAGCGCCTCGGCCAGCGGGAACAGGGCGTTGTGGAAGGCGAGCCCCCGCGCCGCGTTGCCGGTGCGGACGGCCTCGGCCATCGCGGCGTAGCCCTCCGGCGCCAGGCAGGCGGACGCGGCGATGCCCCCGCACGCGCCGAGCTGGAGCATCGGGTAGACGTAGGCGTCGTCCCCGCACAGGACCGCCTTGCCGGTCCCGGCCGCCATCAGCGCCAGCGTGTCCTGGTCGATGGCGCCCGCGCAGTGCTTGACGCCGACGACGCAGTCGAGGGACAGCAGCCGGACCAGGGCGGCGGCGGACAGGTGCTTCCCCGTCCGGTACGGGACGTTGTACGGGACGAGCGGCACGTCCACGGCGGCGCCGATCGCCGCGAAGTGGTCGACGACCCCCTCGTCCGAGGGGCGCAGGTAGTACGGGACGACGACGAGCAGCGCGTCGGCCAGCGGCGCTCGCTCGCGGGCCTGCCGGATCGAGTCCTCGGTGCCCATCGTCCCGGCGCCGACGGTCAGCGGCGTCCCGTGCTCGATCGAGACGGCGCGGCACACCTCCAGCACCGTCCGCTGCTCGGCCGGGCTCAGCAGGGCCGCCTCGCCGGTGGTGCCGAGCGCGACCAGCCCGGCCGCGCCGCCGTCCAGGCAGCGGGCGGCGAGCCGTTCGAGCGACTTGGCGTCCACCTCCCCGGAGCGGGTGAACGGCGTCACCAGGGACGCGTGGATTCCGCGCATGGTCTCACCTCGTCTGGACGGGCTCTGGAGCGGGAGGGATCTCGATGGGGACGCGGGGCCGCCGCCGAATGCTGCCCGCGGCGACGCCGGAGATGATCAGGGCCGCGCCGAGCAGCCGCGTCCCGTCGACGGGCTCGTCGAGCAGCAGGGCGGCCGAGGCCAGCCCGAACGGCGGGACGAGCAGCGAGTACATCGCGACCGTGCTCGCCTCGTACCGGCGCATCAGCCAGCCCCACACGCCGAAGCCGACGAGCGTGGAGAGGTAGGCGATGTACGCCACCGAGGCGACGCCGGCGAACGACAGCCGGTCCACCGCGTCCGGGACCGCCCCGGGGCCCTCGAAGACCAGCGACAGCGCGAACAGCGGGACGGGCGGGATCAGCGACATCCACACCATGAACCCGAACGCGTCGACGGGCTCTCCCGCCTCCTGGTTCATCCGGCGCATGCCGATGTTGGCCAGGCCCCAGCTCGCGGCGCCCGCCAGGCAGACCAGGAACCCGGTCACGGTGCCGCCGCCCTCCGCCTGGGCGGCGGCGAGGAGGGCGACGCCCGCGAACGCGATGACCATGCCGGCGATCTGCCGCCCGGTCAGCCGCTCGCGCAGCAGCACCCCGGCGAACAGCGCCGTGAAGATCGCCTGGATCTGGAGCACCACCGACGCCAGCCCTGCGGGCATCCCCATCCGGATACCGATGAACAGCAGCGCGAACTGCCCCACCCCGAGCGGGACGCCGATCAGCCACAGCCAGCGCACCGGGACGGGCGGGCGGCGGACGAAGAACACGGCGGGCAGCGCCGCCGCCGTGAAGCGCACGGCGGCGAGCAGCAGCGGGGAGAAGTCGTCCAGCGCCACCTTGATGGGCACGAAGTTGAATCCCCAGATCGCGGCGATCAGGGTGGCCAGCAGAACGTGGCGCGGTCTCATCCTGTGATCGTCGCCACCAGTTTGTTTTAGGACAAGCTAGAACTACTTGACACATCGTTTTAGCATTGCTTCATGCTCGATCTGGAACGGCTGCGCGCCCTGCACTCCGTCGCGACCTATGGTTCGGTCAGCGCCGCCGCCGACGTGCTCCACGTGACCACCTCCGCCGTCTCGCAGCAGCTCGCCAAGCTGGAAAGGGAGACAGGCCAGAAGCTCCTCGAACGCAACGGGCGCGGCGTCCGCCTCACCGACGCCGCCGAGCTGCTCGTCGCGCACGCCGAGCGGATCCTCTCGCTCGTCGAGCAGGCGCAGGCCGACCTGGAGGCCCACCGAGGCTCCGTCGTCGGGCAGCTGTCGATCTCGGCGTTCCCCACCGCCATACGCGGGCTCATGCCCGCCGCGCTGCTGCGGCTGCGCACCGACCATCCCGACCTGCGGGTCCTGCTCCGCGAGGAGGACCCGATGCAGAGCATGCCGCTGGTCTCGCGCGGCGACCTCGACATGGCCGTCGTCCAGGACTGGAACAACGAGCCGCTGCCGCTGCCCGAGGGCCTGCACAAGGGCGTCATCTGCGACGACGTCGCCGACGTGGCGCTGTCGTCGCGCCATCCCCTCGCCGCCCGCGCGACTGTCGAGCTGAAGGAGCTGGCCGGCGACCCGTGGATCAGCTCCTCGCCCGACAGCATCTGCTGCGACTGGCTCCTGCGGACGCTGCGCGCCATCGACAGCGAGCCCCGCATCGACCACATGGCCTACGAGTTCGCGTCGCAGCTGGCGCTGGTCGGCGCCGACCTCGGCAACGCCATCCTGCCGCGCCTCGGCCGCTGCGACGTGCCCCCGGACGTGGCGATCGTCCCGCTGGCCGAGCCGCTGCACCGCCGCGTCTACGCCCTCTGGCGCGAGGAGGCCGCCCGCCGCCCCGCCATCCGCGCCGCCGTCACGGCCCTGCGCGCCGCCG
>NZ_SMKU01000251.1 GCF_004349215.1 Actinomadura rubrisoli | reverse complement strand
GGGGGAACTGTATCTGGGGGGAGGGGGTGTGGCCGCCGGATACTTGAACAATCCGCAAGAGACCGCGAAACGGTTCGTCCGGTTGAAGATCGAAGCCGAAGAGGTCCGACTCTACCGGACGGGTGATCTGGTACGGCGGTTGCCCGGCGGACCGCTTCAGTTTTGTGGGCGTGTCGACGATCAAGTGAAAGTGCGGGGGTTCCGCGTCGAGATCCCCGAGGTGGAGCGGGCGCTCACCCGCTGTCGTGATGTCGCCGAGGCGGCCGTGGTCGCCCAACGCGATGATCTGAGCACTCGCCTCGTCGCCTTCGTCATCTACAGGGCAGGAGCCCGCACGCATGAGCAGGAGGTGCGCCGGGAACTGGCGCAGTTGCTCCCCGCGTACATGATTCCCGAGGTGATCAGGTCGCTGGAGCGTTTCCCGATCGGTTCCATCGGCAAGATCGACCGTGCGGAACTCGGTCGCCTGGCCGCGCACGGGTCCGCTCCGGCTCGCGTCACCGACCCGGAGCAGGAACGCTCGGTCCGGGAGACGGTGGCCCGGGCATGGACGACGACGCTGCGAACACCGGCCGCCAACGCCGAGGAGTTCTTCGACGCCGGAGGCACCTCGCTGCTGGCCTCCCGGATGGTCGCCGAAGTCATCGCGGAGCTGGAGCTGTCTGTCCGTTGCCATCAGCAGCTGATCAAGAAGCTGTTGGCTGACCCGACCCTTCGGGCGTTCACAACGGCCGTCGAGCACGCCGCCGACGCAGGTGGCCTCGAAGCGGTTGATGCCGGCCGAGCGGATACGAATCCATCGGAGGAGAGAGAGTCATGGCAGGCCGATGCACGTTGGCCGGAGACTGCGGTCGCACCAGCCGTCCACTACCCGCGCGGGACAGTCGAGTCGACTGCCGGTACGTCCCGGTCGAAACCGACCGGCAGGCGGATCGGCACGGTGCTTCTGACTGGGGCCACCGGCTTTCTGGGAGCGCATCTGCTGCGGGAACTGCTGGACCGCACTTCGGTGACGGTGTGCGCATTGGTCCGAGCCGATGACGACCAGGCCGCCAGGGACAGGATCGACCGAGCCCTGGCTCGCTACCATCTGGAACCAATTGATCATACCCGCGTGGTCACGGTCCTCGGCGATCTGGCTCAGCCGCGCTTGGGACTGCCAGCATCGATGTTCGCCGACCTCGGCGAACGCAGCGATCTGATCGTGCACTGCGGTGCCCGGGTGAGTCTGGCCCTGCCCTATCGACAGCTGTGCCGGATCAACGTTGGGGGAACCCGGGTTCTGGCGGAGTTGGCCGTCGCTCGCGACATTCCGATGCACCACGTTGCCACCCTGGGGGTGATCGGCGCCGCGGATACCGACGACGCGCCAATCAGCGAGGAGACCGCGCTGCCGCACGGCGGGCGCCTCCAGACTGGCTACGCCCAGAGCAAGTGGGTCGCTGAGAAGCTGTTGCACCGGGGCGTCCGCGCGGGGCTGCGGCTGACCGTCCACCGGCCTGCGGAGATCACCGCCAGTACGCACACCGGCGTTTGGAACACGCCGTCGGCTTTCTGCGCCCTGTTCACCGCGATCACCGATCTGCAACTGGCCCCTGATCTGGACGTGCAGCTAAACATGGTCCCCGTCGACTACGTCGCGCGTGCCATCGTCCATCTCAGTACCATCACCGCCGGCACCATCGGCACCGACGGCGAGGGCCGCATCGCCGCTCCCGCTGGCGGCGGGGTGTATCACCTGGCCAATCCCCGGCCCGCCCGACTGGCGACCATGGTCGACCGCCTTCGCGCTCATGGACATCGAATCCGCCAGGTTCCCGCGCATCGATGGAATCAGGCGCTGGAGCACCTGGCTCGCCACAATCCCGCCCATCCGACCGTGCCGTTCCTGCCGCTGCTGGTCCACCAGGACGACTCTCCCGGCCCCTCTCGCACCCGCATGGTGCTCGGACAGCCGCCCGGAACGCTGCCGCTCCCCACGGCCCGCATCGACCACGCCCTGCGGCGCAGCGGTCTCACCTGCCCATTCGCCGACCAGCCTCTGCTGGACGCCTACATCCGGTCCATGGAGGCCGGGCATGTCATCGCCCCCGCGCAACTCGCACTTGCGCGCCGGTCCGTCCTGTCGACCTCACGGAGTGAACGACCATGACCACCACTGATGTCCAGCCCGTCGGACAACTGATAGATCGTTGGCGTCAGGCACAGGCCGATCACCCGGTCCGCAACGCCTTCGCCGAACTGGCCGCCTCCGACGCGCTCAAGCTCGAACACGTCCGCCGCCTGGTCGCCGCCGAACTGCAGACTCATCGCGCCGAACTGGCCGCCTACGCCCTGCTGCTCAATCGATTCCCCCACCGCCCCGCCGTGACCCTGTTCACCTCCTTCATCGACCTGGTCGTCCAAGCCGGCCCGAAGCTGCACCGGTGCGCCGACAGCCTGGGCATGAGCCTTGAAGAGACGACCAGACGGTTCGGCCCCCCGGCTGAGCAGGGCTTCAACGGGTACGTGTCCTGGCTCGGCCTGCACGGGACACAGGCCGAGGTAGGCATGGCACTGCTAGCCGACATGGACTCCTACTTCGAAGGAGGCGCCGCCCTCACCGAAAGCGCCGACCGGCACGGCATCGACCTGCCGGCCGACGTCGTGGACTACTTCCGGCCCGGCGACGCCAGCGCCTTCTACACCAGCACCCGGGAAGTACTCCAGGACGCACTGAAACGCGGCGACGACCCAGACTCGGCGCTGGCCGCGGCGCGCCTGATGGAGCAGCAGCTCGGCCTGCTGTGGGAATCGATCGCCGCTCGGTGACCGGGCGCGCCCGTTGGGCCCTAGGGAGTTCATGCCATGCGCATCGCCATCATCGGCGGAGGACTGGCCGGGCTGACCGCCGCCTGGCTGTTGGAATCGACCCACGACGTCACTCTGCTGGAAGCTCGCGAACGCCTGGGCGGACATGTGGCCTCCGTCTCCGTCCGGCACCGGAGCGCCTTCCGCTCGGTCGACCTGGGCGCCCAGGACTTCTCCACCGAGATCTTCCCCCTGCACGCTCGCCTGCTGGACCTGCTGGACCTGAACGAGCGGCTGATCGACGTCGCCATGACCCAGACGATCAGCACCACCGGCACCCCGCGACCGATCCTGGTCACCCCCCATGCGGGCCGCGCCGCGATCCTGGGGGCAGCCTGGGAGGCGGTGGGCGCGCTCGTCCAACGTGCAATGGCCTGGGAGGCCGACGACGTCTCTTGGGAGACCCCCTACGCTGACCTGGTCGAGCCTCTGCCAATCGAGCCCCGACTCAAACGCACCGTCCTGTACGCCCAGCCCGCAGCCCTGTACGGCTGCAGCATGCAGCAGGTCCAAGAAGTATCCGCCAGAGCGGCCACCGCCATCTTCACCCGCAGCCCGGCTCCGCCGGCGGGGCAGGCCCCGACCTGGCAGAACCTCGACGGCGGACTCCACACACTCATCCAGTCGCTGGCCGCAGACCTGCAGCACGCCCGCCTCCGAGTCGCCGCCCGAGTCGTCACGATCGCCAAGCGGAGCGACGCTTACGCGCTGACCATTGACGGCGGCGAAACCTACCACGCCGACCACGTAGTGATGGCGGTCCCTCCGCCAGCAGGACTGCCACTGACACGCCAACTGGCCGGCACGGCGGAACTGAACCGAGCACTGGCGCACTACCGATACTTGCCGTGCACCACCGGAGTCCACCAAGACCCCTGCTACATGCCCGCCACCCGCAGCCACTGGTCCACCTCCAACCTCATCGTGAACGGCGACTTCGCCACATCCAGCGCCTGGTACCGCCCCATCAACGGTGCCGACTTGTTCAAAAGCCAACTCACTCACCGCACCTACCTGCCCGAGCGACTCCTGGCCATCGCGCACTTCACCCAGATGCTCCCCGACGCCAGCGCTGTCCGGGGCCATCGCGCCCTGGCCAAGCACCAAGGACGAGACGGCCTGTGGTTCGCTGGCCACTACGTCAGCGACCTGGACTGCCAGGAGACAGCCGTCCGCAGCGCTGCCGACATCGCCCGGGTCCTCGCCCCGAGTACCCGACGCCTGCACGCCCTCCTCACCGACACCCCGCCCGAACCCGATCGGACCGCCGTCGCTCAGACGCCCGTCACCGAAGGAAGCCCATGAACCCGATCACCTGGTCGAACGATGACCACCCGCCCGTCATCCCCTGCCTGGACATCGACCACAGCAAAGCCTCGACCGCCGCCACCTGCCCCCAGGGCAACACCAGCAACGACCCGATCCAGATCCTCGACTTGTACCGAGATGAGGGCGCCGACAAGATTTTCCTGGACATTCAGAACAGCTGGGAGGACAGCGCCACGATCTTGCCGCTTGTGCACCGGCTCAGCACGGGAGGCGGATCACTCCTGGTCTCGGTCGCCAACGGGTCCGCACGCGACGACCACGACATCGACGCCCTGCTCGAAGCCGGCGCCGCCGCCGTCTCCCTCAGCACCACCACCGTCCAGGCCCCCGAACTGGTGGCACGAGCCGTGTCCAGACACGGCGGAGAACGCATCCTCGCGGTGGCCAACACCCTCCGCAACGCCGACCGCTGGGAGGTCTACATCCGCGGCGGCAAGACCCCGACCGGCATCGACCTCCTGACCTGGACTCGCCGAGTCTGCGATCTGGGAGTCGGCGCTGTCCTGCCCAACAGCCTGGCACGCGAAGGCGACACCACCGGCGGCTACGACCTGCCCCTTACCGACGCGGTTACGCAAAGGGCCTGTGTCCCGGTCATCGCCTCCGGCGGTTGCGGCTCCCCCGAGGACATGGTCGAGGTCCTGTCCCGGACCGCAGCCAGCTACGCCCTGGCCCACACCATCTTCCACCGCGGCCATTACAGCGTCGGAGAGGCCATCACCGCCTGCGCCCGGATAGGAGAAGACGTGCGCTCCGCCTGACACCGAGCCCCAGAGTCCAGTCCACCTGGATCAAACGAACCGAACCCACTGCCTGATCAGGGAACGAAATGACCACCGAACTCGCTCTCACCGTCGATGAACTCCTGTCAACGACCCGGTCGGTTCGAAAGCGACTCGACCTCGATCGACCCGTTCCCCGTGAACTGCTAGTGGAGTGCATTCAACTCGCGATCCAGGCGCCAAACTCCTGCAACGCCCAACGCACCCGATTCCTCATCGTTCAAGAACCGCATATCCGCGCGCGACTTGCCGAACTGTACCGCCGATCTTATGCTGACTACGCAAAAGGCGACTTTCGCGCCGGCAATCTCCTCACCGGAGACACCGCCTGGGACGATGCTCAACAACGGATCGAGACCTCCACAGACCATCTGTGCGAGAACCTGCACCGTGTGCCAGTCCTGGTGATCCCCTGCCAGCAGGTCGACCCCGGCGACGAGCGATCCCGCGAAGCCCAGGCCGTACTGTGGGGATCCGCCGTCCCGGCCGCATGGAGCTTCTGCCTCGCTGCCCGATCGCGCGGCCTGGGGACCACCTGGACGACACTGCACCTGCGCCATGAGAAAGAAGCCGCCGCAATCCTCAATATTCCGTACGACACGGTTCAGCAAGTGGCCCTGATACCCGTGGCCTACACCAAAGGCACCGATTTCAAACCCGCATACCGCCTCCCGGTCGAAGAGATTATTACCTTCATCGCAGACGTCGAGGTTCCGTAGTTTTACCAGATTTCTACATGTCAGCAGTGATCAGTGTGCGCTGCAACGAAGAGCCTCGGCGTCTCTAGGATCGAAAACGCGGTGAAGGTAAATGGCGCCCTCAGGCAGTTCAGGCGCTCACCAGACTTCGCGTCAACGTCCTCTGGGTCCTAACGCGCGACCAGCGCTGTTAGTAACTCACCTCGCCAGCCCAACAAGCCGCATGATCCGTCGGCGTTGACAAACCGATTAAGAAACCGATCAGAAGCTCGCGGCCTCAGCCCACCACAGCAGCCGGTCCCAGGCTTCGCCGTACATGCGGATCTCCTCTGGCATGGTCAGACGCAGATAGCCGCTGATCAACTCGACAGTGACGACCCTATTGTCCTCCATGATGAACGCCTCGCCGAGAACGACGTCCCCGGCGTTCGAGGTCGCGCGGGAGCGATCGGCACGTCCTACCGCCGCCTCAAGGGCCACGGGCGCCTCTGAGAACGTGGCGATCAGTGAGGCGGTGGCCCGTAACGAGGTCGACCTGGGCCTGGTCAGTGTGGACTTCATGCTGTCTCGCGCGCATCACCATGCCGCCGGGATGGTGATGGTGCCCCAACGGCTGGAGGAGTTGGAGCAGGTCGCGACCGAGGAAAAGGGGCTACACCAGAGGGGCAAACCGGGCCTGTGAACCAGCAGGCCGCAACCGGCCAGAGGATCGGTCGACCGCGAGCAGGAGCGACGGCGCCGGATACGCCTTGCGTCGCAAGGTCCGGCTGAAGGCCGCTGCTCTGGGGCCGGTCGGTCGTCCCCGCACCTGGCCTGGAGCCACTGCTGGCGACAATGCCTTTTCCTCTCGCGCTAACCGCTCCTACCTGCGGCGACGTCACACCAAGGCGGTGATTCCAGAAAAGCCGACGAGGTCGCCAACCGCAAGAGGAAGGGACGTTCCGGTGGCCGTCCGGTCAGCCACGACGCCGAGCTCTACAAGCAAGGCAACACCGTCGGACGCTGCATCAACATGTTCAAGCAGTGGCGCGGCCTGGCCTACGAGGGGAAGTTCGGTGCGGTGCGGCAGTGTGGTGTGGCGGCTCAGCCAGTCTGGTGTGGGTCGGCTTGGTGGGCCAAGGCGGGTGGTCATCGGATGATCAGTGAGCTGAAGGCGGCACGCACGTCGGCGTCGGACGCGGTGACGTAGACCTTCGATGGCGGGGTTCTGTCGACGTAAGCGGTGTAATGCAGGACGCTGGGGCAGCTCGTGCCGTCGATCTGCACCTTGGTGTCGACCACGCGCTTGCCGGTCCGCAGCTCGTAGACCTTCACGGGAATCGCGATCTTGCGGAAGGTCACGGGTTTAGGAGAACGGACATACTTGTTCGTGTACAGGCAGGTCTGGACGCGGGCTCCGTACTCCCGGTCGTCCGCACAGACCACCAGCACGGCTTTGGCGGGGTCGGTGGTCCGCCACCTGGCGGGGAGCTTGTTCGTGTACTTGTCGTTGCCGTAGAAGAGAGCGCGATTGGTTCCCTTGCCGTAAGGGGCGGCACCGCTGTACTTCGCGGGGCTGGAGCAGTACTCGGGTTGCGTGCCGTCCGAGTCCTCAAGAAGGCTGCGGACGTTCGCCAGCTCGATGGCCAGCGTGGCTTCCCTGACTCCTGTGCGGGCCTTTGCCGCGAGTCCGTCGCTGGGATACTGGTCGAGTAACTGCTGATAGCGCGTCCGTGCCCCTTCCTGCTGCTCGGTGGCCATGAGCTCGTCACCGCATCCGACGAGGGCCGCGGGCGCGGTTCGCGCAGCCACGTCGGCGGATCGGTCCAGTGCGTTGTGGCTCGCCGGCCGTTGGCGAAGCCAATCCGTGACCGCGGCGGTGTGGCAAGGATTCTTGCCAGGAAGGCCGCCCAAGAACCTGTTCAAGGTCACCTCGACCATCCTCTTGTGGCCTGGTTCGGCGAGGACCGAGGCGAGAGTGTCGAAGCCCGCCTTCAGCGCAGCGGCGTCACCGGTCAGCCCGGTGGTGAGACTGCTGTCGGCCGTCCGCAGCCGCTTGCACGCCCGGACGGTCTGGTCGCCGTGGGCGGTCGGCGGGGCGGCGACCACGCGATGACCGAGCCAGACCTCGTCCTGAGCTTTCGACACCCGCGGGCAGTCACCCTTTTGGCGGGCCTCGGTGACCGACCCCTCGATCCTGGAGGCGTCGAATCGCAGGAGTCCCACGACCAGCAGCACCGGAACCGTGACGCTGAGTGCGATCAGGCGTTGCCTGCGCATCGCGGCTTGAGGAACACGCTCACCCGCCAGAAGCCACCCATGCGCGATGAGAGCCGCCCACCACAGGAGCACAACGACCTCGAACCACACCGATTGGGCGACCGAGGCGAGAAGCGTGACGAGCACGAGGGTGACCAGGCCGGTGGCGACGGCGAGCTTGCGCCGTCGCAGCATCAGGTAGCCGACACCCAGGAAGGAGGCGTTGGCGAGCGCGACGGCCAACCGGTCGTGGGGCCCGGCCGGGGACACGGGCCTCGGCGCGGCGTACGTGGGGTGATCCATCGTGGTCTCTTCCTCTTGCGGAGCGAACACGGACCATCACCCAAGTGTTCGTCGCCGATCCCGGGACGGGTCCCCGGAATCGCTAGAGGCCGCATACCGGCATTCCGGCGATGCGCGCATATCGGCCGATGGGGCCGTCCTCCCATCGAGCCCAACCCACGCCGTGCGCCGCCAAGCGCGCTGCCCGCCGTCCGACCGACCTGCAAGGCGTCACCCACTCGATCTGCAGGGCGTCGCGCACGCCACGCGGGCCCGTCCAGCACTGGGCCTGTCTCTTCAGCGCCGGGACTGTCTCTCCAGCGCCACGCATGCCTGTCCAGCGCCGGGCGCGCTGTGCTTGGCTGTTCGCGCCGCGCTTGGCTGTGATGCGCTGAGCGCTGGGTTGACGCCCCGAACGCCAGGAAGAGCCGAGACAAGCGTGGGGCAGTGCTGCACATGGCGCAGGTGGTGTTGGCGGACTTGGTGATCGGGCCTGCCCCGCTCTCACTGCGGGACGCGGTGGTGGCCGACCGGTGGGTTGAATGGGTGGAACTCTCCGACCTTCCAGCTCAGTGGCCGGCGCGAGCCGCCTCGTCCCGCAGACTAATGTCCCGTGGCGCCGTCGATGCGTTCGCGGAGGAGGTCGGCGTGGCCGTTGTGGCGCGCGTACTCCTGGAGCATCGCGGTGTAGACCCACCGGAGGCTCATCTCGACCTTGCGGTTCGGGTCCATGTACGTCGTGTCGAGCGAATGGCGGGACGTCACCTGGCGGCACAGTTCGACCTCGCGCCGGTAGACGGCGAGGTCCCTTTCCGCGTCGGCGGTCTCCAGGTCGAACTCCGCGGTGAGGTCGTCGTCGGTGCAATAAAGGTAGCCGACCTGTTCGCCGGCGAATCTCGTGCGGAACCAGTCCCTTTCGACCTCCGCCAGGTGCCGGACGAGGCCGAGCAGGGAAAGGTTCGACGGTTCTATGGGTTGGAGCGCGAGTTGTTCGGCCGTGAGCCCGCCGCACTTCCACAGCAGGATCTCCCGCTGGACGTCGAGCCACCCGTCCATGAGTGTGCGCTCGTCGCCCGTGGGCGTGGTGAGTGGCTTGAGATCACGAGTGATCTGAGGCGCGGTCCATGCCATTGCCACATCATGCCCCGTACTCGACGGAAAAGGAACGCGATATCCGCGCGGAGCCGTCCACTCGCAGATCCCAGCGGTCGACGCCTACGTGACGCCATTCGAAATGGGCGGCCGAACGCCCTAGTCCCGGAGGGTCAGGACGGGGTGTAGGGGGTTGTGCAGCGGGCGTCGTGGAGGGCGGTGGCCCACCAGTCGAGCTGGTCGAGGAGGGTCTTGGCGGCGGTGTCGGGGCCTTCGGGGTCGGTGAGGGTTCCGTCGGCGCCGAAGCGCGTCCAGTGGCCGTCGAAGCTGATCAGGTCGCGGACGGGGGCGGCGTGCAGCTCGATGAACACCTGGCGGAGGTGCTCGACGGCGCGCAGGCCGCCGCCCATGCCGCCGTAGGAGACGAAGCCGACGGGCTTGGCCTGCCATTCGGTGCAGTGCCAGTCGATCAGGTGCTTGAGCGGCGCCGGATAGCTGTGGTTGTACTCGGGGGTCACGACGACGAACGCGTCCGCGTCGCGGAGCGTGCGGGCGAGGGCGGCGAGCGCGGGCGGGCGGCGGTCGGTGGCGAGGAGGTCCTGCGGGTCTGCGGGGAGCGCGGCAGGCAGGTCGACGCCGGCGGGGTCGATGAGGTCCACGTCGAACGCGCCGTGCCGGCGGGCGTGGCCGGTGAACCAGTCCGCGATGCGCGGGCCGTAGCGGCCCTCGCGGACGCTGCCGATGATGACGACGAGGTTGAGCGCCATGGTGTTCTCCTTCGGTAGGCGTCTCCAACCTGGCAGGACGGCCGCCGGACAGGGAGGCCGCGCTTAGACGGGCCCTCGGAGGGCCACGATCCGGGCGCCGGGGGCCGGTACATTCGGGACGTGAGCGACAACGAGCTGGGGGCGTTCCTGCGCCGATGCCGCGAGACCGTCACGCCGGCGGAGGTCGGGCTGCCCGAGGGGCGGCGCCGCCGGACGCCGGGGCTGCGCCGGTCGGAGCTCGCCACGCTCGCCGGGGTCAGCGTCGAGTACCTGACGCGGCTGGAGCAGGGACGCGACCGGCGTCCGTCGCCGGCGGTGCTGGGCGCACTCGCCGACGCGCTGCGGCTGCCCGTCGAGGAGCGGCTGCACCTGCGCATCATGTCCAAGGCGGGCGACGGGACGCTGTGCGGCGCACCGCCCGCCGAGTCCGTGCGGCCGACCGTGCTGACCCTGCTGGGACGGCTGGAGCCGACGCCCGCGATCCTGGTCAACCGGCTGTTCGACGTCCTCGCCTGGACGGACGGCTACGAGCGGCTCGCCGGACCCGCCGGGCTCCTCGACGGACGTCCGCCGAACCTCGTGCGGTTCACGTTCACGGACGCGCGGGCCAAGGCCGCCTACCCGGACTGGGAGCGCGTCGCGGACGAGCGCGCGGCGGGCCTGCGGGCGGGTTCGGCCGAGGGCGACCCGCACCTGGCGCATCTCGTGGACGAGCTGGTGGTGACCGCGGGCGCCCCGTTCGCCGAGCGCGCGAAGGCGGGGGCGCGGCTGCCGAGGAGCGCGGGCGTCGAGCGGTTCGTCCACCCCGAGGTGGGGGAACTGCGGCTGGCCTTCGAGACCCTGGGGCTGCCGATCTCCGACGACCAGCGCCTGATCGCCTACCTGCCCGCCGACGACGCCGCGTCGGCGGGCCTGGACGCGCTGCGACCGGGCGGGTTGCGGTCGGGCGGGTTGCGTGTGGCGCCGGACCTCAGCGCGTCCAGCCCTCGGACGCGGTGACCGTGCGGGTGCCCGGGGCCGGCGGCTCGACGGGGCGTCCCTCGTAGGCGGTCGACAGGACGATGTGGGAGTTCATCTCGCCGTGCTCGCCGAGCCGTTCGAGCAGCCCCTCCAGGTGCGGCATCGAGACGACCCGGACCTTCAGCATCGAGCACCAGCTGCCGCTGAGCTTGTGGATCTCGGTGACCTCGGGGAGCTCCTCGGCGGCGGTGGTCTTCAGCAGGCAGCGGCCGAGGGCGCAGCGCATCTGGACGAACGCGGTCAGCGGCTGCCCGACCCGCGCCGGGTCGATCCGCGCCTGGTAGCCGGTGATCACCCCGGCCTCCTCCAGGCGCCGGACGCGCTCGGCGACGGCGGGGGAGGAGAGGTTGACGCGGGTGGCGAGACGGTTGAACGACAGGCGCCCATCGCGCTGCAACTCGGCGATGATGCGCCAATCGGTCTGGTCCAGCCCTCTGTCCATTCGCAAGGTCTCCCGTCGAAATCTCCTTGCAACCTAGAGGCGCTGCGGCGGCGACGCCAGGTATTGCCCATTCTCCCGAATCATCTGCCTTTCTAGCGTCAAGTCCTGGAACCGCAGTGGACGCGCGGGCGCCGGCGCGGACCCGTCCGATGGCGGCCCTGGACTCGGGCGACCGCCTCGATGTCCATGGCGAGCGCCGCTGCCGCACCGCACTCGCAGGCCAAGCACCCATCAACAACGCTGGAAGGGGAGGCGGCCGGCCTGCTCAGGTCCTCCCTGTAGTTTGCGCCGCATGGTGATTACGACCTTGGCGGAGCGGCCCGAGCTGGCCGGCGCGGTGTGGAGCATGCCGGACGCGTGGCCGGAGTTCGTCACGCGCGACCTTGTGGCGCAGGCGTACTTCGGGGCACTCGCCAGGACGTTCCCCGCGTTCACCCTCGTCGCCACGAACGAGGCGGACGAGGTCGTGGCGCGCGCGCACAGCGTCCCCTTCGCGCTGGACGTGCCCGGACGTGGCGCGCTGCCCGGCACCGGCTGGGACCAGGCGCTCGTCTGGGCCTTCGCAGACCACCGCGAGCACACAGCGCCGGACACGGTCAGCGCGATCGAGATCGCCGTCCGCCCCGACTGCCAGGGGCAGGGCCTATCTGGGACGATGCTCCAGGCTATGCGGGAGAACGCCGCCCGCGTCGGGGGGCTGGTCGCGCCTATCCGTCCCACACGCAAGCACCTGGAGCCGCGGACGCCGATGGACGAGTACGCCCGCCGCGTCCGAGAGGACGGTCTGCCCGCCGACCCCTGGCTGCGCGTGCACGTCCGGGCGGGCGGCACCGTCGATACGATCGCACCCGCCTCGATGACGGTGACCGGCTCCCTCGCCCAGTGGCGCGCCTGGACCGGCCTGCCCTTCGACGCCCCCGGACAGGTGGACGTCCCCGGAGCGCTCGTGCCGGTGCGGTGCGTCCCCGAGCACGACCACGCCGTCTACGTCGAGCCGAACGTGTGGGTCAGGCATTCCTGATGGGCTGGCGGGCGCCCTCGATACGGCCGCGCACAAGTCGCGGGTGGAAATAGCTGATGCCGACGCGGCCCGCCTCGGTGACACAGAAGATCTGGTAGCCGTTGCGGCCGTCCTCGTCCGGGACGGAGAAGTCCTCCGGGACGAACATGCCCTCGGCCGTCATCGTGGCGAACCAGCGGCCCAGCGCGTACTCGTCGGCGAAGACCTCCAGACCCGCGCCCCGGCGGCCCAGCGTGTAGCGGACCTCGTAGGAGCATCCCTCCGGGGGAAACCTCATATCCGTCCCGTCCCGCGGCAGACGTTGCAGCTCTCGCCGGTGGCGGTGCTGGTCCCGGTGCCGTTGCAGCCGGGACAGGCGCGCGTCGCCGGCTTGTTGTGCTTGCCCAAAGGTCCCCCACCTCCCGGCGGCTCATCCTAGGGGCCTCGCGCGGCGGCGGTTGTCGGTTCGGCGACAACTCCCGGACCGTGTTCGGCACGAGCCTTTTGGCCCGGTGACCGTCGGCGCTGGGCCAACGCGCCGACGGCGGACAGGAAGGTGAATGTGCTGGACGCGACGCGCTTCGCGCTAGTTCTGGCCGACGCGACGATGCTGGCAGACGCCCCATGGCCGCGCCGCCGCCCGAACGGCCTGCGGAGGCTGCCGCCCGTCCGCGCGTCCCACCGGCTGGACGGGCAACACGCCGCCGGTCACCGCCTCCATCGTGGTGCCCGAGCACGTCTGGCGGGCCGCCGCGTCCCACGCCCCGGAGCGCGGGACGCGGCGGCGCACCGTGCTGGCCTGGTACGTGCTGATCCTCGCGGCGCTCCTCGTCCAGCCGTGGCTGGGCGCGCTGCTCGCGCTCCTCTCCTGCGCGCTGCCGTACGCGACGTTCGCCGGTACCGCGACCTGCACCGCCTGCGGTTCGTCCAGACCCCGATCGTTGAACCGACCCCGGGTCAGTCCGCGAGCTTCAGCGCCAGGTCGGTCACCCAGTCGTTCGGGTCGGGCACCTCCAGCGGATGCGTCTTGAAGATCTCCAGGCGGCATGCCCAGCGCTGGACGTTCCCGCTCTCGGTCATGTCCCAGGTGAGGCCCTGGCCCGTCCCCCAATCGAGCAGGCCCGCGGTGACGTCGACCAGCTCGTCGGGATGACCGAGGTGGGTCAGGGTGACGTAGCGGCCCGCGGGCAGCGTCGCGGCGAAGATCTCGCCCTCCCCCTCAACGGGCTCGGCCAGGGGCACCCCGGCCTCGACCTCCAGCGTGGACGCCATGTCGATGACGTTGTACTTCAGGAACGGGGCCCCGGCCGGGGCGATGCCGCGGCCCGCGAGCCACTCCAGGATCACCGGAACGCGGTCGGCGATCCGCGCGAACGTGGTGGGCGTGATGTCCCTCTTCACCCCCACATAGGGGACGGCAGGGCGTTCCTCAATGGCCGGTGCGGCCGACGGATTCACGGTCATGACCAAGGTAGACCGCCACCCCCACC
>NZ_SMKU01000250.1 GCF_004349215.1 Actinomadura rubrisoli | reverse complement strand
CCCCACCACGCCCCTCCGAACCACCCGGCGCACAGCCGCCCGGTGCCCGACCGCCCGAGCCGCGCGGCGCCCAACCGCGCGGACCCCAGCCACCCGGCGCCCAGCCGCATGGGCCTCAGCCGTCCGGCGCCCAGCCGCGCGGCCCCGAGCCACGCGATCCTGGGACGCGCGGCCCTCAGCCACCCGAGCCGCGCGGCCCTCAGCCACGCGGTGTCCAACCGCGCGGCCCCGAGCCACGCGATCCTGGGACGCGCGGTCCTCAGCCATCAGGCGTACAACCGCGCGCTGCTCAGCTGCCCGAGCCGCGCGGCCCCGAGCCGCGCGATCACGGGATGCGCGGTCCTCAGCCACCTGGCGTACGGCCGCTCAGGCCAGAGCCGCGCGAGGGTGGGGTGCGCGGGTCTCAGTCGCGCGGTGCCCAACCGCTCGGGGCGCGCGGCCCCGGAGCGCGCGGGGCGGGGCGGCGGGCCGAGTCGCGGCAGCCTGCCCGTCTGTCCGGACGGCGGGGGAAGTCCGGGCGTCGGCCGCCCGGTGACCGGCGTCCCGGGCCTAGGGCGAGGCCGCGCGGGATGCGGGGGCCCGCCGACCGGCTGAGCGTCGGCGCGATCGTGCTGTCGTGCGTCGTCGGCCTGTCGCTGCTCGGGATCGTCGAGCGGGCCCTGCTGGACGGCCGGCCCATCAGCGCGTCCGGGACGGGCGGCTCCAAGCAGCTCGCCCGCGACCGCAAGCCCCGCGGCAAGCCCGCCCAGCGGCCGGCGCCGCACCGGCAGCCGGGCGGGGCGGGCGCACCCGCGCCGCCTGCGGCGCCCGACCCGCAGGCGCTCACCGCGCAGGTGCGGAAGCTGACCCTGGCGCAGCGCGGCGCGGCGGCCCGCCGGTCCTACGGCGCCGCCCCGGACCGCCCGCCGATCGTGGACGCGGCCCGGACCAGCGGCGACAAGACCTGGGTGTTCGGCACGACGGCGATCCCCGTCCCCGGCACCAGCGCCGCCACCCCCGAGATCGCGTTCTTCGCCGCGCGGTGGAGGCAGGGCCGGTGGCAGGTCGGGCTGTCCGGCGGCCCCGCGTTCAACGGGCTCCTGGGGGTGATGCCCGCGACCGTCATGTCGGCGGACGAGGCGCGCGCGCTGCGCCGGTACGGGGCCGTCACCGCCGAGCAGGCCACCGCGCTGGTCAACGGCACCCGGTCCGGCGACGGGCTGATGCTCCCGTGGAAGGTCGGCGCGTCCTGGTCGATGGCCGCCGGGGACGGGGCGGGCGCCACCCGGCCGCTCGGCTCGCTGGCCTTCTCGGGCGGCGACGGCCGTGTCGTCGCGTCCGGGAGCGGGCGGCTCTACCGGTTCTGCGAGGACGGCGCCGGCCGGGCGATGGTCATGATCGTCCACGCCAGCGGCCTGGCCACCACCTACTACCGGGTGCGCTCGGTCGCGCAGCTGCGCGACGGCAGCGTCGTCAAGCGCGGCGACCCCCTCGGCCGGACGGGCGGGGACCGGCCCTGCGGAGGGGCGGAGGCGCCTCGCGCGGAGGTCGGGTTCGACCTGCGCACGGGCGCCGAGGAGGTGCCGCTCGACGGGGCGGTGATCGGCGGATGGACCTTCCGGGAGCGTGCCAAGCCGCTCCTCGGCTACGCGGAGCGCGGCGCTCTCCAGGTGCTTCCAGGGGCCTTGCTGGCCAATCTCGGCCCGGTCCCCGCCGGGGACGAGCCGCCGTCATCGCCGTCCCCCGGCAAACCACCCGGGGACGGCGCAGATCCGGGCGGCGCTCCGGCGTCCCCCGCGACCGAGAAGAGGAGTCCGAGCGGTGCGAACACGCAACAGTGATGATCCCGCCGTGCCGACATGGGCGCTGCGCGCGATACTCGTCGGCGCAGTGCTGGTACTGGTCGGAGCAGCCACCCCGCCGGGGGCCGTCGCGGCGGCGAACGTGCAGTACTTCCTCTCCTTCTACGCGGGCGTCTTCACGCTGCTCGCGATGACCGCCGCCGTGATGAGCGGCCTGCTGGCGACCGAGCGGCTGATCCTGGGGATCCGGCACCGGGTGCTGGCCCAGGGCGTGCACCGCGCGTCCGCCGTCCTCGCGACGGCGATGGTGATCGCGCACATCGCGGTCAAGGTGCTGGGCGGCCTCGCGCTCCCCGCGCAGATCGTCGTCCCGGGCCTGGACCCGGTCGGGCTCGGCACGATCGCGTTCGAGCTGATGGTCCTGGTCGTGGTCACGGGAATGATGCGCGCGCGCTTCGCGTTCCGCGGGCGGCCCTGGGTGTGGCGGACGATGCACGCCCTGGCCTACGTCTCCTGGCCCTTCGGGATCGTGCACGGCCTGACCGCCGGGCGGACCGCCGCGGACTGGGTGACGCTCAGCTACGTCCTCAGCGTGGCGGGCGTCGCGCTGGCGCTGCTCACCCGGATGATCGTCGCGGTCAAGCCGCGGGAGGTCCGGCGCGCCGGGGACGAGATCGGCGCCCCGGTCACCGAGCGCGCGGCGGCGGGCGCGCGCGGCGCGGTCCGCACGCTGGAGACGCGCGGCCTGGCCGACGATCCGCGCGCCACCACCACCGATCCGCGCGGGACGCCCGTTCCCCGGACGGCCCGCGGTGGCCGGGACACCGAGGTCATGCGATGAGCTCCACCGTCGCCGTGGCGAACATCGGCGGCCCCCGGCTGACCCTGGGGTTCGACCGGTTCGACCGGCTCGACCTCGACCGGCACCTGGCCGTGCACGGCAAGCTCCGCGTCCCCGCCCTGGACGATCTCGTCCGGATGGCCGAGCAGGTCGACCTGCGGGGCCGCGGCGGCGCGGGCTTCCCGTTCGCGCGCAAGCTGATGGCCGTCGCCGCCCGCGTGAACTACCCGACGTCCGACCAGGATGTGCTGCTCCCCGGCGAGAAGCGCGACGCGCGCGGGTCGAGCGAGGACGTCGTGGTCGTGGTGAACGCCGCCGAGGGCGAGCCCGGCAGCTCCAAGGACAAGGTCCTGCTCGGCCGGGCGCCGCACCTGGTGCTGGACGGCGCGCAGATCGCCGCGTCCGCGCTCGGCACCCAGCGGATCGTGGTGGCCGTCGAGGACGACGAGGCCGCCAGGTCCGTGCGGGCCGCGATCGGCGAGCGGCGGATGGCCGCGCGGGTCGTCCGGCTGACCGAGCGGTTCATCTCGGGGGAGAGCGGCGCCGTGGTCCGGGCGATCAACGGCGAGACGCCGATCCCGCCGGGCGTCAAGGTCCGCGCCGCCGAGTCCGGGGTGGACGGGTACCCGACGCTGCTGTCCAACACCGAGACGTTCGCGCAGCTCGCCGTCCTGGTCTCCCTGGGCCCCGACCTGTACGCCTCCGCCGGGACGGACGACGAGCCGGGCACCACCCTGCTCACGGTCGGCGGCACCAAGGTCGTCGAGGCGCCGCTCGGCACGTCCCTGCGCGCCGTCCTCGATCTCTGCGACGTCCCGCCCGTCCCCGGCGTGCTCGTCGGCGGGTACCACGGGATCTGGCTCGACCCGGTCGCGGCCTCGCGGGCGGTGCTGTCGCGCGCGGGCATGCGCGCGGTGGGCGGGACGGTCGGCGCCGGGATCGTCCTCCCGCTCGCGCAGGGCACCTGCCCGCTCGGCGAGGTCACGCGGATCGCCTCCTACCTGGCCGCGCAGTCCGCCGGGCAATGCGGGCCGTGCCGCCTCGGACTGCCCGACGTCGTGCGCACCCTGAACGCCCTCAGCGACGGGTCGGGGACGGTGGAGGACGTCCGCCGCGCCGCCGGCATCGGACGCGGCCGCGGCGCCTGCACCCATCCCGACGGCACCGCCAAGTTCGTCCTGTCCGCGGTGGACGCGTTCACCGACGACATCGACGTCCACCGGTACGGGGGCACCTGCGGGCAGCCGACGTTCGGCGTCCTGCCGCTGCCCGTCCCGACCGGCGAGGAGGGGCGGGTGGCCATCGACTGGAGCCGCTGCGACGGGCACGGCCTGTGCGCCTACCTCGTCCCGGAGCTGATCCAGCTCGACCGGTACGGCTTCCCCGTCGTGCTGGGCACCGACATCCCGTCCTGGATGGAAAGGGACGTGCAGCGGGCGGTCGCCATGTGCCCCGCGCTCGCGCTGCGCGTCACAGGCGGTCTTCCCGGAAGCCCGGCGCGGCGCTCCTGACCTGGTCGGCACCTGCCATTTCGTGTGCGAGAAAAAGTGAAAACCGAGCATCGACCGATGAACCTCGGGCCCGGCGCGGTGCGTACCTCCTGGCGACCCGCGCCGGGTCCGTTCGGTGAACCTTCCCGAGAGGAGGAAGCAGTTCCCTTGAGGAAAAACTACGGTGCCGCAGAATTGCGCATGTTCCCCCGGCTGGGGCGCGGCCGTGTCCTCCTGCTCCTGGCCGCGGTGGCCGCCGTCGTGGCGGCCTTCGCGATGGTGCTCAGCCCGGCGGGCGGCCTGGCCCCCGCCGACGGCGCGACGAGGGGCGGCACGACCAAGACCCGCTGGGGCCCGATGGGCGCCCTCGACAGGACGCTGCTCGTCAAGGTCAGGCAGGCCGGCCTCTGGGAGATGCCCGCAGGTCAGCAGGCCCAGCAGCGCGCCTCCAGCCCCCGGGTGAAGGAGGTCGGAAACATGATCATGCAGCAGCACATGGCGCTGGACGCCGACACCCGGGCCACCGCGCAGCGGCTCGACGTCCTGCTGCCCACCGAGCCCAACGGCAGCCAGAAGAGCTGGCTGCGGGAAATGTCGGGCAAGTTCGGCGGCGATTATGACAAGACCTTCGTGCTGCGGCTGCGCGCCGCCCACGGGCAGGTCTTCAGCGTCATCGCCAAGGTGCGCGCGCAGACCGAGAACAGCGAGATCCGCGCGTTCGCCGAACGCGCGATGAAGTTCGTCAGCACCCATATGTCATTGCTGGAGAGCACGGGCCTGGTCACCAGGTCGGCTTTGCACTGACGAGCATCCCACCCCGCAAAGGGAGTCCTCCATGGGAAGAAAGAAAAAGGCCCTCGCCGTGCTGGTCCCGGCGCTCGTCCTTGTCGCGTCGGCGGCCGAGATGTCGCCGGCGGGGGCCACGGCCCTCCAGATCGGCGACCGCGCGGCCGCCGCCGCCGACCCGACCGATCCGCCGGACGGCGGGGACGGGAACGGCGATCCGGGCGGCGGCGGCCAGATCGGCGACGGCCAGCAACAGGATCCGAACGGCGGCCAGTCACAGGATCCGGACGGCGGCCAGCAGCAGGACCCCAACGGCGGTCAGTCACAGGATCCGAACGGCGGCCAGCAGCAAGACCCCAACGGCGGTCAGTCACAGGATCCGAACGGCGGCCAGCAGCAAGACCCCAACGGCGGCCAGAACGGTGACGGCCAGCAGCAGGACGACGGCCAGAACCAGAACGGCCAGCAGCAGCTACAACAGCAACAGCAACAGCAGCAGGGAGTGAAGCAGGGCCCGAACCGGAACCAGTTCGTCGACATCCGGCGGGCCCCGCGCGTGGCGCAGGCGCGGCGGGGCCGCGGCGGCTCCAGCGGCTCGTTCACCTCGAACTGCGGCCGGAACGCCGGCCAGCAGCACAGCAACCCCGACAACTTCGTCGTCGCGCCCGGCGTCCAGAACGGGGCGCACCACATCCACGACTACGTGGGCAACCTCTCGACCGACGCGTTCTCGACCGACCAGAGCCTCGCCGCCGCCGGGACGACCTGCACGAACGGCGACAAGTCGACCTACTACTGGCCGGTCATGCGGCTGCGCAAGGGGCAGGACGGCTCCGATGCGGCGGCCCAGAGCAAGCAGGACGGCAACATCGGCTCGATCGTCACGCCCGCGTCCGCGCAATTGCAGTTCCTCGGGAACCCGCGCAGCAAGGTGACCGCGATGCCGCGGTTCATGCGGATCATCATGGGGGACGCCAAGGCGGCGACGAACGGCACGGGGAACGCCCGCGCCAAATGGACCTGCAGCGGCTTCGCCGACCGGGCGTTCACCGACAAGTACCCGCTGTGCCCGCGCGGCAGCCGCGTGACGCGCGTGCTGGAGTTCGCGAGCTGCTGGGACGGTCAGAACACCGACAGCGCCAACCACCGCAGCCACATCGTCTTCCCCGACCAGGCCGGGAACTGCCCGCAGGGGACGAAGGCCGTGCCGCAGCTGCGGATGACGCTGAGCTACAACCTGCCCGCCCAGCCGCTGGCGTTCGCGCTGGACACCTTCCCCGAGCAGGGGCACGACCCGGTGACCGACCACGCGGACTTCGAGAACGTGATGCCGAACAACCTGATGCGGCGCGCCGTGTCCTGCATCAACTCGGGGCGCGCCTGCTGACCCCCGAACCGGGATCGTCCGGTCCGTCCAGGGACGTCCCGGACGTGCGGCCGGTGCGGGCGCCTCCTCGACATCGGCGCGCCCGCACCGGCCGCGCTCCCGCGCCGGACGGGGCCATGGTCCGTAGGATCGCGGCATGAACGTAGTGATCGCGGGCGGGCACGGGCAGATCGCGCTGCGGCTGTCCCGGCTGCTGGCCGCGCGGGGGGACACCGTGCTGAGCGTCATCCGCAACACCGCCCACGCCGGCGAGGTGCGGGCGACGGGGGCGGGGCCGGTCGTGTGCGACCTGGAGACCGCGCCCGTCGAGGAGGTCACCGACGTGGTGACCGGGGCGGACGCGGTCGTGTTCGCCGCCGGGGCGGGGCCGGGCAGCGGCGCGGCGCGCAAGGACACCGTCGACCGGGCCGCCTCGGTGCTGCTCGCGGACGCGGCGGAGCGCGCCGGGGTCCGCGACTTCGTCCAGATCTCCGCCATGGGCGCGGACGACCCGCCCGCGCCGGGCCGCGACGAGGTCTGGGCCGCCTACATCCGGGCCAAGGGCGAGGCCGAGGACGATCTGCGGGCGCGCGACGGCCTGGACTGGCTGATCCTCCGCCCGGGACGCCTCACGGGCGACCCGGGCACCGGCCTCGTCGAACTCGCCGCCCCGCCCATCGGAAGGGGTGAGGTGACGCGAGACGACGTCGCCGCCGTGATCGTCGCGCTGCTGGACGCGCGCGGCGTCCGGCGCCGCACGCTCGACCTCCTCAACGGCGGCACGCCGATCGCCGGCGCAGTGGCCGCCCTCGACTGACGCACTCGCCCTCCGCTGACGCGCCCGCCCTCCGCGTGCAGCGGATCGCGTCCGCGCCGGAACGGGGTCAGGCGGTGTAGAGGGCGTCGATCTCGTCGGCGAAGTCCTTCACCACCACGTTGCGCTTGACCTTGAGGCTCGGCGTCATGTGCCCGGCCGCCTCGGTGAAGTCCACGCCGAGGATCGCGTACTTCTTGATCGCCTCGGCGTGGCTGACGGACCGGTTGGCGCCCGCGACCGCCCTCTCGATCTCGGCGACGAGGTCGGGGTCGGCGCGCAGCTCGTCCACCGTCATCGCGGCGGGCTTGCCGTGCCGCTCCTTCCACGGCCCGAGCGCCTCCTCGTCCAGCGTGATCAGGGCGCTGATGAACTTGCGGCCGTCGCCGACGACGAGGCACTGGCTGACCAGGGGGCTGGCGCGCAGCCTGTCCTCCAGCGGGGCGGGCGCCACGTTCTTGCCCGCGGCGGTGACGAGGATCTCCTTCTTCCGGCCGGTGATCCTCAGGAAGCCCTCGTCGTCCAGGGAGCCGAGGTCGCCGGTGTGGAACCAGCCGTCCTCCAGGGCCTCCTTGGTGGCGGTCTCGTTGTTCCAGTAGCCGCGCAGGACGTTGACCCCGCGGACGAGGACCTCGCCGTCCTCGGCGACGCGGACGTCCACACCGGGGATCAGCGCACCGACCGTGCCGATCTTGTTGGCGGAGGGGCGGTTCACGCTGACGGGGGCGGTGGTCTCGGTGAGGCCGTAGCCCTCCAGGATCGTGATGCCGACGCCGCGGAAGAAGTGGCCGAGGCGCTCGCCCAGCGCGGCGCCGCCGGACACCGCGAACTCCACCCTCCCGCCGACCGCCGCGCGCAGCTTGCCGTAGACCAGCACGTCGAAGAGCTTGTGCCTGGCCTTGAGCGCGAGGCCGGGACCGCCGGAGTCCAGCGCCCGGCTGTAGGCGATCGCGGTGCCGGCCGCCGCCTTGAAGATCTTGCCCTTGCCGTCCGCCGCGGCCTTCTGCTCGGCGCCGTTGTAGACCTTCTCGAACACGCGGGGCACGGCCAGCAGGAACGTGGGCCGGAACGAGGCGAGGTCGGGCAGCAGGTTGGGGACGTCGCTGTGCGCCAGGACGAGGCCGCCCTCGACGCACAGCACCTCGATCAGCCGGGCGAACACGTGGGCGAGCGGCAGGAACAGCAGCGTGGAGCCGCCCTCCACCACGACCTCGGCGATCGCGCCCTGGATGGCGTTGCGGGCGGTCAGCACCAAATTCGCGTGGGTGATCTCACAGCCCTTCGGGCGGCCGGTGGTGCCGGAGGTGTAGATGAGCGTGGCCAGGTCCGCGCCGGTGCGCGAGCGGCGGCGCTCCTCCACGGCGGCGTCGGCGACCTCCGCGCCGAGCGCGGTGACCTCGGCGACGGCGCCCGCGTCGATGCCCCAGACATGCGCGAGGTCGGGCAGGTTCCCCCGGATCCCGTCGAGAGCGGCCACGTGCGCGGCGGTCTCGGCGAACACGCCCTTGGCGCCGGAGTCGCCGACGATCCACTCGATCTGCTCGTCCGACGACGTCTCGTAGACCGGGACGGAGACCGCGCCGGCCGTCCAGATCGCGTAGTCGAGGACGGTCCACTCGTAGCGGGTCTGCGACATCAGGGCGATTCGATCGCCGGGCTCGATCCCGGCCGCGATGAGGCCCTTGGCCACGCCGGCGACCTCGGCGGCGAACTCGGCCGCGGTGACGGCGCTCCAGGCGCCGCCGCTCCGGCGGCGCAGGACGATGGCACCGGGCTCCTCGGCGGCCCGGGTGAAGGGCGCGTCGGTCAGATTGGCGGAGTCGGGGACCTCCACCATCGCGGGGACGCTGAACTCGCGCACGGCCCACTCCTTGGCTGATCTCGGGGACGGCGGGGAAACCGTGTCCGGCTTCTCCGAAAGAGAATGATACCCATGAGTAGGGAAACGCCCTCCGGGAGCGCGTTCCCGGCTCCCGCGATTAAGGGCCGGGCAAAGTCCGCTCGCGGGCCGGGGCGCCGGCCGCCGATTCGCCTACGCTTGATCTGGCCGCACACCGTCCGCCACGGACCCAGGGGGATCGCCATGTCGCTGCTTGAGGTGATCGCGCTGACCGCCGCCGACGCGCGCGCGGCCCAGGAGGGCGGCGCCGACAGGATCGAGGTCGTCGCCGACATGGCCGCCGACGGGCTCACCCCCGATCCCGACCTCGTCGAGGCGATGCGGAAGGTCACGTCCCTGCCGATGCGGGTGATGCTGCGGGCCAACGGCGGCTTCCGCACCACAGGCGCCGAGCTGGACCGGCTGCGGCACGCCGCCGGCAAGCTCGCCGAGGCGGGCGCGGACGGCTTCGTCCTCGGCTTCCTCGACTCCTTCGGCCACATCGACACCGCCGCGACCGGCAAGCTCGCCGCCGTCGCCGCGCCCCTGCCGTGGACGTTCCACCGGGCGCTCGACCACGCCGTCGACCCCGTCCCGGCCTGGGACGTCGTCCGCCACCTCGGCGGCGGGCTCGACACCGTCCTCACGGCCGGCTCCGCGCGGGGCGTGGACGCCGGGGTGGACGTCCTGGTCCGCCGCGCCGCCGAGGACCCCGACGCGGCCGGAATGATCATGGCCGGGGGCGGGCTGCGCCGCAAGCACGTCGCGGTCCTCGCGGCGGCGGGCGTCACCGCCTTCCACGTGGGCACCGCCGTCCGTCCCGACGGCGCCTGGGACGCCCCGGTCGACGCCGCCCTGGTGAGCGAGTGGCGCTCCCTGGTGTCGGCGGCCGCGGGCTGACCCCGGACCACCGGCCGGTGCCCGGATGGTGGCGGGCCGTGTTCGCCGCGAAGCCGTCCTATTAGAGTCGGTTTATGAGGATCCACGTGGTGAGCGACGTTCATGGCCGCGCGGAGGCGCTCAAGAGCGCCGGGGACGGCGCGGACGCGCTCATCTGCCTCGGCGACCTGATCCTGTTCATCGACTACTCCGACCACGCTCAGGGGATCTTCGCCGACCTGTTCGGCCAGGAGAACGCCGACCGCTTCATCGCGCTGCGGACGCGCAAGCGCTTCGACGAGGCGCGCGAGTTCTCGCGGGGGCTCTGGGCGGGGCTCGACGGTGAGGCGTGGCCGCACATCGAGCAGGCGGTCGACCGGCAGTACGCGGAGCTGTTCGAGGCGATGCCGACCCCCGCCTACCTCACCTACGGCAACGTCGACATCCCGCGCATGTGGGGCCCGCACCTGCGCGACGGGCACCGCGTCCTGGACGGGGAGACCGTCGAGCTGGGCGGGCTGACGTTCGGGTTCGTCGGCGGCGGCCTGCGCACCGAGTACCGCACCCCCTACGAGCTGGACGACGAGACGTACGCGGCCAAGGTCGAGGCGGTGGGGGAGGTGGACGTGCTGTGCTGCCACATCCCGCCCGCCGTCCCCGAACTGCTGTACGACACGGTGGCGCGCCGGTTCGAGCGGGGCAGCGAGGCGATCCTGGACGCCGTCCACCGGACGCAGCCGAAGTACGTGCTCTTCGGGCATGTGCACCAGCCGCTCGCGAGCCGCATGCGCATCGGGCGCACCGAATGCGTGAACGTGGGTCACTTCCGGGCCCGCGGGGTGCCGTACGTCCTGTCGGTGTGAAAGATACTTCTGTAGGACACCGGGCCCGGGCCGCGGGTCCTACCCGATCCGGAGGGAAACGCAGATGGCGGACCGCACGAGCTCTTCCATCACCATCAAGGCCGGGAAGGCCGAGATCATGGCGGTGATCGCCGATCTGGAGTCCTATCCGGACTGGGCCAGCGGCATCCGCGAGTTCACCGTCCAGGCGACGGGCGGCGACGGGCGCGCCCAGCGCGCCCGTCTGACGTTCGACGGCGGCCCGTTCAGCGACACCGTGGGCCTCGCCTACACCTGGGAGGGCGACGACCGGGTGGTGTGGGAGCTGGTCGAGAAGGGCAACGTCGTGACCGGCCTGCACGGCACCTACGCCCTGGCCGAGGCGGGCGACGGCACCGAGGTGACCTACGAGCTGGCCGTGGACGTGCGCGTCCCCATGATCGGCATGGTCAAGCGCAAGGGCGAGAAGCGGATCATCGACTCCGCGCTCAAGGGACTCAAGCGGCACGTCGAGCGCTGAGCGTGCTCTTCCGGTCGCGAAGGGCGATACCGTTTCACGCCGACGACGGATGGAAGAAGTGGTGATGAACGAGCAGCCAGGCGACGTCCTCGACGAGGCGGCCAAGCTCTTCGACGCCCTGCGCAGGCGCATGGGCGGCGGCGGGACCGGCGGCGGGACCGGCGCGGACGCCGGCGACGTGTGGGGCCGGGCGACCGCCGAGGACCCGCACATCGCCACCGGCGCACCCGAATGCCGGAACTGCCCGATCTGCCGGGCCATCGCGATCCAGCGCGAGTCCGGCGCGGACGTGGGCCGGCACGTGCGGGAGGCCGGGCAGTCGCTGCTGGCCGCAGCGCTGGACGTGGTGGCCGCCTTCGACCGCACGCGCGGGAGCCGTCCGCCGGAGGCGTCGCCGGGTCCGCGGACGGGTACGTCCGAGCGGTCGGGCCGATCGCCGCGAGACGGCCGTCCGGAACGCCCGGAGCCGGGCGACGCGTGGTCGGCCGCCACCGGCGGCTCCATCGACATCGGCTAGCTCCAGCCGGGGCGCGTGAAGGAGGAGGAAGCGTTCATGGCCCTGACCATCGGCGTGGATGTGGGCGGCACGAAGGTGGCCGCGGGGGTCGTCGACGACCGGGGAACGATCCTGGAGAAGGTCCGCAGGCCGACTCCCTCGACCAACCCCAAGGAGACCGCCGAGGTCATCGCCGAGGTCGTCGATCTACTCAAGGGCAAGTTCGAGGAGGTCTCGGCGGTCGGGCTCGGCACCGCCGGCTTCGTCGACGAGACGCGCTCCACCGTGCTGTTCGCCCCCAACCTGGCCTGGCGCGACGAGCCGATCAAGGAGAAGGTCGAGAGCCGGGTCGGGCTGCCCGTCGTCGTCGAGAACGACGGCAACGCCACCGCCTGGGGCGAGGCCAGGTTCGGCGCCGGCCGCGGGGAGAACTTCATCGTCCTGGTGGCGCTCGGCACCGGCATCGGCGGCGGCATCATCATCAACGGCGAGCTCTACCGGGGCCAGTTCGGCATCGGCGCCGAGATGGGCCACTTCCGCGTCGTCCCGGACGGGCGGCGCTGCGGCTGCGGCAACCGGGGCTGCTGGGAGCAGTACGCCAGCGGCAACGCCCTCGTCCACGAGGCCCGCGACCTGGCCCGCGTCGCCCCCGCGATGGCCGGACGGCTCCTGGAGCTCGGCGACGGACGACCCGAGGGCATCAGCGGCCCCGAGGTCACCCAGGCGGCCCGCGAAGGCGACAAGGCCGCACTGGAATGCTTCCGCACGGTCGCGCACTGGGCGGGCCAGGGCCTGGCCGACCTCAGCGCGATCCTGGACCCCGGCGCGTTCATCATCGGCGGCGGCCTCTCGGACGCGGGCGACCTGCTGCTCGACCCCGTCCGAGTGGCGTTCGAGGACGCACTGACCGGCCGCGGCCACCGCCCCCTGCCCGACATCCGCATCGCCGAACTGGGCTCAGCCGCCGGCATAGTCGGCGCCGCCGATCTTGCGCGTTCAATTAATGCAATCCCGGCCCAGGGCTACTCGCCTAGCGGCTCTGTTTAATTCAATCCCGGCCCAAGGTGCTCGCCTGGCGGCTCGTACCTTGACCGTGCTTGTGCGATCGCGAATCGCTTCGCGATCTTCCCGGGGGATGCTCGCCTTCGGCTTCGCATCCCCCGGTCAGGTCGCGCGATCACGTGCAAGCTGAGGTCGTTGGGGGAGGGAGGTGAATGTGACGTCCGTTCGGGTGCTCAGTTACAACATCAGGTCTTTGCGGGACGATCCGGCGGCCGTGGCCCGGGTCGTCCGGGCGGTCGGTCCTGACGTGGCGTGCTTGCAGGAGGTGCCGCGGTTCTGGGGCTGGCGGGCGCAGCGCCGCCGCCTGGCGCGCGACTGCGGAATGCATATCGCGGCGGGGCGGCGGGCGTGCGGGGTGGCCGTCCTGGCGGCGCCGCACGTCCGGCGGGTGACCCGCGAGTTCCACCTGCTGACCCCCGCCCCGGACCTGCATCGCAGGGCCTTGGCCATCGCCGTCCTGGAGTTCGGCCAAGGGGACGACCGGACGCGGCTCATCGCGGCCAGCACACACCTCGACCTGGCGACCGGCCCGCGCCACCGGCACACCGGCGAGGTCCTCGCCCTGCTGGACCAGGCCCAACGCCGATATGAGGCGCCGGTGGTGCTGACCGGCGACATCAACGAGGAGCCGGGCGGCCCGTCTTGGTCCTTGCTGGCCGAGCGCTTTCAGGACGGCTTCGCCGTGGCGCCGGCGGGTGCCGAGCTGACCTTCTCCGCCCGCGACCCGCGCAGACGCATCGACGGCGTCTTCGCCGACCCGTCCATCGAGGTGGTCGGCTGCGGAGTACCGGAAGACGACAAGGTCCCGGCCGTCGACCTCCTCCTGGCCACCGACCACCGCCCAGTCCTCGCAGACCTCCGAATCACGGCCTGACCTGGCAAGCAAGCGGTCTGACGCGAACGGCGACGGACCCAGGTCCGTCCAACGACCTCAGCTCGCACGCGATCGCGCGACCTGACCGGGGGATGCGAAGCCGAAGGCGAGCATCCCCCGGGAAGATCGCGAAGCGATTCGCGATCGCACAAGCACGGTCAGCGGGCGAGCCGCCAGGCGAGCCCGCTGGGCCGGGATTGCAATTAAACAACAGCTCCGTCGTCGGGGTCGCGGGGTTCGTCGCCCATGCGCAGGACGAGGGTCACAAAGCCGCCGATGAAGGCGGCGACGGCCAGGAACGCGGCCCAGCCGGGGACCTCCCAGTCGAGGATGACCGTGACCAGGAGGTAGACGGGGCCGCCGATCAGGGCGATCCAGGCGCCCTTGGTGAGGGGGTCGGCACTGGGGAGCTGT
>NZ_SMKU01000024.1 GCF_004349215.1 Actinomadura rubrisoli | reverse complement strand
GTCGATCTCCTGGACCCCCTGGCCCCCCACCTCGACGCCGTGCTGCGCCGCTTCAACCGGATCGTGGCCGGCACCGCCACCCTGCGACTCCGTGTGGCCGTGCACACCGGCACCGTCCGCCGCGACCCGCGCGGGGTGACGGGCCCTCCGCTGACCCACCTGTTCGGGCTGCTGGACGCCGCCGCGTTCAAGCAGGCCCTCGATGACAGCGGCGCCTGCCTCGGCTTCATCGTCTCCGAGCGCCTGCACGCCGAGGCCACCGAACACGGCGGCCTGCGCGATCCCGGCGCCTACCGGTCGCTGCACATCACCGACGAAGACACAGCCACTACCGCCTACACCTGGTTTCCCCCGCCGCACGCCGGCCAGGTGCGGCGTGGGTGACGTAGGGTTGCGTCGCGGCGAGAGACGATCACCGGCGGGCATCGGGCCTGCGTACAGGGGGCTTTCCTGCCCGTTTTCCCTAGGAACTTCGCTGTATAGTCAGGAAAATGAGTATGAGGTCGCCGGCGCTGCCGGGGAGCGACCGCCCGATCCGGCGCTGAACAGCAGCGAACACCCGGGCGGACGCGGATCACCTGGCCGGGAACAGATGAAGCCGGTGCGCGCTCAACCTCAGCGCGCACCGGCCAGGAGCGGAGCCCCGGCATCCCGCCGCTACCGCGGTATCCATCACCCGGCTCCACCCTTTTCTGCAATCTCGTGTGGTCACCCGGTTCAACAGACGGACTCACCGAGATGCACATGCATCGGCACGTTCTGCCGCCAATGCGTCCCCGAAGCATCTCGCAGCGGAGCGGCCGACGTCAGCAGTTTGACTGCAAACAGTATAAACAAAACAAGGTTGAACAACACTGAACGCAGATGTTTGCGCAGGTCACAGGGCAATCGGCGTTCAATTTAGTCCGTGGATAGCGAGCCATCCGTTTTCGGTCGAACGAGAGCCGTGTCTTCTATGCCCGACGCGCGAGCGGGGGATATAGTCCCCATCGTCATGTGGGCTTCACCGGCGAGTCGAGTGGCCGCTACCCGCCCGATTCCGCGAATGAAGCCTAAGAGTCACCCGGTTCTCCCTAGCAGCACAGCCATCAAGAGCACGAACGAAGGACGTGACGATGCAGTCATCCCCGTACCCGCAGCATCGCCCACACAGGAGGCGGCCCCAGGGCGCGCCCCGCGCGGGGGGCGCCCACATCGTCCGGCGGCGCGCGAGGAGCACCCGAACGGCAGGGGACCGCTGACGGACTTCCCCGCCGAACTCGGACATCCTCATGTGCCCCAACTGGATGAGGGGACGCTTCTGGAGGGGTCGAGGGAGGACCACCCCGCGCGACGTCGAGAACTTCCTGCAGCAACTGCATCCCAACGCTGACGCCACGATCTGGCTGAACGCGCTTGTCGTGCGGGCTTACCACGCCCAGGCCCTCCAAGACGACGGCTGCAAGGCCGCCCGGACGAGCAAGGCCGCCACCGATCGCGAAGCCGCCGACCGCGGCGTCGTGACCGCCACTCGGCACAAGATCGCCGCCGGTGACCTCACCGGCATCGGGTGGTGCGAGCTGCAAGCGGTGCTCCTGGACTGCAGGGCCCAGGCGGCCGATGTCGAGGTCGCGCGGAACCTCTATGACTCCATCATGGCCGGGGAATCCCAAGCAGGCGCCGACCCCCAGCGCGACCCGCTGATCGTGCCGCCGGCGGCCCCCGACCAACCGGCAGCCATCGCGAATGCCGACACCGGCACCGGCGAGGCCGCCGCCACGACCGACCCGAGCAGCCCCGACAAGGAGGACATCAGGAACGGTTCCCACCTCGATGACGAGACCGACGGCGACCCCAAGAAGGCCACCACCGTCGAGGAATACGTCCAGGCGATGCAGATCTATCGCGAGAACGCCGACAAACCGCCGCTGCGCACCATGGTCGAAGCCATCAAGGACAGCCCGCTGGCGGAGAAGAAGTACGGCATCGCCTCGCTCAGCAATATCGGCAAGAACGGCAAGCCGCCCAAGGCCGCCCTCGTCCGGGCCTACCTGGTCGGCTGCGGTGCCGACGAGGAGACCATCACCTATTGGGAGGAAGCGCGCAGACAACTGTTGACACGCCTCATCAGGCAGCGGCCCCCCGGCCGCTAACGGATAGGGCCGGGGCCCCCGCGCCCGCAAGCAGCAGGGGCCCCGCCGCAGGCGGAATCCCGGGTGGAGCCGGGACACGCCACCGTTCACGAGCTGACCGTTCACCAGACGACCATCTAGAAAAGGAGCCCGCATGCGAAGCGTAGAAGAACCCGCCCGCTCCCCGGAACACCTCCGACCGGACCTGGCCTGGCGCACCAGTAGCCGCTGCATGGAAGGCAACGACTGCGTCGAACTCGCCCGCGCACCCCAGGGGATCGCGTTCCGGGACAGCACCGACACCCTCGGTCCCGTGATCGCCGTCCTCCCCCGGCGCTGGCAGGCACTCTTGACCGAGATCAAGCAAGGAGCTCACGACCTGCACTAGGACCATCCCGCACCGTCCCGCACACGATGTACGGGACGGTGCGGGACGCCCCCTGCACCTTTCAGGCGTCGGTGTAGGGCCGGGCGCTGGATTCGCGCACGCGCAGTTCCGGCGGGAGCATGATGCGCTCGGGGGGCTCGCCGCGCATCATCCGCACCAGGAGGTCGACGCCCTGAGCGCCGACGTCGCACATCGGTGAGCGCACGCTGCTGAGCGGGATCGTGAGCTGCGCGGCGATGGGCACGTCGTTGAAGCCGACCACGGCGACGTCCTGGCCGGCGCGCAGGCCGCGCTCGCGGAGCAGGCCGAGGACGCCGATGGCGGCGAAGTCGCTCACCGCGAAGATCGCCGACAGGCGGGGCTCGTGGTCCAGCAGGCGCGCGGCGGCCAGCGCGCCGCCGGCCGCGTCGAAGCTCGCGTGGACGACGAGCCGCCCGGGGACGGGGTGGCCGCGCTCGGCGAAGTAGCGGGTGAAGCCGGACGTGCGGTCCAGGCCGTTGGCCGCGTACGGCAGCCCGGCGACCACGCCCACCCGGCGGTGCCCGAGCGCGTGGAGATGCTCGGCCGCCAGCCGGCCGCCCTCCAGGTCGTCGCAGGTGACCGAGGGATGGTCGCCGGCCCGCCGGTTGACCAGGACGAACGGGACGCCGTGCGTGGCGAACTCGGCGACGAACCTGCCGTCCACGTGCGCGTCACCGAAGATCATCGCATCCACCCGGCGGGACAGGAGCATCGCGATGTGGGCCTCCCGGGTGGCGGGATCGTCCCAGGAGTTGCTGACCATGGTGTGGAAGCCGTGCCGGGTCGCGGCCCGCTCGACGCCCTCGTAGATCGAGGCGAGCACCTGGTCGGTGAGCCGGGCCATCATCACGCCGAGCAGCCGGGAGGTCTGCCGGCGCAGCCCCGCCGCCTGGATGTCGGGCACGTAGCCGACTTCCCGGGCGACCTGGCGGACCCGCTCGGCCGTCGCCGCCGAGGCGGCCCGCGCGCCGCTGGAGGTGCCGTTGAGCACCCGCGACACCGTGGACACGTGCAGCCCGGTCAGCTCGGCGATCGTCTTCAGCGTCGCCCGGCCGGACGGCGCGCTCGGCCCGGCCTGCCCCGGCGGGCCGCCCGTCCCGGGATCGGCGGCCCCCACCTCGCTCGCCCCTCGCAAGACCACCCGTTTTCCTGGCCAGACTCGTCGGCCGAATTTCCGTGCATCGGCTCTTGACAGCGTCCAGGCTAGCAGTCTCTTATTGAGCAAACGTTATAGCCAAACGTTTGCGCAAAGTTCGCGCGACCGGCTGCCCCAGGAGGTCCACGCCCATGGCGACCGAGGTCATCGCTCCGCGTCGCTCGCGGCCGGCGACACAGCTGCTGCTGCTCTGCGGCGGCGCCGTGCTGCTCAACCTGGCCATGAAGGCCGTGGAGGACGACCTGCCCGGCGAGGCGGCGGACGCGGCGAGCCCCGCGGGCCGGGGGCTCGGCGAATGGGTCGTGTGGGTGCTGGGCGACACCAACGAGGCGCAGTTCTACAAGTCCTCGCTGGCCGGCGTCGGGCTGCTGGTGTTCGGGGCGGGCGCGTACTACGCGACGCGGCGGCGGCTGCGGGCCAGGGGGTTCGACATCTCCTACGGCACCGGGCTGTGGCCGTGGCTGCTGGGGGCGTCCGGGCTCGGGCTGCTGCTGTCCAACCTGCTGTGGGGCTGGACGCTCGCGCCCGACGTCTGGCAGCCGACGTTCGTGCCGTTCGTGTCGGTGGCACCGGCGGTCGTGCTGGTGTACGGGGCCGGTCTTCGGGTAGCCCTGACCGCGGCCGGGCTGGGCGCGGTGCTCACGACGCCGGTGTCGATCCTTGTCATCAAGCATTTCTGCCAGCCACTGGACCTCCCGGGCGTCATCGGGAACGTCACCGGCATGTGGGTCGGCGCGCTGCTCGCGTTCCTGATCTGCCGGGCACTGCCCTGGATGGCCTTCCCGCCGCCCGCCCCGGACGGCCTCGCCACCGAGCCCGATCCCGTCCCCGACGCCGCCCCGGACGGGGCACTGCCGAAGGGATGGCTGGCCCGCCGGGCGCTCGCGGACTTCAGCGAAGCGCAGTTCTACGGGAACGAGTGGGCGTCCCTCGGCCTGGTCGGCGGGGCGGTCCTGGCCTGGACGATCAACACCCTGGGCCCGGCGTACGGCAGCGGGGTGTTCCCCGACCTGCTCACCGCGCAGATCCTCACCGCCGTCCTGGGCGTGTGGCTGTACGCCGACGAGTGGCGGCGGCACGGCTGGTACCCCACGTTCGTGCCGGTGGTCTCCTTCGCCCCGGCGGCCGTGATCGCCCTGGACGGTGGCTGGCCGGTGATCCTGCTCGCGTCCGTCTCGGGTGCCGCCGCCGGTGCGCCGCTGGCCCGCGCGATCGCCGTGCGGCTGCCCGCCGACTTCCACCCCTTCATCGGAAGCGTCATGTCGATGACCGTCATCACCACGATCGGAGTGCCCGTGCTCAAGCTGCTCGACTCGGCGGGACTCATATGAGCCCGCACGCCTCCCAGGCCAGGATCTTCTCGGCCCGCCGGATCATCACCATGAACGGCGACGAGCCCGAGGCCGTCGCCACGCTCGGCGAGCGCGTCGTGGCGGTCGGCGGCCGGCGCGAGCTGCGCGACCGGTTCCCCGGCGCCGAGGACGTCGACCTCGGGTCCGGGGTGCTGCTGCCCGGGTTCAACGACGCGCACGCCCACCCGTCGGTGCTGGCCGACGGCGGCCTGTACGTGGATCTGGCGCCGTCCGTCACCGGCAGCGCCGAGCAGGTGCGGCGGGCGCTGGCCGAGCGGGCCGCGCGCACGCCCGAGGGTGAGTGGGTGGTCGGGCACAACTTCGACGTCTCCCGCACCGAGGACGGCCGGAGCGTCGACCGGACGCTGCTCGACCAGGTCTCGGCGCGGCATCCCGTCCTGATCATCCATTACTCGTACCACGGCGCCGTCGCCAACTCGCGGGCGCTGGCCGCCGCCGGCTATGACGAGGGCACGCCCGACCCGGTCGGCGGCGAACTGGTGCGCGACGGGGGCCGGCTGACGGGCGTCCTGTACGAGCGGGCCTGGATGGAGGGCTACCTCGGGCACGGTTCGCGGCCCCCGCTCGTCCCGCAGCCGACCATGCCGGCGCGGGTCGAGTCGCTGCGCCGGATGCTCGCCCGTATGAACGCCGCCGGGATCACCTCGGTGTGCGACGCCATGGTGCACCCCGCCGACTGGGCGCTCTACCAGGCCGCGCGGGACGCCGGCGCCCTCACCGCCCGGGTGGGGATGCTGCTGTGGTACGAGTTCTTCGAGCCGGCGCGCGAACTGGGCATGCGCACGGGTTTCGGCGACGGCATGCTGCGCTTCAGCGGCGTCAAGATGATGACCGACGGCGCGGTCTCCGGCGGCACCTGCCTGTGCCGGGCGCCGTACCGGGGCGCGCTCGGCGAGCGCACCGGCGGCATCCAGGTCATGCCGGACGAGGAGATCGCCGAGGTCGTCCACCGGGTGCACGCGGCGGGCAGCCGGCTGGCGGTGCACGCCAACGGCGACCTCGCGATCTCCAAGGTGCTGGACGCCATGGAGGCGGCGATCGGCGCCACGCCGCCGCGCCCCGGCCAGACCCACCGCATCGAGCACTGCTCGGTGGTCGATCCCGAGCTGGTGAAGCGGATCCGCGCGCTGGACGTGATCCCGGTGCCGTTCGGCGCCTTCATTTCCTACCATGGCCACAATCTCGTCGGTCACTACGGACGGGAACGTGCCGCGCGGATCAGCCCGCACCGCACGTTCCTCGACGCGGGGATCACGGTGGCGGGCTCGTCGGACTACCCGTGCGGCCCGCTGGAACCGCTGTACGCGCTGCGGTCGCTGACCACCCGGCGGGCCCAGGACGGCACCGTCCTCGGCGAGGGGCAGCGGCTCACCCCGTACGAGGCGCTGGAGGTCTACACCGCCGGCTCGGCGGCGGCCTCCGGCGAGCAGGACGACAAGGGCCGGATCGCCGTGGGCCGGATCGCCGACTTCACGGTGCTCGGCGAGGACCCGCTGCGCACCGAGCCGGAGGGCCTGGCGGAGATCCCGGTGCTGTCCACGTGGGTCGGCGCCCGCCGGGTCTGGCACGCCGGATGACCTTTACCGCAATCATCTAGGAGATCCCGATGTCCACCTTCGCGCCCGAAGACGGCCGCACGATCCGCGAGCTACGCGACCTCTACGACGGCGGGAAGGTCACGCCGGTGGACGCCGTCGAGGCCGCGCTCCGCCGGATCGACCGTGACGGCAACGATGACGAGGGCGGGTTGCGCGCGTTCGCGCATTCGCGCGCCGAACTGGCCCGCGAGGAGGCCGCCGAGGCCGCGCGGCGGCTGGCCCGCGGGACGCCGCTCAGCCCGCTCGACGGGGTGCCGGTCGCCGTCAAGAGCATGGTCGCGATGGCCGGCCTGCCCCAGGACGCGGGCTCCCGCGTCCTGGAAGGACGGCGCGCCGCCCGCGACGCGTCCCTGGTCGGCGCGCTCAAGCAGGCGGGCGCCGTCATCGTCGGGACGACCTCCATGGACGAGTTCGCGCTGACCACGCTCGGCCCGGCCCGCAACCCGTTCGACCGGAGCCGGACGGCGGGCGGCTCCAGCGGCGGCTCGGCGGCGGCCGTCCAGGCCGGGATGTGCTTCGCGGCCATCGGCACCGACACCGGCGGCAGCGTGCGGATCCCGGCGGCATGCTGCGCGGTCGTCGGCCTCAAGCCCACCTACGGCCTCCTGCCCACCGACGGGATCATCCCGCTGGCCTGGTCCCTCGACCACGCCGGCCCGATCGGCCGCACGGTCGCCGACGTCGCGGCGATGTTCGACGTCCTGCTCAGCGGCGTGGGGACGGCGACCGGCGGCGAGCCGTCCGGGGCCTCCGGGCTTGCCGGGGTACGCATCGGGATCCCGTCCGACGACTATCTGAGCATCGCCGAACCGCATTTGCAGGAGGACTTCCGCGCCGCCCTCACCGCCGCCACCGAGGCGGGTGCCGAGGTCGTCCTGATCGAGCTTCCCGACCAGGAAGAGGTCAAGGGCGTTCACTGGCCGGTGCTGTCCGCCGAGATGGCCGCCTACCACCTGCGCCGCTTCGGCGCCTCGGAGGACCGCTACAACGCGCCGATGAAGGAGGGCATAGCGGCCGGCGCCACCGTCACCGCCAAGGAGTACCTGACCGCCCAGCGCGGCCGTCTCGTCCTGCGCGCCAAGGTGGACGAGGCCCTCACCGGCGTGGACGTCATCGCCCTGCCCACCCTGGCCGTCGACCCGCCCGAGATGGGACGCACGGAGGTCGAGCTGGCCGGCCGTCCCGAGGACGCCGTGGCCGCCATGGTCCGGCTGACCTCCCTGGCCAACCACACCGGCCACCCGGCGATCTCCGTCCCGCCCGGCACCACGCCCAAGGGCCGTCCGGCGGGCGTCCAGCTCATCGCCCGCCACTACGACGAACAGCGCCTCCTGTCAGTAGCCGCCGGCCTGGAGGCTCTCGGCTAGACGCCGCCGAGCCTAGGTGGGGATGAGTTCGCCGACGATGGGGAGGAGGGCTTGGCCGGCGGGGCTGTTCCAGTGGCGCGCCAGCCCGGTGAGCAGCATGTTCGTCGAGGCGATGACGGCGCCGGCCCGCTCCATCTGGCGCAGGGCGATGTCGTCGGCGATCTTGCTGGTCGAGCCGCCGGCGTCGGCGGCGACGTACACGGTGTAGCCCTCTTTGAGCGCGGTGAGCGCGGGGTAGACGGTGCACACGTCGTTGGTGACGCCGGCGAGGATCAGGTTGCGCCGTCCGGTCGCGGTGACGGCGGCGGCGAAGCCGGGGTCGTCCATGGCGTTGACGACGCCGGTGCGCTGGATCCGCGCGGCGAACTCCTCCGGGGCGATCTCCGCGAGCTCCTTGGCCGGCGGGCCCTGCGCGTGGTCCTCCAAGGACGAGGTGAGGACCAGGGGCATGTCGAGGGCCTTGGCCGCCTTGCCGAGGGCGAGGGCGTTCGCCTTCATCACCTCGCGGTCGATCGAGGAGACCCAGCTCATGGTGCCGTCCTGGTGGTCGATCAGCAGCACGGCGGTTTCGGCGGGCGGAAGCATCTGCAGCGGCATGGGGGATTCCTTCGCGGTGAGCCGGTGATGGTGATCACCGGGGTCGCTCCTGCAACCGGAGGCCGGAGGAGTGGGCGGGGTCGTGGTGGTAGGTGTCGGTGCCGGTCTTCTGGCCGTAGAAATGAGTCATGGGGGCGTCGGCGATCAGGGAGTCGTGGTTGCTGATCTGCAGTCGGATCCGGTCGCCGCGACGGGCCAGGAACGACATCGGCAGTAGTTCGACGCGCAGTCGGTAGACGGTTCCGGGCTCGACCGGGTCGGCGCGGGTGTGGGCGTGGAAGGGGCGCAGCGGACTGGTCAGCTCGGGCAGTTCGGCCCGGTGCGAGGCGCGCAGCCAGCCTTGGGTGACCCGGATCGGCCGCGCTGCGTCCGACTGCGGTCCGGGCACCAGCGACAGCCCGACGAAGTACCGGACGGCGGGCCGGTCCATGACGCCGGTGTCCAGCCCCTTGAGGTGCTGGTCGTACCAGGGCAGCAGCTCGGTTCGGTGGAAGTCCTCGTCGAAGAAGTACCGCTGGGCGGCGGCGAAGCCGTCGGGGTGGGCGACCAGGAGCTGCTTGGGCCCGGTGACGCGCTCGTAGCCGTAGAAGTTGCCGCGCAGATGCAGCGACGCCTTGCCCCACACGCCGATCGAGAAGACGGGGATGTCGACCTGGTCCAGCTCCCAGAACGGGGACCGGCGGCGCTGCCACTCGTCGTCGAAGGGGTGGCTGAGGGCGTCGAAGACGAACTGGTCATTGCGTCCGGCGCGGAAGTCGATCCCGTTGAGGTGGTGCTGCATGAGCACCGACCCGAACAGCCAGGCCGAGAAGAACCCCTGGGTGGGGATGCCGCCGTGGTACATCCAGTCGCGGTACATGTCCGTGGCGCCGTCGTAGGCGACGATCGTCTTCAGGTGCGGCGGACGGGTGCGGGCCGCGTTCCACTGGCTCCACGCGTAGTGGGACATGCCGATCATGCCGACCGCGCCGGTCGCCCAGTCCTGGGCCGCGACGTGCTCGCGATCGGGGCTCTGAACGGAGGACGCGGATGGTGCGGGACTACGGCCAGCGGTTGCCGTACATGATGCGGATGGTCAGCAACGCGCTGTCCCAGCAGTTTGAACGCGTCCTGCGCGGGTTCTCCCTCAACCACGCGCAGTTCGCCGCCCTGGCCCAACTGGGCCTGGAGCACCCGGACGGACTCTCCGGGGCCGAACTCGGGTACCGGGCGGGGGTCACCGCGCAGTCCATGTCCGCCGCGGTCGCGTCCCTGCTCGACCGGGGGCTGGTGACCCGCACCCCGCATCCCACCCACGGCCGGATCCTCGAAGTCCGGATCACCGGCGAAGGACTGGAACTGATCGAGCGGGCCCAAGCGGCGGCCAAGCGCGTCGAGGACCGCGCCATGGCCGAGCTCACCCCGGCGCAGCAGGACGAACTGCGCTCCCTGCTGCGCCAGATCACGCGGACCCTCGACCTCTACGTGCCCGAGATCCGATCGCCCTCGTCCTAGGGCACCGTGCCCGCTATGTCGTCCTGCGCTTCGCGCGGTCGGCGTCGTAGCCGACGCGTGTCACAGGAAGGTCTTGAGTTCTTCACCGGTCGGCGGGTCGGCGCCGGGGCGCGCGCACGTGATGGCGGCGGACGCCAGCGCCGTGGCGAGCGGGGCCGACAACGCCGTCGCGCCGGCCTGCGCGAGGTCGGCGCGGCGCGCGGGATCGAGCAGGCCGGCGGCCAGCAGCGCCGACAGCAGGCCCGACATGAACGCGTCCCCCGCGCCCACGGTGTCGGCGACCTCGACCGGCGGGGCGGGGCGTTCGACCTGGCCGGCGGCGGTGACGGCGACGCAGCCGCGCGGCCCCCGGGTGACGGCGACGAGCGCGGGGCCGAGGCGGCGCCACCGGTGGGCGATCTCCACGGGGTCGGCCCCGGGGTAGAGCCACGCGAGGTCCTCGTCGCTGGCCTTGACCACGTCGCTGAGGGCCACCTGCCGCTCGACCCGCCGCCGCTCGGACGCCCGGTCGCCGAGCAGCGGCGGCCTGATGTTCGGATCGTAGGCGACCGCGGGCGCCCCGGCCATCGCCGCCTCGACGGGCCCCTCCGCCAGCGCCGCCGCCAGCGATCCGGTGCACAGGACGGCCGTGTCCGGCGGCATCGCGGGCGCGGAGGGCGTCCAGGAGAGCGCGAAGTCGTAGGACGGGACGCCCTGGTCGTCGACCGACACGACGGCGAGCGGGGTGAAGGGGGCGGGCCGCACGTCGGGCGTCACCCCGGACGCGGTCAGGTGCCCGGTGACCAGGCGGCCGAACGCGTCGTCGCCGAGGCCGGTCACGAGCGTCACCGCGTTGCCGAGCCGCCCGAGCCCGACGGCGACGTTGGCGGGGCTGCCGCCGGGGTCGGCCCGGAAGCGCCGTCCGCCGGGGTCCCCGACCAGGTCGACCAGGGCCTCGCCGAACACCAGGATCCGGGCCATCGCGTCCTCCTCAGCACCCGGCCTTGTAGAGCACCTTCTGCCCCTCGGGCGCGTCGACATTCTCCTTGGTGACGACGGTGGCGTCGGTCGGAATGGACGCGGTGACCGGCTGCCCGCGCACCGCCGCGACGGCCTGGTCGACGCCCTTGGCGCCGATCGCGCCGGGCAGCTGGGCGATCAGGCCCTGGACGACGCCGTCGCGCAGCTGCTTGACCTGCGCCGGGCCGGCGTCGAAGCCGATCATCTTCACCTTGCCGAGCTTGCCGGCCTGCTGCAGCGCCGAGCCCGCGCCCGTCGCGGAGTTGAGGTTGGTGGCGAACACGCCGGCCAGGTCGGGGTCCTTCGCCAGCGCCGAGTTGACGATCTTGCTGGCGTCGCCGACGTCGTTGTGCGAGTACTGCACGCCGATGTACCGGACGCCCGGGTGCGACGTCTTGATCGCCTGCTCGAAGCCCTTCACCCGGGCGTCCACGGTGCTGACGCCGGGGTCGGTCGAGATGACCAGCACCTTGCCCTTGTCGCCGATCTGCTTGGTCAGCGCGGTGGCCGCGGCCTCGCCGCCCTTGGCGTTGTCGGTGCTGATCCGCGACAGCCCGATGCTGCGCTCCTCGACCACCGTGTCCACCAGGATGATCTTGATTCCGGCGGCCTTGGCCTGGGTCAGCGGCGCGATCAGCGCCTTGGTGTCGGTGGGCGCGATCAGCATCGCGTCCGGCCTGCCCGCCACCACCGAGTTGACGATGGGGGTCTGCAGGGTCGGGTCGAACTTCTGCGGGCCCTGCACCTTCAGGTCGACGCCGAGCCTGGCCGCCTCCGCCTTCGCGCCGCAGGCCATCGTCTCGTAGAACTCCTCGCCCGCCATGCCCTGGACGAGGGTCAACTTGATCTTCTTGCCGGAACCGCCGGAACCGCCGTCGTCGCCACACGCCGTGGCGCCGACCGCGAGCACCGCCGCCATGGTCAAGCTCATCGCTTTGCGCATCGTCCGCTTCCCGTCATGGCCGCCGGGCCGTGCCTGCCGGCCGGTCTCGTCAGTTGTCTCGCGCCTTGCGGCGCCATTGGTCGAGGTAGACGGCGGCGATGAGCACCGCCCCCACCACGACCTGCTGCCAGAACGGCTTCACGCCGAGGATCTGGAAGCCGTTCTGCAGAACGGCGGGGATGAACACGCCGATGACCGTGCCGGTCGCGGTGCCGGCGCCGCCGAACAGGCTCGTGCCGCCGATCACCACGGCGGCGATCGCCTGAAGGTTGTCGGTGGAGTGCGCCGACACCCCGGTGATGCCGTACTTGGCCAGCGACAGGTAGCCCGCGAGGCCGGCCAGCAGCCCGGCCAGCCCGTACACCTTGACCAGGTGCCTGTTGACCTGGACGCCGGAGTTGCGCGCGGCCTTGATGTTGGAGCCGATCGCGTAGGTGTGGCGTCCGAAACGGCACTGCGCGAGGACCACGCCGAGCAGGAGCGTGACCGCGACGGAGATCCAGACGATCAGCGGCACCCCGGCGAACTTGTCCAGCCCGAGCCCCAGGTTGAGCCGGCCCGGCGCCCGCATGTCCACCCCGCCGGTGATCAGCAGCGCGCCGCCGAGCGACATGCCGAGCGTCCCGAGGGTGACGATCAGCGGCGGGATCCGCCCGTAGGCGACGAGCGCGCCGTTGAGCACGCCCCACGCGAGCCCGGTGAGCACCGCCACCGCGGCGCCCAGCAGCAGCGAGCCGGTGGACGTGCCGCCGGTCGCCTCCATCGTCTTGGTGGCGGTGACGCCGGAGAACACGAGCAGCCCGCCGACCGACAGGTCGATGCCCGCCGAGATGATCACATACGTCATGCCGATGGCGAGCAGCAGCAGGATGGCGGCGTCGGCGACCAGGTTCAGCAGGTTGAACGACGTCGCGAAGCTGTCCGGTTCGAGCACCGAGAACCCGACCAGCAGGACGGCCAGGACCAGGCCGATCCACACCTCCTGCGCCGTGCCCAGCCGGCCGAGGAGGCCGGTGAGCGGCGATCCGGCGCGCGCGTCCGCCCCGTCCGCCGGGGCCCCGCCGGCCTTGGCGTTCTGCGGGCTCGATGGACGGCTCGGTGCGGTCATCGCTTCTGCTCCCCATCCGCGGATCCGGGTTCGGAGGTCTTCTCTGACGCGGCGTCCGCACCGGCGGCGTCCGGCGGGGCCAGGTCCGCTTCCAGCGCGCCGGTCATGGCCCCGACCAGCTCCTCCATGGACACGTCGGCGCCCGAGAACCTCGCGGCCCGGCGGCCGAGGCGCAGCACCTCGATCCGGTCGGCGACGGCCTTGACGTCCTGCATGTTGTGCGTGATCAGCACGACCGCCACCCCGGAGTCGCGGACGGTGCGGATCAGGTCCAGGACCCGGCCGGTCTGCACCACGCCGAGCGCGGCGGTCGGCTCGTCCATGAACACCACCCGGCGGGCCCAGGTCACCGCGCGGGCCACGGCGACGCCCTGCCGCTGCCCGCCGGACAGCGTGGACACCGCTACCGAGTCCGATTTCAGCCGCACGCCGAGGCGCTCGCACTCCTGCCGCGCCCGGGCCCGCATGGCGGCGTTGTCGAGGAAGCCGAGCCGGCCGAGCAGGCCGGACCGCAGCACCTCGCGGCCGAGAAAGAAGTTGGCGGCCGGGGTGAGGTCGGCGCACAGCGCGAGGTCCTGGTGGACGGTCTCGATGCCCGACCGGCGGGCCTGCTCGACCGACTCGAACCGGACCGGGTTCCCGTCGACCAGGATCCGCCCGGCGTCCGGCGCCTCCACCCCGGAGAGGATCTTCACGAGCGTCGACTTGCCGGCGCCGTTGTCACCGATCAGCGCGACGACCTCGCCCGCCGACAGGGAGAAGTCGGCGCCGCGCAGCGCCTCCACGTGCCCGTAGCTCTTCTCGATGCCGTGCGCTTCGAGCAGCGGCGTCATGGCGTCCCCCCGCTCGCCGGACCGCCCGCCGGGGGCAGGCAACGCAGGATCTCGATGTCACCGTGCACCGCCGTCGGTCCCGCCCCGTAGGGGACGAGGACGGTCTGCCCCGCGCGCAACGGCATCGCCTCGCGGCCGCCGCGCAGCTCACCGCCGCCGCGCAGCACGATCAGCACCGCGAAGCTCGCGGCCAGCTCGGCGCCGCCGCCGACCAGTTCGGCGCGGAAGAACGAGTCGGCGCCCTCGGGCCACACCCGCCGCACCCCGGGCCCTGACTCGGGCTGCTCCGCCGGCCGCCGGACGAGCCGCGCGACCTCGGCGGCGGAGCGCGCGCGGCCGTCCACGCAGCACACGGCGGTGTCCCAGCCGAGCCGCAGGTCCGTGTCCGCGCCGTCCGGCGAGAAGCCCGCCCACTCCAGCATGATGCTGAAGTCGGTCGGCTCCTGGACCTCGACGAGGAAGACCCCTGCATCCACCGCGTGCGGCAGCCCGGCGGGGACCAGCACGGCGTCGCCCGGCCGGACCGTGACCGGGTTCATCCGCGCCAGCATCGCCGCGCCGTCCTGGACGCGGATCCACTCGCGCAGGCGGTCGTGCCCGACGTCCTCCCGGAAGCCGAGGTGGACCCGCCCCTCGCCGCCCGGCACGTCCATGACCAGCCATGCCTCGGTCTTGCCGAACGCGCTGCCGAGGTGGGCGCGGGCGAACTCGCGGCTCGGGTGGACGTGCACCGGCAGCCGCTGCCCGGTGTCGAGCAGCTTCACCAGCAGGGCCGGGGAGCTCCCCCAGTGCCGCACGTGTTCTGGTCCGAGCCATCCGTCCGGGTCCGCGGCGATCGCGGCGCGCAGGGGGCGGCCATCGGGCAGAACGGTGAGACCAGCGTCGCCGCCGCCGAACCGGCTGGTGGTCGAGCCGACCCAGTCCTCCGGACGGTGGTCGTCGGGCGGGAGGCCGCCCCGGAAGCGGCCGATCCCGGCGCCGCCTCGGTAGAAGTGCCGGGGCTGGTTCGCGGTCAGGGGGATGGGGTGGTGGTCAGACATCGTCCTCGCCGAGGGTGATGATCGGCTGCGGCGCACCGCACGTGCGCCTCAAGGTCCCCGTTGCGAGACATCGTTGTCAAGACGGGACCGGCCGCCGTGACCTCTTCGTGATTCGACGCTCGTCCCGTCCACACCCGCAGCGCCGCGCATTAGCCGCCCCTAGCTGCACAAATAGTGAAGGCTCCGCCGCCTCGCGGCACGGGATCGACATCCCGGCAGAGCGGAAGGTCAGAGGCTGCTTGATATCGTTGTCACAAGTGCTGGGACCATTACGTTGGTCGGGGCACCGTCAGCTCACCGTGGCACCCCCGCGCGGCACGGCGGACGACGGTGGAGCGGTCTCGGCAGAAGGGCTTCGGTGGACAAGCAGGACAGGCGGCGCAGGCCGACGATCTCGGACGTGGCGGCCGCCGCCGGGGTGAGCCCGAAGACGGTGTCCCGGGTGATCAACCACGAGCCCAACGTGCGCGCGGAACTGGTCGAGCAGGTGCTCGCGGCGATCGGCGAACTCGGGTTCCGGCGCAACGCCCTGGCGAGTTCCCTGCGCTCCGGCCGGCAGACCGCGACGATCGGGCTGATCATCGAGGACCTGGCCAACCCGTTCTACTCCACGATCGCGGCGGCGGTGGCCAGGGTCGCGCGCGCGCACGACACCCACCTGATCACCGTCAGCTCGGAAGAGGACCCCGAGCTGGAGCAGCGCCAGTTCCTCGACCTGTGCCAGCGCAGGGTGGACGGGCTGATCATCGTGCCCACCGGGCCCGACCACTCCTTCGCCCGGACCGAGGTGGAGATGGGCATGCGGATGGTCTTCCTGGACCGCCCGCCGTCCGGGATCATGGCTGACAGCGTTGTCATCGACAACGCGGCGGGCGCCCGGGCCGGGATCGTGGACCTGCTGGAGGCCGGGCACCGCCGGATCGGCGTCATCATCGACTCTCCCGCCATCTACACCGCGCGCGAGCGGCTGGCCGGTGTGCGCCGGGCGCTGGCCGACGCCGGCGTCCCCTACGACGACTCCCTGGTCAGGGTCGGCGTGGCGGACCCCGGCGAGGCCGCCTCCGCCGTCGCCGCCATGCTCGACGGCGGCGACCCGCCCACCGCGTTCTTCGCCGGCAACAACCGGATCACCATCGGCGCCATCCGGGAGCTGTACCGGCGCGACGACGCCGCCGCGCTGATGGGCTTCGACGACTTCGAGCTGTCCACGCTGATGCCGCGCCCGCTGACCGCGATCGCCTACGACGTGCAGGAACTGGGCCGCGCCGCCGCCGTCCGGCTCTTCGAGCGGATCGGCGGCGACACCTCCTGGCCGTCCGAGATCATGATCCCCACGCGTCTCGTCCAGCGCGGCATCGACCTCCTGAAAACCTGACGCCCAACACGACGGCCCGGCCGGGGCCGCGCCCGTCCGCCGGAACGGCTTCTCATGGCGTCCGACGCCCCCGCCCGAAGCGCGGATCGGCGCGGATCCAGCCGAGACACACGCCGAGCACGCGGCGCGCAATGCGCGGTTGACGGGCGGACGCCGGGCTCGTCAGCCAGCCGGTGCGCCTGCACGTCCAGGCATTCGACATGATGGACACCTGGATCGAAGGTTACGCCCAGTTGGAGAGGATGCTCACCGATGGCGATGTCTGACCGCCCGGCCGAGCGACACCGGCAGGTCGCCGGGCTGTTCACCGACCGGGTCCGCGGAACCCGGTCCTGGGACGCGCCGTCCCCGGTCGCCGACTGGACCGCCCGCGACGTCGTCCGCCACCTGACCGAATGGTTCCCCGGGTTCCTGGCCTCCGGCGCCGGCATCGAACTGCGCCGCGGGCCGGCGGTGGACGAGAACCCGGTCGCGGCGTGGCAGGTCCACTGCGAGAGTGTGCAGGCGGTGCTGGACGATCCGGAGACCGCACACCGGGAACTCACCAACCCGCACATCGGCAGCCTGCCTCTGGAGACCGCGATCGACCAGTTCTACACCGCTGACGTGTTCATGCACACGTGGGACTTGTCCAGGGCCACCGGCCAGGACGACCGGCTGGACCCCGACTTCTGCGCCCAGCTCCTCGGTGGAATGGAGCAAATGGAGCAGGTCCTCCGCTCCTCCGGCCAGTTCGGCGACCGGGTCGAGGTGCCCGGCGATGCCGATACCCAGACCAAACTGCTCGGTTTCATCGGCCGGGACCCGTTCTGGACAGGACGCTGAGCCGGACGCCGCTCAGAATTCCCTGGCCGGCGCCGCGGCGTCGGCCACTACGCTCGGGCATATGACGATCCAGCGGATGGACAACGTCCTCATCGTTGTCAACGACCTTGAGGCCGTTATTGCGTTCTTCGTCAAACTCGGGATGGAGCTGGAGGGCAAGGGGCCACTGGAGGGGAGCTGGGCGGAACGTGTCATCGGGCTCAAGGACGTCCGGCAGGACGTCGCCATGCTGCGGGTTCCGGACGGCCACGGCCGGATCGAGCTGGCGAGGTTCCACACGCCGGCGGCGATCAAGCCGGAGCCGGAGAACGCGCCGGCGAACACGCTGGGCATTCGCCGCGTCATGTTCGCCGTCGACGACATCGAGGACGTCGTCGCCCGCATGCGGGCCCACGGCGCCGAACTCGTCGGCGAGATCGTGCGGTACGAGGACATCTATCGGCTCTGCTACATCCGCGGTCCCGAGAGCATCGTCGTCGGGCTGGCCGAGCAGCTCGGCTGAACCACTCACGAGCGCCCGCGGCGCATCGTCGGACGGGCCGCGCACCGCTCACCGAAGCGTCAAGGCGACCACTCCCTGCGGGGTGAATGCGACGTGGTGTTCTCGCCAGACGGGACTGACACACCGGTCATATCGCGAGATAGGAAACGGGCATCGAATGACATACACCCGTGTCCTCCACGACTGGAGCCCACCGTGTCCGTCCTTCCCGCCTTCCCGTTCCCGACCGACCACGCGCTGCGGCCCTCTTCCCGGCTCACCGAAGCCCGCACCGGCCATGCGCCCGTCCGAGTTCAGCCCGGCTATGGGGACCCCGCCTGGCTGGTAACTCGTTATGAGGACGCGCGTTTCGTCCTGAGTAGCCCCGCTTTCGGCCGCGACCACGAACGCGCCGGAATCCCTCCCGACCGCATCGCCCGGGTGACTCCCTTGCACGTGGCCAGCGGAACCTTCGCGGAGCAGGACCCGCCCGAGCACACCCGGCTGCGCCGCTTCGTGTACCGCACCTTCACCCCGCGCAGAGTGGAGGACCTGCGGCCCGGCACCCAGCGGATCGCCGACCGGCTCGTCGACGACATGATCGAGCAGGGGCCGCCGCTGGACCTGTTCGAGTGGTTCGGGCTCATACTGCCGGTCGAGGTCATCTGCGACCTGCTCGGCGTGCCCAGCTCCGACCGGACCCGCTTCACCGACTGGAGCGACGACCTGCTGAACTACGCCGGAACGGCCGAGCGGGCGACGGCCAGCGTGGAGGCGATGAACGCCTATCTGGGAGAGCTGGCCGCGCACCGGCGGCGGCATCCGACCGACGACCTCATCGGCGCGCTGGTCAGCGCGCGGGTCGAGGGCGACAACCTCACCGACGACGAGGTGAACAACTTAGTGCGCATCCTGCTGGGCGCCGGCCACGAGACCACCGCCTCGCAGATCCCCAACTTCATCTTCCTGCTCCTGGACGGCGGCGGCTACGCGCGGCTGTCCGCCGAGCCGGAACTGGTGCCGACGGCGGTGGAGGAGCTGCTGCGGTACGTGCCGCTGATCACCCAGGGGACCTTCGCGCGCTTCGTCCTGGAGGACGTCGAGGTCGGCGGGACGCTCCTGCACCCCGGCGACCAGGTACTCGTCGAGCCGGCCGCCGCCAACCGCGACCCGGCCGCCTTCGACGATCCCGAGACGCTGGACCTCGCCCGCAAGGACAACCCGCACCTCGCCTTCGGCCACGGCTTGCACCGCTGCGTCGGCGCGGCCCTGGCGCGGATGGAACTCCAGATCGCCCTGGCCACCCTCACCGGCCGGCTCCCCGGCCTCCGCCTCGCCCGGCCCGCCGACCAGGTCCCCTGGCACATCGACCGTTTCGTCCGCCGCCCCAAGGAACTCCAGGTCACCTGGTAGCACACCGACCGACGCTGATCGTCGCGGCGGCGCCGTCCTCACGCGGTACGGAAGGCGCCGCCAGGGCGTGGCTCGGTCATGGTGTGCGGTTCCTCCGGGGGATCAGGTGGCCGAACGCCTTCTGGTACAGGGAGCGGCGGGTGGCGGGCCTCATGCCCGGAAGGTCGAAGTCCGGATCGCGACGGTAGACCACGGGCGTGCGTTCGCCGTCCGGGGCGAAGTACCTGATCGTGATCTCCAGGTCGATGACGGAGCCGTCGGCGAGGCCCATCCGGTTGAGGGGAAGGTCCGGGATGGACCGCTCGTCCTTCAGCAGGTCGTAGGACAGGCGGAGGCCGAGCTTGCCGTTGAAGTCGCTGACCTCGTCCCCAAGGGCCAGTGCGGTGCGGACCTGTGCCCGCAACTGCGCGCCCGTGGCGGTGACCGGGACGACCAGCACATGGGAGACGTCGAGTGCGCGATTGCGTATGTAGAGGGTGGTGGTTGGCTGGTCCATGCGCCCGGCGGGACCGGGCGCGGGCAGGACGGAGTGGCCGAGTGCGCGGTCGCTCTTCCAGCAGTCGGCGAGTGCGGTCACGGCCGCGTCCCAGCCGTCGAACGCGTTGAACTGCCGGCGGGCCGCCAGCAGCGGCGGGACCTCGGTGGTGTCCAGCCGCAGCACGAACAGGAATCCGCCGTTCTCCTTGAGCGTGGAGTGCCACTGGTCGCGCAGCCAGGACTGGCCGGCGCAGGCACCCGACCACAGGAGCAGGAAGTAGTCGGACTCTTTGATGTGCTTCTCGATCGTGTGGACGATCTGGTCGCCAGGCAGGGTGTCGCGCTGCGGGCGGAACGTCCGGACGCCATGGGCGATCAGTTCCATGTGCAGGCGGTCGGCGGTGCCCTGGTTGGCGTCGGCGTAGCACAGGAAGACCTTCGGAGCGTCAGGCCGGACGCTGCGGGGCAAGGGCATCGCGGCTCCTTCCGCCGTGCAGCCTGCGCATCCTCTGGCGCAGTGGCCCGGCCTTCGTCTGCGGGCCCGAGTCACCGTAGAGGGTCCAGCACGCCCAGCGGGACGGATTGCGCGGGTACGGCACTTCGTGGTCCATGGCGCAGACGTCCCGCATCGCCGCCAGCAGGGCCAGATCACGTGGCAGGGCGCGTAGGTGGCGCTGGAGTCGGTCGAGCAGCTTTGCGGCCGGGCGGTCCGGCGCGATCCAGCGGGCCGCGACCACTGAGGCGGCCCCGGCGTTGAACGCGGCGCGTACGAAGCCGCGCCGCTCGTCGCGGCCGAGCCGCTGGGCCATTCCCGACTCGCACGCGCCGAGCAGGAACGTCCCGCAGCCGCGCAGGTCCATCTTCTCAAGGCGCTCGAAGTGCAGGTGGCCTTCCGCACCCGGGGGCGACAGCCCGATGATCGAGCGCGTCGCGTCGTCGCCGTAGATGCCGTGGCTGTCGATGCGGACGATCTGGTGGCGGTGCGTCGCGAGCGCTTCTCGCAGGCCGGCGAGCGTGGCGTCCGGTCCGGAAAGCAGGCTGCGGGCGGGCGCGCGCGCCGGCGTCAGGTCGTCCCGGGGTTGGACCAGCAGGACGTTGTCGCCGCGCAGGCCGAGTGAGCGTTCACGCAACGGCGCCAGCGCCGACAGGCACGGCAGGTCCGACAGCGCGTAGCGCAGGCCGAGCGGCCCGCCCTCGTCCGGCAGCGGCAGCGCGGCGAGCGGGACGTTCGACACCTCGTTCCCGGCGACGGCGGCGAGCCGCCGCACGTGCTCGGGAAGGCGGCCGGTCACCTTGCCGACGCCGAGCCGCAGGGCGACCTCGGCGAGGCGGCGGTCGAACTCCCCGTCCGCCACGCTCTCCTCCAGCGTCTCGGGGCTGTCCCAGCAACGGGCAAGGTCGTCGATGGCCTCGTACAGCGCGTGCCGGTCGGAGTCGACGTAGGCGTGGAGGAGCAGTTCCCGGGAGACGATGACGTGATGCACCCGGTGAGGCGTCGCGTGGATCAGCCAGGCCGCCTGGTCGCGCGGCAGGACGGCGGCCATCCCGCTCACCCAGCGCCGCGCGCCGCTCCAGTCGCTGGGCCGGGGCAGATCGCGGGCGCGGTGGGCGTCGGCGGGCAGGATCTGGGGCAGGATCAGCGCGCCCCGTGCGGCTTCCAGGGCGACCGCGATACCGGACGCGGTGGGCGTCTCCAGCCCCTGGGTCCGTTCAAGCGCCATGCGGACGCGTTCGTCGTGCTCGTCCCGTGCGGCGCGCAGCATGGGGATCCTGAACAGGTCGGCGGGCTGGCGAGTCGCGATCTCCTCCTCCAGCCGGTGGGCCTGCGCCCAGTAGTCCACGGCGCGGTCGTCGGAATCGGGAAGGCCCAGTTCGGCGAACACGTGACCGAGGATCCGCAGCGCCTCGATCCGCACCTCCAGAAGGGTGTCCGTCCGCGCGTGGTCCACGGCCTGGGCGGCGTGGCCCGCGCACTCGTGCAGAGGTGCCGCGTCGCCGGGGGAACTCATGCCCCGGAACCACTCGACCTCGGCGGCCGCCAGATGCCACAGGGCGATTTCGCGCGGCGAGGCGGCCCGGTCGCGCACCTCCCTCAGGTCCTTCTCCGCGTCCACCAGCCGCTTGTCGTCGAGCAGGCGGCGGATGTGCTCGATGCGCGCGTCGAAGCGCCGGGCGACCGGACCGTCCTTGGAAGCCCCGGGTTCCAGGAGCGAGTCGGCTTCGGCCCACGCCGCCTGCGGTTCAGGCGCCTGACCGGCGGCCTCCCACAGCCGTGGCTTGAGACGTTCGACGAGGTCCGGGCGGCGCAGCGCCCGCGCGAGGACGGCCATCTCGCGCACCACCGGCCAGTACAGGGCGGGCTCCAGGTCGGGAAGGTCCAGGGCGTCGACGAGCGTTCTGAGAGCCTCCTCGTAACGGCCCTCGTGCCTCAGTTCCTCAGCGCGGAAAAGGTGGTCCGGGACGGTCTCCGGCGGCCGGTCGATCGCCGCTGTTATGTAGCCCTCGCGTCTGAGGAGAACATCGATCTCCTCGTTCAGCTGGGCGAGCCGCTCCGCGAGGCGGAGTTCCTCGAACCTTTTGCGCGCGGCGGCGAGATACCGCGTGGCCTGGTCGCGCCGCCCGTCGTTGGCCAGCGCCAGCCCGCGCACACGGTGCAGCCGCGCCACCTGCTCCTCGGACAGCTCGCGCTCATCGCGGGAGATGGCGAGGGCCTCGGCGTCGGCGCGTGCGGGGTCGCCCAGCGCGGTGAGGATCTCGGCGCGCAGCACCCGCAGCCCCAGCGGGCCGGGCGGGCACTCGTCCAGGTACTCCTCGCAGCGCGTCAGCGCGAGCGCGCGCTTGCCCAGCTCCATGAGGCTGCTCACGTGATCCTCCTGCACCTCCTCCCGGAGCGACGGCCGGTCCGCGGACTCCTGGACGGCTTTGCCGTAGGCGTTGTCGCATCCGTCCACGTCCCCAGCCTCGAAGCAGAGCCCGGCCTCGATGACGTGGCGGCCGACCGGGTCGTTCGGGGTGATCTGCATCATTTCTCCGGGGATCAGGGGGCGCAGGCGGGATCCTGAGGGGACTCGTCGAGGCAGACGAGCCAGATCGGCACCGTGACGACGTCGCCGCGCGGTGCGGGGGGCGTCGGAGACGGGGGCGGCGACGGGCTCGATGGCGGGTTTGATGGCGGGTTCGGCCGAGGGCTCAACGGCGGGCTCGGCGGCAGGCTCGGGGTCGGGCTTGGGGACGTGGATTGCACGTTCGGTATCGGGGTTGGCAGGTATCCCCCGCTCGGGCGGCCGCCTGGGCCGGTGACGCGGAGCCAGGTCAACGTCTGGTTCGAGCTGGTCCGCTGCTGCTGGGAATCGGCGAGAACGGTGGGGCTCTCGATACGGGCGTCGATTTTCAGTTCCGCCTTTTTCACGACAACCTTCCGGTCTTGCCGCTCCCAGCCGCTGATCAGCGCGCCGTCGCGGAACGTCACGGAACGCATCCAGTCGCTGACGAAGACGTTCTCGCGCCCCGCGACCTCGCTCAGCTCCATCGTTTCCCGCTGCTTGCCGGGAATGATCTCCCCTTGGCCGTGGTGGACGGCATGCCCCGACTCAAGGGCGATCAGCGGCCTGGATCGGGCCAGGTCCGGGCCGAGCGCCTCGCGCACCCGCTCGGCGAAGTGGTGACCGGGCGGAGCGATGATCGTCTTGTCCGCGCCGACGAGCGCCGTGCCGTCCTCGCCGAGCGAGACGCCGCGGAACCGCCCGTCGCGGGCCTGCTGGGCATCGCGCCACACCGGGGCGACCCGCCCGAACTCCCGCAGGAGCGCCGCCGGCGGCTCCGGGCTGTTCAACCCCATGAGCGGGTCGTGGGCTTTCGCCCAGACGATGTCTCCAAGGACGCGGGCCTCGGACCTCTGGCCATCGGTGGTCTCCACCCGCATCGTGCGCGCCCTGTCCGAAGGAAGGCCGATGACGGCTGACGACCCGCCACGGAACTCCAGCCACGATCCCGGAGGAGGCCCGCGCGGACTCGACGGTCCTTCGCCAGGGCGGGGGGAGAGCCGGCCCAGGAGGAACTCGGGCGCACCGCCCGGCCGAGGACGCCCCAGGCGGAAGGCCAGATCGTCAGCCGGGGCCTTGATGTCCTTGGTGATCGAGAGCCAGGGCGCGTCGTGCCCTCCGACCTTGTAGGAGTCCCCGTAGCGGTACAGGACGCTGCCGCGGGCGGGCGCCGAGCCGTCCTGCGTCGACTGCAAGGCCAGCCGAGCGCGTTCCAGCAGGCCCCTGACCCAGCGCAGCAGAACCCGCCCACCGGTGGCGTCTGCTTCGAGTCGTCCCCATTCGCGACCTTCAAGCGCGACGCTCTCGGTGATGAACCCGTCCTTGGCCCCGCGTTCGATCCGCAGCGAGCGCTTCGCGCTCTTGCCACGCCAGACCTTCAGCTTGCCGAACGATCCGCTCGGCCGTCTCTTGCCGGTGGTCTCGATGACCGAGACTCCGTTCTCCGCGGTCGAGTACTGGCGATCGAGGTGTTCGACGACCTGCCCTTCCCCGTCCAGCCACACCTGGCTGATCTTCCCTTTCCCGTCGGAGTCCAGGCGGGAAGAGGGGTCGTAGAGACCTGCGCGGCGGTCCGCCTCGGGCACGGCGCCGGGACGCCACGTCCCCTCGTCCATGTGGTGGACGGTGTCGGCGAGCGAGACGCCGCCCTTGACGATCATCTGGCCGCAGTACTCGTGGGCCTTGGACAGCCCGGTGATCACCGTCTCCCGCGCACCCGGGACGAACGTGAGATCGCCCCGCTCCCGCAACTCAGAATGACGCTGGTACCATTCCTTGAAACGCAGATCGTCGCGGACGTCCCGGTCATCGAGCCCCGGAAGGCGGGGAGAGTCCGATCGAGTGCTCAGCCATTCGAGGGCCGCACTCCATCGCATAATTTGATCAAGTCGCGCAAACTGCGGGTCGTAATCCGCGATCTCCTGGAAATGGGCGTCCCACCAGCGCAGACCCCGGCCGAAGCCGTAGCTCGACTCGACCTCGCCGCCATCGGCGGCAGACGTCCGCATGAACAACCGGGTGGCTCGTGCCCCGATCTCCATCCGCTTGTCATCGAAAAGGAAACCGGACTGGTTCTGCCCGAACCAGAGCCGCCCGCGTTCTTCCGGCGTCTTCCCCGCCGCCGGGCAGTGCCCAAGGGGGATCACCGCATCCGGATCGGGAACGAAGCCCTTGACCGCCTTGGTCGGAACGCCCGTTCCGGTGCCGCTCACCCACATTTTCGCAATAAGGTCAGAATAGAACAAGGTCATGCCGACCTCGGTGCCTTTCAGCCCTCCCTCATATCGGGCACGATGGTACATCCTCCCCTGTCTGAGAGTTTCGACCACGTCCCCGCGCCCCGATTTCGGCGGGTCGAGCGAGAAGCCGGGGAATTGCACCGGGTCCTTGAGATATCCCCTTTGGATCGCGGTGACGTCCGCCATGGTCAGCGGAGGGGCGGAGCCGGTCGGCCATTTCCAGCCTCCGGCCCAGATCTCCTGGCCCCGCCGCTCCAGCCGGGACAGGTGCCGCGTGCGCTTCAAGAACTCGCGCAACTGGTCGGGACGGTCCACGCGCATCGCGACGTAGCCGTGCGCCGTGCGGATCTGCGCCGCTGTCTGCCGTTTACCCGCATCGACCCGGATCGTCTGGGCGCGCTTGTCACTTGTGTAGCGGTGGACCTGGACCCATTGTGGATCGGAACCGTGGTCGGTCTGATGCTGGTCGAGCAGAACGCCGATGGTGCGTGACGCATGCGGGTCGTCAGCCGGGAGCAGCAGGTGCAGGCCGTCGCGCCCATCGAACAGGGCGCGCCCCGGCCCCACGGGCTGCGCGGTCATATCGGCCAGCCCCTCGTCCCGTACCGGGACGGCGTCGTGCACGGCAGACCGGTAGCTGGCGGTGTCCATATGCAGCCGAGCGGCAAGGGCGGTGCGGAGCCAATCCCCGAGCTGCGCCCGTTTCTCCCCCTCCGGCAGGTCGGTGAGACGACTCGCCGCTCCGGAATAGGAGACGGTGAAGGGACCGTCGAGCGGGACCGGCGCCCGCCCGTTCGGCGGGGTGCTGGACGGACCGGACGGGCCGGACGAGCCGGGCGGGTCCGGCGGGACGGACGGGGAGCCATTTGCCAAGCGCGGCCCCAGTACGACTACCAGTCCGATCGCCAGCGCCGACACGAGCACGATGGCCGTCGTCTGGAGGCGCTGGGACAGCAGCGATGGGGGCAGCCTTCGGGGAGGTTCCAGCGCCATGTCGACATTTCCTCCAGGTCACGGTCAGTTCTGGCCGGGGAACCGGAAACGCCGGCCGGACGGATACGACCACGCCGCGATCCGTCGCCCCGGAAGCTCGACCGACAACGGCTCGAACCCGGCCGCGGCACGGTCGTCCCCGCCCGGCGGAGGCGGAGCCAGGTCGTCCAGCAGCGCGGCGGAGATGACGACCCTGACGCCGTGCTCGGGCACGCCGCGCACCGCGGCGGGCGTCGCGGCGGGCGTCGCCTCCTCGGCGCACAGCCGGTGCACCGCCGTCACCACGCATCCTTCGAAACCGCTCTCGGTCAGCCAGGTGATGCCCTGGTCGAACGCGATCACCACGTGCAGCGGTTCGGTGCCGGCACGCCGGGCCTCCGTGATGGCGTCGTCCAGGCTGTGCACGAGGTCGGTGATGACGCGTGCCTCGTTCATCCCGGCGGGCATCACCAGGAGGGCGGCCCCGGCATCGGTGTCCTGGCCGTCGGGCACCGACGAGTGCCCTTGAAGGAGCGCGCGGTCAAGCCCTGCGGCCGCGCAGGCGCTCCGTATCGCCGCCACCATCCGCCGGTAGGGCCGGCCGCGCGGGCCGGTGCCGGAGGCGGCCGGGCGCCGGTGGACGGCGACCGCCGCGCAAAGCCGTCGTACGGGGTCCGAATCGTGCATCTGGCCCTTTCTGCGCCGCGCCGGTCAGGGACCCAATAACTATGAGGGGTCCCGAGTCAGCCAATCCCGTACTCGGGCGGGATCTCGCTGATTTCCGCGGCCGAACACAGCGCCTCCCGGTCACGGATGATGATCTTCCTGTAGCCCTGGACGATCGCGCCGTCGCGCTGCAATGTCGCCAGCGCCTTCTGCACGGTCCGCTCCTTGGCGCTCACCAGGTCGGCTATGTCGGGCTGGGTCAACGGGCGGATGACGATGCCCTCGGCCGAGGGCTCGCCGTGCTCATGGGCGAGCAGCATCAGCACACGGGCGACCCTGATCGGCGCCGGATTGGCGGACTCGACCCGATGCCAGGTCGCGCCGCGCAGCTTCGCCGAGACAATGCGGTTGACGGCCAGCGACGCATCGGGATGCGCGGACAGGAAGTCCAGGAACTCGCGCTGGCCGATCCTCCGGGCCACGCACGGCCGGATCGTGGTGACCCTGGCCAGCCGAGGGTTGCCGTCCAGCGCCGCCAGTTCGCCGACCACGTCACCGTCCGCACGGATCGACAGCAGAACGGTGCCGCCGCTGTCGGTGCCACTGGTGATCTTGGCGGTGCCCTGGAGCAGAACGAACACATCGCGCGATTCGGTCGCGCCCTCCATAATGATCGTTTCGCCTGCGGCGATCTGGCGCAGCCCTCCCAGTTCCAGCAGGCGGGCCCGGGTTATCGCGGACAGCCCGCCGAGCAGGCTACGGGGACGCCATCCGCCGATCGGGTCAAGGTGATTTGCCATGGTGTGGCTCTTCGGTGAGGTTATTTGGGAGATCGCCAGCTTAACCTCAGGATCGGGCGGCCACAGGCGGATTCCTGTTCCGGTTCCCCTGAAAGCAAAGTGAACTTTTACCGGAAATTTCGTACCTTAACTAGGCGTGTCAGAACGGATCGTATGCGCGAGAAGATCGATACGGCTTTCCTCGTCGGCGCGATCTCCGGTCAGGTCGAGCGCGCGGCGGAGGGCCGCGAAACGGGGCAGCGGCACGTCCTCGATCAGCACGGGGACGAACCGCCGTCCACCCGTCTCGTGCACGCGGGTCAGCAGCGCGGCGTAGTCGTCCATGACCCCGGACTGCGCCATCGCCGCCCGGCTGAACACCAGGATGCCGTTCGCGGCCCTGCCGATCGCCCGTTCCTTCTCCAGCAGGACGACCAGTCCTGGATCGACCCACGGCTCGATCCAGATGCTCACGCCCTTGCGGCGCAGCTTCATGGCAAGCCGTTCGACCGCCGCCACGTCCTGCTCGGCGAAGCAGATGACCGCGTCGATCCCGGCCGCGTGATCAAGGCCGGGCCGCCCCGATCCCGCGACCGGCTCGGGCTCGGCTTCGGGTTCGGGTTCGGGTTCGGGCTCCGGGTCGGGTTCGGGAAGGGTGAGGGCATGGACGTCGTGGCCGGGGATCCAGATCCAGGCGGGCTCGTCGAACTCCTTCTGGGCCACCCGGACCTCCCGCAGCTCTCCTGGCCTGAGCCCGGTGTGCTCCTGCCGGATGGTGTCGGCGAAGACCTGCCGCGAGTAGATGACCGCCAGGTCGGCGCCGGACGCCGCGAGCGCGTCCTTGAGGACCGGGCTGTCGCACAATCGGCTGACGGCCACCGGTCCCGCGCCCGCGTACCCGTTCGACGCGGTGAACGTCATTCCGTGGTGGACGGCCAGCCGCAGCCGGAGTCCGGGCCGCAGATCGCGGTTGCGGGCGTGCAGCGCGGCGGCCAGCGCGCGCGGGAAGTCCTCGACGACCCGCGGCTCGGGCTCGGTGTCGGGGAGGATCGCCAGCTCACCGTCGCCGCCGGGCTGCCTGGTCCAGCCTCGGCGCCTCAACCCGGCCCGTCCGGCCGCCTCGTCCAGCACCTGGAGCAGCCCGTCCTGGATCTTCTCCTGCCCGCGGTCGGTGGCGCCGCCGTATCCTTTCGCGTCCACCGAGAGCAATAGCCGCCGCATCGCGTTCCCCTTCTCAGATCCCGATCCGCGCGGCCTCGGAAGAGGCCAGCGCGCCGTTCATGGCCAGCAGGGAGACCAGCGGCCGCAGCACCCGCCGCGGATGGACGCCCTGCGCGAAGCGCGCGTCGCCCGCGTCGCCCGCGTCGGTCTCCTGCGTGGCGCTCGACCCGGTCGCCGACGCGACGTGCAGCGTGGCGCGGGTGCATTCGCCGTACGGCCGCGTCCAGGCGTGGGCTCCGCGACTGTGCAGATAGGCGTACACGTCCGCGCTCTCGCGCAGCGACTCCTCGGGGTCGAGCGTCGCGGTGTCGCGGCGCAGCCACAGCGCGACGGGGTCCTCGAAGCGGAGGAGGTCCGCCTTGTTGACGACCACGGCGGCGCTCACCTCCGGCAGCCGCCCCGATGCCCGCAGGAGGTCCAGGACGGCCCCGAAGGTGCTGTCGCGGCGGGCGGGCCCGTCCAGCCGCAGCGGGTCGACCACGAAGATCAGCCCGTCGACGACGTCGAGGAACGCGGTGGCGTCGGCGACCCGGGTCAGATCGTCGCCCGCCACGTCGAACAGCGCGACCGGCCGGGGCGGCCCGTGCTCCTGCGCGACCATGAAGCCGTCGGCGAACATCACCCGGCCCGGCGGGGTCGGTGGAAGCACGCACGCCCCGCCGATCAGCGGCCCGACGTTGTCTCGCAGGTACTCCTGATGCAGCAGCACCTCCAGCGGCCAGCAGGCCAGCCCGTAGTGCCGGTACAGGTCGCCGCGATCGACGGCATTGATCATCGCGGTCAGCAGGTGGGTCTTGCCCGAGCCGCGGGCGCCCACCAGCCCGAAGACCAGCGGCCGGCCGGACCCGCCGTAGGAGGCGGGCAGGTGGTGGGGTTCGCCGCGCTGGTTCGGGCAGCGGACCCGCGCCGCGAGGCGGAGCCTGGCCAACTGCTCGGGGCCGGCGTCCGGCGGGACCGGCTGCTCGACGTAGTCGTCTCTCGCGGCGTCGTAGCGGTACAGCGGGGGGTCGTCCCACGTGATCCGCTGAAGGCAGATCGGGCACAGCACCCAGGAATCCGGCATCCCTCTCAACCCCCGATCAAGCGCGCCGCCAAGGCCAGCAGCGCGATCACCGAGACGGCGAGCCACGCCCAGTGCGCCGATGGTCTGTTCTTCTCCCGCCAGATGGACGGAAGCCGCCCGAGGCGGGACTTCCTACCACCGGTTTCGGGCTTCTGCTCGCCTTCCCGCACCGGTGCGGTCTTCGGATCCTTGGTCTGCCGGACGTGGAAGAACTCGCGCCGCCCCGCCACCAGGCCCGGGTCCGGTTCCGGCCCGTACGGCACGGGATCGGCCGCCTCGACGCGGCGCAGCATCTCGGTCACGGCGGGGCGTTCCCCGGGCGGCGCGAAGACCCCGTCCACCAGCCGTCCCAGCTCGGGAGGCAGTTCCGCGGCGTCCGGCCCCCGGTTCTCCTCGCCGGTGGCCATGTAGAGGATGAGGCGCCCCACCGCCCACAGGTCGTCGCGATCGGTCACGTCCCCGGCGACGTGTTCGGGATGCTGCTCGGGCGCGCTCCACGGCGGTGCGCCGACCGCCGTGCGCGGCTCGCCGGGCACGGCCGCATGAGCGAAGCCGGTGATCTGCACCCGGTCGCCGTCCCACCGCACGGTCCGCGGGCCCAGCGCGCGGTGCACGATCCCGGCCGCCGCGAGCAGCCGCACGCCCACGAGCAGGCTCACCTGGAACCGGTGCAGGTCGTGGGGCAGGAGCCGGCCCGCCTCGGCGCCGCAGGGATCCCCGCGGTACGGCTCGGCCAGCGCGAACGGCTCGCCGCCGGCGGTGTTGTAGCCGATCAGCCCGGCCACCTCGCCCGGATGGGGCCGCCCGGCGAGACGGCGCCGCAGCCGCAGCCCGGTGATGATCTCGTTGTCGAGCGCCCGGTGTCCAGCGGAGCCGGAACGCAGGAGCCGCGCCTCGAACGCGCCCTCGGCGGTCTCCAGCTTCACCTCCGCGCCGTTCCCGTTCGCGGCCACGAGTTCCGCTTCCACGAGACGGCCGGTCCGGACGTCGAGGTAGCTCAGCCGTCGACGCGTCGCGGGCCGGGCGGTCACCTCGTTCACGTTGCCTCCCAAGGATCGTCGTCAGAGGACCAGCACTGCCGCACCAGGTCGGACCGCACGGGCACCAGCCGCAGCACTCCCGCGTGCCGGGACGACCGCCCCCAGAGCGTGTCGGCGGGGCAGCGCGCGCTCAGCGCGGTCCGGATGGCCTGCGGGGCGAACCGCACGCAGGGCGGGCGGCGTTCGCCGGAGCGCACCAGGGGGAGGTCGCCGGGGCCGAGCAGTTGCCACATCACGGCGTCGGTGCCGCGCGTGACCTCGGCGCTCAGCGCGAGCACGTCCTCTTGGGACACCGGCGCCGTTTTCGGGGACGTCGCGTTCTGGCCGGTGAGCGCCGTGTTCGCGGCGAACGGCGGCGGTTCGAGTGCGCCATGCCGGATCACGTGCCGTTCCCATTCCGCGAGATGGGCGGCGGTCGCGGCTCTCGCGCGGTCCTGGTGCGCGATCGGCAGCTCGTCCAGCGGGTCCCCCCAGCACGGTTCGAGGGCGACCTGGACCAGGGTCCTGAGATGACCGCGGACGGACGCGAGCAACTCCGCCCGCGCACCGGCGTGCCCGCCTGGCCCGCCGTGCGTCCCTGCGTGGTGCCGCAGCGCCTCCCGGACGCCGTCGAGGGCGGCCGCGGCCCGGACCAGGTCCGCGACGCCGCCACGCGCGCGGGCGGCCCGCGACCAGCCCGACGCGAGCCGCGCGGCCGTGGTCCGCAGGTCCGCGAGCGCCGCTGGGGCGTCGTCCAGTCCCGTCGCCCGGATCCACCCGCGGCAGCGGCGCCGCCATGACCACAGCACCACCGCGACCGCCCCGGACAGCGCGACGAGCATGGCCGCTGCCCGCAGCCCCGCAGGGAGTTCGCCGGTGACCGCGCTCCCCTCCAGCGCGCCCACCGCACTGACCGCGCCGGTCGCCGCGACCGGCACGAGCCGTTCGGGGAGCCGGGCGCCCGGGCCGCGGACGACGGTCAGGCCCACCAGGAGCGTGTAGATCACCGCGACCACGGCCCCGCCGGTCCCGGGCCAGCCGACCCCGGCAAGGCCCGCGGCGATCAGGCCCGGCACGGGAAGCCACAGCTCGGGCGGGGGAAGCGGAGTGTCCCCGCGCAGTCGTTCCACCAGTTCGGACGGGCAGGCCCGGTCCAGTTCGGCCTTCGGATCCAGGCGCGGCGGGACGACACGCCCTTTCTGCCGGCGGAGCCCTTCCTTGAGCCCGTCGAGCGAGGACCCCCGTGCCAGGGCTTCGGCGACGTACCCGCCGAACACGGTGCGCGCCCCCTGCCGGTCCGGTTTCTCGGACGCGGGCAGCAGCACGCCCTGGTCAGTGATCAGCCGGCGTTGGCCGGGGAGCGGCTCGGTGTCCACGGGGGCCTCGGCGAACAGCTCGACCCAGCCCGACCGGACCTCCGCCACCGCCCGTCCGGCGTCCGCCACGGCCTTGACGGCGGGGACCGGCCTCAGGAGCAGCAGCAGTGAGGACGGGCCGCCCAGCCGCTTCGCGGTCCGGCAGGCGGTCGCCAGGGCGTCCTCGGCTCGCCGGCCGGCCTCGTTGAGAGGGCTCTCGTCCCGCAGCCGCACCGCTCCATGCTCCGGTCCCTGCTCCGGGCCCTGCTCCGGTCGGCCGACCGGGTCCGCCGGAGCGATGTCCAGCGCGGGCGGGACGCCTGGCTCCAGCAATTCGGAGATGGCGGTCAGCAGCGCCGAGGCGAACTCGGCGTCGGCGGGCAGCGCCGTCGCCAGCCGCAGACCCGGGTTGGACACACCGCCGGGCATGGCGGCCGCCAGTTCCGCCGTCCGGTCGAACACCTCGGGAATCCGCAGCAGTTCGCGGAGCCGCACCAGGCCCGAGCCGGGCTCGTCGGGACGGACGGTCAGCGCCGGGCCGTCCAACCGCCAGTCGTGGCCGTCCGGGTCGGGCACCCACAGCAGCCCCGCGTCCTGCCCGGCCAGCAGCTGACCCGGCACCTCCAACCCGGTGGCGCCGTCGCGCGGGCGGCCGACCGCCACGCACAGCAGCGCGCCCACCAGCGGGGACCGCAGTCGCGCGAAGACTCCCGTGTGCGGCATCAGAAGCCCGGCCTCGTCGGTGACCAGGACCCGGCACGTGTCCCTGCCTTGCGTCTCCCACAGCTCGTCAAGCAGCTTCAGCGCCTGCGCGGGGTCGGTCCCCCGCAGGTCGAGTTCGGCCACCGCCGGTCGCGTCCTCAGTTCGTCCAATCCTTCACAACTCCCGCTCCGCGACGGCCCTCTCCAGCTCCCACAGATTGCGGCGGATCGCCATGACCTCGGTGAACTCCCGCTCCAGCGCGGCCGGGACGGTGTGGGCCCAGAAGTCGCGCATGTGCACGGCGCGCGTCCGCACCGACGGGTGCAGCCCGTCCAGCATCCGATCGATCACCGTGATCTGCTCGGCGGCCAGGACGCGCAGCAGCCGGTAGAGGTCGTCCGGCGGCTTGGGCTGGGTGCCGACGCCTTCGGGGACCTCTCGCATCAGCCGGGCGCAGAAGTCGCGGCGCAGGTCGGTGTCATCGGCGATGGCGCACACCTCGTACGCGCGCAGCACGCTGCCCCATGACGACGCGCGGTCGAGCGGCTGCAGATCCAGGGTCATGCCCACCTCGTCCGTCAGCCGGACGGTCATGCTGATCGGGGAGGCGGGGTCGCCGTCCACGGTGACGCGGCCGTTCCAGAGCGCGCTAAGGAGTCTGTGGGCGATCTGGACCCTGTGTTCCTCGCGGGTGGCCAGGTGACCGAAACTGTGCCCGGTACGTTGCCGCCATCGCAGGTAGTCCTGCGGCTGTGGACGGTCGATCGCGTCGGCCCAGGTTCTCAGCAGTTCCCGGACCTCGCGCACTTCGGTGATCCCCATCGAGGTGCGGAACAGCACCACCGAGATCGACTCGGTCGTGGTGGCGGTGAACTGGTAGGTGGCCGTCTCGCCTGTCGGAAGGTCGATCGTGCGCCGCAGGTATTCTTCGGTCGCCGGATCGGGGGCGGCGGCGGGATAGGTGACCAGCACCTTCAGCGGTCCCCGGCCCTGCGGGGCGAAGGCGGGCGGTACCAGGCCCGCCAGCCTGGCGCGGAAGGGCACCAGCTCCTCCTCGGCGAGCCGTCCCGCTCCCTGGGCGGCCTCGGCCAGCAGGTCGGCCAGCCGGGGAAGCAGCGGCCCGTGATCTGGCCCATGCGTCCGCAGGGACGCCGCGATCTGGTTCCGCAGGTGCTTCCTGAGCGCGTCCACGGCGCGTTCGGCCGCCTTCTGCGAGCCGTCGACGCGCAGCTCGGCGAACGCCTCGCGCCATCCTTCCGGGGTGAGAAGGGCGTTCAGGAGGTCGCCTTCGCGCGCCCCGGTGGACAGCGTTCCCGCCGCGACACCCGCCGCGATCAGCCGCTGGACCGCCGTCCGGTGGAAGCGCTCCAGATCACCGCCCGCCGGCAGCAGGTACGACACCCCGCCCCGGTACCGGTGCAACCGCTCGGCGCGGCCCCTGGGATTCTCGCGCTCGCGCCGGGCGCGCTCGGTCAGCTCCCGGATCAGGGCCGACAAGGTGGCCTTCGTCCGGTCGAGCTTGGGCTGCCAACTCCGCGCCAGCTTCGACCACGGTTGGGTCCACTGGACGCGCGTCTGCCACTGGTACCAGGTGTCCTGGTCCCGACGAGCCTGAGCGGGCAGCTCATGGTTCCACCGCATCGAGACGAAGCCGCCCATTCGGTCACGCAACTCCGGTGCCGTCGGTATCGCGTCCCGCCCGTCGTCCAGCTTGGGTGCGGGAGGCGGCTCGCGACGCCGCACCATCAGCCCGTGCGCGCCCTCCCGTTCGGCCTCGCTGCCCAGCCCGTCGTGGCCGAAGACGATCCGCCGCACGCGGAACGGGTCGAACTCGGCGAGCAGCCGTACGACGGCGTCACCAGGGTCGAATGCGTCCACCTGCTCGGGTACGGAGCGGTCGAGCCGGGAGCGGTGCCTGGCCAGGGCCGCCCGCATCGACTCCGCCCGGTCGCCGAGCCCGATGGTGATGTTGCGCGCGCCGTGTGTCGGCTCGGGCTCGGTGAAGTCCTCCTTCGGCCGGGTCAGGAGGTCGTGGAGCCCGGAGTAGGTGAAGAATCGCTCGATCGGCGCACGGTTGGCCTCTGCCGCGCCCAGCGGGACGGCCAGCTGCTCGACACCGTCGGTCAGCAGCCGCTCGGCCACCATGTCGGCCAGTTCGTCCGCCGGCACGGTCAGGGAGGCGACCAGCGCGGTCGACACGCCCTGGTCGCCGATGCCGTCCTTCGCCTGGATCTGCCTCTCGTTGGCCGAGTTGAGGAAGCTGTCGGCGAAGGACTGGTGCTGGTCGGCGTCGGCCGCGGTGCGGTCGTTGAGCTCCGTACCGACCAACGACAGGATCAGCGCGACCACCGAGCGGCGCAGATCATCGGGCTCGACGCCGGGCGGCCGGGAGAACAGATAGGCGGTCTGGGCGATGCCCGGCCGCATCTCGATCCGGCCCATCTCCGGGAGCGATACCGAGACGTCGTCGGCGGGCGCCAGGCCGGTGGGGTCCGCGGCGGGGCCGTGGCCGCCGGGAGACAGCAGCGAACCCCCGGGCGTACCGCTGTTCTGCCGGTCGACCAACTGGGCCAGATCCAGTACGGCGCGGGCGGCGTTCAGTTCGGCGGAGCGGCCGCCGCCGCCGCCCTCCGGGAACGCCGACGGCATCAGCACCAGCGGATGGATCTTGGGTTTGATCGAGGTGCGGGCGAACAGCCCGGCCACCAGGTGCAGGGCGTCGTAGAAGATCCCGGCACCGGTGCCGCCGGCGATCGAGAACGCCACGAACACCTCGACCGCCGCCGGATCGCCCGCCGCGCCGTCCGCCATGCGCGACAGGTCCGCGGCCGCCTGCGCCGACGACAACCGGCCGATCGCCGCCCCCAGCTTTGCGACGACGGGCGCCGGACCGTGGGAGAAGGTGTCGAAGAACACCGCACGGCCGATCGTCGGCAACTGCCCCGCCCCCTTCGCCAGCGGGCTCACATGGGGCTCACCGGACCGCCCCGGCAGCCAGCCCGCCACCTCCGGCCCCATCCGGAGCCGCAGATTGCGCGCCAGCTCCGGAAAGCTGTCGGCATACGTCTCCAGCCCGATGTTGTGGGCGGTCGCCCGGGTCGCCGCGGCGTACCGCGGATCCGGCACCGCCCGCTCGGGCAACCGGTCCAAATCGGCCTGGTTGACATCGATATAGACGAACTGAGCGCAGGCGGGCAGTTCGTAGCGCGTCGCATCCGGCCGCTTCCGCTGGAAGCCGGTCCCGTCCGGGCCGCAGATCTCGGCGCGGAGGCGGCGTTCCAGCACGGCGCCGATCGTGCCGCCGGTGCCGCCGAGCCCGATGAACAGCAAGGGGTGATAGAGCTTCATGGTCGCGTTTCTCCCGGGGGCTCACAGCCAGTCGTCGGACGAATCGGACGGAATGGTCTTAAACGAATCCGGCGAACTGGATTTGGGGTCGCGGATAGGAGGAGACTTCGGCGGTCGGCCGCGCGTGAACAGCCTGATCAGCCCGCTGGGGGCGTACCGGGAAGGGACACTCCGGAAGACGAGCCGCACACCGTCCGCGACGGGCTCGCTCTCCGCACCGAACCCGACCTGGAACTCCGTGCCGTCCGGGCGGCACACTTTGACCCGCCCGTCCGCCGTGTGCCGCGCTACCAGGGCCTGCTTGTCGCCTCTGGGCTCGTCCAGCAGGGGGTTCGATTCGATGTCGCGGATGATGAAGGGGAACTCGTCGGACCATTTGCCGCGCCCCGGCCGCAGTTCCCGGCCGGCCTGCTCGCCGTTGTGGACGAGCGCGACCCGCAGGCTCCGCACGTCCGCTCGGACGCGGCGGGCATGCCGCTTCGACCAGGGGGCGGCGAGCACCAGGGCGATCAGCGCGATCCCGCCGAGGATCTGCCAGAGGTGCCGTTCCAGCAGGCCCGGAGGCTTCTCGACGCTGATCGTGCGCTGCTTGACCAGGTAGACCTTCGCCGGATCGGACTCGTCGGCCAACTGGAGTGTCGCCGAGGCCCGGCCGAGCGCGGCCCCTCCGCCGAAGCGCACCTCGAACGGATACGAGGATCCGCCTGGCCGGACGGTCAGGGGCGTGCCCTGCGCGAGCGTCGCCTGGGCCTGTGGCGGTGCGCGCAGGAGGAGCCGCGCCCGGATCGTACGGGGGGTGGAGTTGTGGAACTGGATCGTGCCGTGGACCGCGCCGCCCGGGTGGACGGTCGTCCCGCCAGGGAACCGGACCTCGCCCTGGACGTCCGGCGGCCGCGCGACGACGTTGATCGTGGCGGTCGGGTTCCCGTCGGGCCGCAGGCCGTCCCCCGCCACCGAGCCGGTCAAGGTGACCTTGCCGGGCGCACCGGGCGCGGTGAAGACGCCCGCGTACGAGCCGTCGCCGGGGGTATCGTCCGGAGCCTGCCCGTCGTCGCGCATCGGCACCGCCCTCCCCACGCCGAGCGCTTGGCCGGTCGCCGTGACGGTGAAGGACAACCCCCGCAGTTCTTTCGGGTCTTGGACGTAGCCGCCCCGCGTGACCAGCGAGAGCCGGGCGGTGACCTGTTCGCCGGTCCGGATCTGAGGTCGCTCCACCACGAGCGCGGATCGAATGACGCCTTGGTACATCGCTACGGCCCCGACCGACTGTCGTGCCACCCCGCCTGGTGCGGTCAGCCTGATCCGCCACGTGCCGTTCAGCGGAGCGACCACACGCAACGTCTCGATCGTGCCGCCGGCGCCGCTACGGGTGAACGCCGACCGGCCCTGAGATCCGTTCGACGGGGCCGTGCGGCCGTTCGGGTCTATGAACTCCACCCACACCCGGGGATCACCCTTGGCCACCGTCAATGTCGCCTCGGACGCGATGCCGGGAACGGCCAGCGGGAGTTCGAGCGTCCCGGCGGGCCGCAGGTCGCCCTCCGAGGGCGGGCTGATCCTCAAGCAGGAGGCGGCGGCGTAGGCCGCGACGAGCGACCGCGCCACCTCCCGGGAGTCCCGCACCCGCCGCGCACGGGGCAGGGACTCGGCACGCCCATCGCAACCGCGCTGGGCCCCGCCTTCGGCGAACCGGTTCAGGCCGGCCTGATCCACCTCGGAACCGAATCCGACCGGCCATATGCCCACTCCCTCGCTCCGGGCGGTGGCGAGCCGTTGCCGGAGCAGCCGCTGGGCCTCGGCGTCGCGGTCGCCCGAGCCGGACGAGGATGAGCCCGAAATGTCCGTTTGCCCGTCGGTGAGCAGAAAGATCCTTTTGAGCGCATTGCTCGGCGACCCCGATCGGAGGACCCGCAGCGCTTCCGAAAGGGCGGCGCCATGATCGGTGTCGTCCCCCTCGGCTTCGGTGCGCGGATGAAGCCCTTTCACACAGTTCGACAGGTACTGCAATTGCTCGGCCGTTGCCACGACCGTGGGCCTGCAATACTGGGTGACCGCTCGCCCGCTGGTGCCGTTGGCGCTGCCGAACCCTAGAACCGTTACACGTGTTCGCGGATTCAGCCCTGCTTGGACGATGGTCGCGGCCGCTTCGATCTCCGCTCGCACGTCCTTGACCGCCAGGCTTCCCGATTCGTCGACGGCCACCACCAGATCCAGCGGCGTCGGCTCGGGTACCCGCGCCTCCGCCCGCCCCGGGAGCACAGGGACCAGTACGGCGACCACGGCGGCCAGACAGCCCCACGTGACTCCCCGTCGTACTCGCGCGAACAACCTGATCTCGGTCATCACCGTCCTCGACGTCGTCCGAGGGCACGCGGGTGACCGGCCGCGCCGGATCCCCGAGCCCAGACGCGGATGCTTTCAGGGACGCGGCGCACAGAACCCGTACTGGTACGCCTTTCGAGTTACCGTTCGGGAGACCAGACGAAACGGAACACAGACCGCACCGCCCCGCAGTTGCCCCGAAAATTCAGGACATAGTCGGAGACACTCGGTGGGTTGTTACGGTCCATTCCAGAGATGCGGCCAGCCGGTTCCCGCGCCGCCGTTGCTCTAGGTCACAGGCTCACGGCTTGCGGGCCGCGCCGCCCCACATGCCGGTCGTGGTGGACGCCGGAGGCGAATCGGGGCGCCATTCCTGGACGGCGACGACCCCGGGATCGAGCACTTCCAGCCCGGTGAAGAAGGCGCTCACGCCCTCGTGCGTCCGGAAGGTCACCCGGAAGCCCATCGCATCGGTGAGAGCCTTCTCGGCGGCCGCCATCTGCTCGGGCAACTGGTCGATGCCCGGATGGGTGATGGCCAGGAAACTGCCCGGCGGCAAAGCGTCCATCAGCGTCCGAACGATGAGCCGCGGGTCGTCGCCGTCCGGGACGCAGTGCAAGATCGCGATCAGCAGCAAGCCCACCGGCCGCCGGAAATCCAGAAGGTCGGCGGCCCCCTCAAGGATCCGGTCGGTATCGCGAAGGTCCGCGTCGAGGAAAGCGGTCGGTGCGGTGACTCCGGACAGCAGCGCGCGGGCATGCGCCAGCACGATCGGATCGTTGTCGACATACACCACCCGGCTCTGCGGGCTCGCCTGCTGCGCGACCAGATGCGTGTTGTCGGCGGTGGGAATGCCGGTACCGATGTCGAGGAACTGGGTGACGCCCTCGCCCGCCATGAACCGCACCACCCGCTGCAGGAACGCCCGGTTCGCCGCCACCCCCGGCTTGATCGTCGGCGTCGCCGCCATCACCCGCTCGGCCGCCGCACGATCAACCGCGAAGTTGTCCTTGCCGCCCAGCCAATAATCATAAATCCGCGCAATATGCGGAGTATGGACGTCAATCCCCCGAGGGACGACCATCTCCTCCTCGGCGACCATGAGCACAGACTAGCCCGAATCCGCAGGAGAGATCGTTATCCGGACTCCTGCCAGCGGAAACAGCGTGTCGGTGGTCGCCGTGCCTGCGGCGCCGCGGCCGCGTCCATTCGGCACCCGGTCCTATTCGGGTCGCATCGTTGTGTCGGCGTCCCCCCACGGTTGGCGATCTTGGCATGCCCGGGGCAGCGGCGGGTCAAATGATCACACTTCATGATCGTGTTGGCGCGGCGGCGGCGCACCCCGAGTCGAAACTGGCGGTGATCATGAGCCTGACCAGGGAGATCCCGCATGCGTCGTCTCGCCGTCCCCGCCGCTCTGGCCGCCGCCTTCCTCGCCGCCGCACCGGCCGCGTCCGCCGAACCGCCGCCTCCGCCCGGTGAGGCCGAGGCCGCCCAGCGCCTCGCCGGTCTCACCATCGCCGCCGAGGGCTCCATGACCGGCTACAGCCGCCAGAAGTTCCCGCACTGGATCACCGTCTCCGGCACCTGCAACACGCGCGAGACCGTCCTCAAGCGCGACGGCGACAACGTCCAGGCCGACGCCCAATGCGCGGCCGTCTCCGGCACCTGGACCAGTCCCTACGACGGTGGCCGGTGGACGAAGGCGTCCGACCTCGACATCGACCACATGGTCCCCCTCGCCCAAGCCTGGCGATCCGGCGCCGACCGGTGGACGACCGACCGCAGGCGCCAGTTCGCCAACGACCTGACCAGCTCGCAGCTCTGGACCGTCACCGACAATGTGAACCAGGCCAAGGGCGACAAGGACCCCGCCCAATGGAAGCCTCCGCTGACCTCGTTCTACTGCACCTATGCCCGATCCTGGATCGACGTCAAGCACCGCTACGGCCTGACCGTCGACCAGGCCGAGAAGAGCGCACTGGCCGAACTGCTCCAGACCTGCTGACCATGGCGTGAACTCCGTGCACGCGGCCGAATAGCGGCCGCCGTCATGCAGGACGGCCCCGTTCCCGGCCTCAGGCTGGGACGGGGCCGTACGCGTCCGCGGCCTACCGGCGGGGGCGCAGCCCCATGCGCATCCGGGCGGCCTCCTGGTGGATCTTGGTCTCCGTCTCCAGCAGCTTGGCCTCGGCCTTCTCGGTGCGGAGCCGGGCGCGCATCTCCCGGAAGCTCGGAGTGCGGCGCCGCTCACGTGCGGCGGCGGTGCGGCGGCGCGAGCGGCCGCGCGTCAACCGGTCCCAGAAGGCCATCACCCTCACTCCTCAAGCCGGGTCGTCTGCCCCCGCCTCTACCCCGCTCCCGCACCTTCATCCCGGACGTCACCGCCCCGGTGCGGCGGAAGGCGTTCGCATGCGACGCCCTGATACGCCGGAAACACGGCTACCAGTGCGCGGTCGGCTGTCCGAGAATCGGGGGGACCAAGGTTGCGGGCTGACGTTTGTGACGAGGAGCGCAGCGTGAATATCAAGGCGAAGCTGCTGGGTTCGGACGCGGGAATCGACCCTTACCCCGCGTATGCGCGAATCCGGCGTGAAGAGCCGGTCTGCCAGGTGGAACTTCGCGATGGCGTGCGGTGCTGGGTGGTGTCGCGGTATGAGGACGCCCGTGCCGCGTTGGCCGACCCTCGGCTCAGCCGGGATCCCCGGATGGCGGGGCCGGCCTGGAAAGAGGCCGATCGCGGGCGTCCCCTGGAGGACGGGGCGGGCCTGGGAGTGCACCTGCTCACCCGCGAGCCGCCGGATCACACGCGGTTGCGGCGGCTGGTCTCCGCGGCGTTCACCGCTCGGCGGACGGAGGATCTGCGCGGACGGGTGCGGGCACTCGCCGACTCATTGATCGACGGATTCGCGGCCCGAGGCGAATGCGAGCTCATCGCCGAGTTCGCCTATCCGCTGCCGATGGCCATCATGTGCGAACTGCTGGGCGTGCCCGCCTCGGACCGGCACTTCTTCCGGCAGTGGACGTCCAACGCGGTTCGTCCGGGAAAGGGTGACGGGCGCGCGGTCGACGCGCCCCGTCCGGGCGACTACCTCCGTGCCCTCGTCTCCGCCAAGCGCGCCGAGCCGGGCGACGACTTGATCAGCGACCTTGTCGGCGCGGAAGAGGACGGCCGGCTCAGCGACACGGAGCTGATATCGATGATCTTCTTGCTGCTGATCGCGGGGCACGAGAACACGGCGGGACTCATCGGCAACGGGATTCTCGCGCTGCTCGGCAACCCGCGGCAGCTCTCCCTGCTGCGTGAGCGGCCCGGCTTGATCGAATCCGCCGTGGAGGAGGTTCTTCGCTATGACGGCCCGATGGAACTGGCGGCATGGCGGTTCACGACCGAGCCGGTGACGATCGGCGACGTGACCATTCCGACCGGTGAGCCGGTGGTCATCGCCTTGGCCGCCGCCCATCGCGATCCCGACCGTTTCGATGCTCCCGAACAGTTCGACATCACCCGCACCGACAACGCCCATCTCGGTTTCGGATACGGCGTCCACCATTGCCTTGGCGCACCGCTCGCGCGCTTGGAGGGAGCCGTCGCCCTGGAAGCATTGGTACGCCGCCTTCCCGACCTGGCGCCGGCCGTTCCGGCGGACCGGTTGCGGCGGCAGCCGAGCTCGCTCGTGCGCGGCCTTCACGAACTGCCGGTCACATTCACGCCCGGCACCTCACCGAGCAGACCGGCATAGCCCTTCAGCTGTTCGGACGCAAGACAGCCGCCACGGGATTCTTGTGCTGGGGTCGTAGCTCTCGCGGCCGCGACAGCGTCGTGGTGACGCGGAACGCCCGGCCGGAATCCTTCCGGCCGGGCGCTCCGCGGGGTGATCTAAGGGGGCGGGAGGTCAGACTCCGGCCACGGTGCGGATCCAGGCGCGGCTGGCGGCCACGCTCCCGTACGTCTGCTCCGACCGGCCGTCGGCGGTGGAGGCGACGGCGACCTGCTTGTCGTTGTAGCGCTGCGGACCGCCGGAGTCGCCGCTCCAGGCGGCGCCGTTGATCTTGGTGGTGCAGATCGCCGGGCCGTAGCGGTGGTCGTAGCACTTGGTGGACGTGACGCGGACGTCGGCGCATTTGAGCTGGTCCGAGAACGGGCCGTTGGTGCTGGTGCGGCCCCATCCGCAGATCTGGTTGGTCGAGTCGACCGGCGGATCGGCGTCGGCGAGTTGGGAGTAGGCGGTGTCGTGGGCGCTGGCCAGGTGCACCAGGGCAAGGTCGCCCTTCGGCGCCACCTGGTAGTCGCTGACATTGATCGTGGTGGCGCGCGACTGGTAGACGCTGCCGACGCGGACCGTGAGGCCGCTTCCCACGCAGTGGGCCGCGGTGAGGACCCACGTCGGCGCGACGATGGTGCCGGAGCAGGTGAACGTTCCGCTGCGGTAGATCGAGGCGGCCCAGGGAGCGTCGGTGACGAAGTAGCCGCCGATGATGGGCGCGGCCTTGCCGGCCGGCGGGCGGGGCCCGTCAGCCGCTGCCGGGAGGGCCGTCCCGAAGAGCAGGACGAGCGCGGCACCTATCAGGGTAATGGCGCGTCGGGAGGGCATGCACAGCTCCTTTGCCGGTATGCACAGGGCCTCCGTTAAAGTAGACCAGCGAACAACTCTTGTAGCACTTCCAGGGTGCACTGGTTTTTCAGACTTTATTCTCTTGACATAGAAGGGAATAGACATCACTTTGGCCAACGCGAATGAGAGCCGGGAAATCCGCGAAGTCAGCGGGCATCTCATCTTTTGATCCCGCGCTGATCGCCGCGGGCCCTAATTCGCCGGTTCCGGTGCGGTCGCTTTCAGTAGCCGACGGGATTCGGGGTGCCGGGCGGTGTCGAGGCCGGGCGCGGGCAGGTCCTCGACGATCCGGCCGTCGTGCAGGACGATGATCCGGTCGGCGACGCGGCGGGCGACGCGCAGGTCATGGGTGACCAGGACGATGGTCAGGCCGTGGTCGCGGCGCAGGCCGGCCAGCAGGCGCAGAACGCGTTCCTGGGTGAGGACGTCCAGGCCGCTGGTGGGTTCGTCGGCGAGCAGGACGCGGGGCTTCTGGGCGAGGGCGCGGGCGATGCCCACGCGCTGGCGCTCGCCGCCGGACAGCGTGGCGGGACGGCGTCCGCCCATGGCCGGATCGAGGCCGACGTGGCGCAGCAGCCCGTCGTCGTAGGGGCCGGCTTCGGCGATGACCTGGCGGACGGTGTGGCGGGGGTCGAAGGAGGCGAGCGGGTCCTGGAAGATCAGCCCGGTCCGGTGCCGGACGGCGCGCCGTTCACGGCCGCGCAGAGCCCAGACGTCCTGGCCGTCGCGCTGCACGGTGCCCTGGTCGGGACGGTCGAGGGCGGCGAGCGCGCCGATGAGGGTGGATTTGCCCGATCCGCTGCGTCCGACGATCGCCACGGCCTCCCCGGACCGGATGTCCAGGTCGACGGCGTCCAGAGCGAGGGTCGTGCGCCTCCGGGAGCGCAGGACCCGCCGCACGCCGGTCAGGGCCAGGTCTTCGCCGCCGGACGCGGTGGGCGCGGCCGCCGGGCGGTGCGTTCCCGTGGCGACCGCGGCCCATTCACGGACCAGGTCGCTGGCCGGTTCGGTCAGGATCTGCCGTGCGGGGCCGTGCTCGATGACGCGGCCGTCCCGCATGACGGCGATGTCGTCGGCCCAGCGGGCGGCGGCGGCCAGGTCGTGGGTGATCAGCAGGACGGCGCGGTCACCGGCCTGGGCGCGGACCAGGTCCAGGACCGTGGCCTGCGTGACGGGGTCGAGGGCGGTGGTGACCTCGTCGGCGATGAGGACGGACGGTTCGTGCACGGTCGCCAGCGCGAGTGCCACGCGTTGCGCCTGGCCGCCGGACAGTTCGAAGGGGTAGGCGCCGGCCAGCGCGGGGTCGAGGCCGAAGCGGGACAGCGCGGTGGCGGGGTCACCCGTCCGGTGGGCGCTGACGGTTTCGGTGAGGTGCCGCCGGACGGTGACGGTCGGGTTCAGTGAGGCCAGGGCGTCCTGGAAGGCGTATCCGACGTCCCGTCCGCGCACAGGCGGACGGCCGTCGACCAGGACGGTGCCGCCGTGCGGTTGAAGGCCGGCGATGGCGCGGGCGGTGAGCGTCTTGCCGCTGCCGCTCGGCCCGACCAGCGCCAGGACGCGTCCGGCGGGGACGGTGAGGTCGATGCCGTGCACGACGCGGCGTCCGGGGACGTCGACGGTGAGACCGGTGACGGTGAGGCCGGCGGTCGCCGTGTCGTGGGTCTTCACCATGTCCTGCCTTCGTCCGGGCCGGCGAGCGCGCCGGCGACGACGTTGACCGCGATGATCGTGACGACCACGGCGGCGGCGGGTATCGCGACGGTGTACCACTCGCCGGTCATCAGGTGCGCCTGCGCCTCGGTGAGCAGGTTTCCCCAGCTCGGGCGGTTCGGCGGGACGCCCAGGCCGAGGAAGCTGAGCGTGGACTCGGTCAGGACGGCGTGCCCGACCTCGAACGCGGCGATGGACGCGACCGGGGGCAGCGCGCCGGGCAGCAGGTGCCGCCACATGACCTGCCACCGCGACAGCCCGAGCGCGTAGGCGGCGCGGATGTGGAGGCGCTCGCGGCGGCCGCGGAGCTCGGCGCGGACGATCAGCGCGACCGGCATCCAGCTCGTCACCGCGATGGCCGCGACCACCAGCCCCAGGGACGGCCCGGCGACGGCGGCGAGGGCGAGCACGACGACCAGCAGCGGCAGCGCCAGCAGGATGTCGGCGGCGCGGGCGATCAGGCCGTCCACCCAGCGCGGCGCGATGGCGGCCAGCCCGCCGGCGAGCATGCCCAGCCCGACCGTGATCGCGGCGGCGCTCAGCCCGACCAACAGGGACGTGCGGGCGCCGTACAGCATGCGGGTCCACAGGTCGCGGCCGAGCGGGTCCGTGCCGAGCGGATGCCCGGGAGAGCCGGGCGGCAGCGAGGTCGCCGTGGTGTCGGTGGCGACCGGGTCCAGCGAGGTGAGCAGCGGCGCCAGGGCGGCGAGCAGCGCCAGCGCGGCCAGTAGGGCGACGGCGACGGCCAGCGCCGGGCGCCGGGGCCGCAGCCGGACGGCCATCAGCCCGCGGACGCGGACGGGGTCGCCGGTGCGGACGGGGTCGCGGGTGCCGAGCGGGTCAGACGGCATCGGACCGGCCCGTCCGGACGCGGGGGTCCAGCGCCGCGACGATGAGCTCGGCGACCAGGTTGGCGGCGATCACGATCAGGCCGGTGATCAGCACGATCGCGATGAGCAGCGGGTGGTCCTGGGCGCGCGCGGCGGCGATGGCCTCGCGTCCCATGCCGGGCCAGGAGAAGATCACCTCGGTGGTGTAGACGCCGGCGATCAGGGTGCCGACGCCGACGCCGAGGCGCGCGGTGAACGGCACCAGCCCGGGCCGCATCAGGTGCCGGGAGACGACCGTCCGCCGGGGCAGCCCGCGGACGCGGGCGTTCTCCACGTGCGGCGCGTCCTTCAGGCGCCCGACGCCGTTCTCCACCAGCCGCACGTAGACCCCGAAGTGGTGGCCGAACGCCAGCGCGCACGCCGGCAGCACCAGATGGGCGAGCAGCCCGTACGCCGTGACGGGCTCGCCGGGACGGCTGACGCCTCCGGACGGCATCAGGTGGGTGGCCGCCGCGAACACGTACAGCAGCAGGAGCGCGGCGACGAAGCCGGGCATGCCGCCCATCACGAACAGGATCAGGTCGATGCCGCGGCGGAGCCACGCGCGGCGGGTGAGCGCCGCGACCAGGCCGACCGCGAGGGCGGCGGTGAAGCTCAGCAGGATCGCGGCGGCGGTGAGCAGCAGCGTCCACGGCACCGTGTCGCCCAGCGTCTCGGTGACGGGCCGTCCCGACATGTACGAGGTTCCCAGGTCACCGCGGACGGCGTGCGATGCCCATCGCCAGTACCGGGCGGGCGGCGGGTCGTCCAGGCCCATGTCGGCGCGCAGTTCGGCGACGGCCGCGGGTGCCGGGGAGCGCCCGCCCGACCTCGCCTCCAGCACGGAGGCGGCCGGGTCGCCGGGCGAGGCGTCCAGCAGGCCGAAGCAGACCACCGACAGGGCGACGACGACCAGCGCCGCCGTCGCCGCCCGGCTGATCAGGCGCAGTGTCATCTAGTTGTAGCGCCAGGTCTCGGCGTTCCAGAAGAAGCCGTATCCGTGGTGGCCGAGCGTGCGCTGGGCGGGTCCGGTCAGGTTCTTCGGGACGGCGTTGATGGTCTTGAGGTAGGAGATCCACAGGAAGGGCGGGTCGTCCTGCAACGCCTGCTGGAACGCGCTGTAGGCGGCCTTGCGCTTGGCAGGGTCGAGTGTGGAGCGCCCTTCGTCCAGCGCCTTGTCGGCGGCCGGGTTGCTGTAGGAGCCGTAGTTGGAACCGCCCTTGCCCAGGGCTTGGGACGAGGCGAACGGCCCGTACACCGAGGAGTCCGGGTCGTAGGGCGTGCCCCAGCCCACCACGAACCCTTGCAGGTCGCCCCAATGCTTGCGCACCCAGTCGCGCGGGCGTGGACGCGGGTCGACGTCGAAGCCCTGCTGCTTGAGCTGGGTGGCGGACACGTTGAGGATGGCGACCCGCAGCGAGTCCTCGGCGAAGGTGGTCAGCTCGAACGCGACCGTCCTGCCGTTCCGGGCCCACAGTCCCCGCCCGTTCTTGACGTAACCCGCCTCCTTCATCAGGGCGGAGACCTTCCCGGGGTCGAAGGCGAACCCGGGTGCGGCGGCGTACGGGCTGGTGTCCAGCGGGCCCTTCGCGGGCGAGCCGTAGCCGAGGACGACGCTCCTGGTGATGGCGTCGCGGTCGACGGCGTGGTTCATCGCCCGGCGCACCCGGCGATCGGCGAACGCCGGGTGGCCCATGTTGAACAGGATCGCCCGGTAGTCGGCGGTCGGGTACACCTCCAGCCGGTGGCCCGTGGCCTTGCCCGCCTGCTGGGGCGCGAGGTTGGCCGCGTCCACCTCACCGCCCCGCAGCTGGATCAGCCGCGCCGAGTCGTCCGGGACGTACTTGACGACGATCTTCTTCAGGCCGGGCCGGCCCTCGTAGTAGCCGTCGAAGGCGGTCAGTTCGGCGTACTGGCCGTGCTTGTAGGTCTTGAGCGCGAACGGGCCGGTTCCCACCGGATGCTGCCCGAACCCGGGATCGGTGAGCTTCTTGCCCCGCAGCAGGTGCTCGGGCAGCATGCCCATCGACAGCGCGTCCAGCATGGGGGCGAACGGCTTGTCCAGCTTGAGCCGGACCGTCGCCGGGTCCGGCGTCTCGATCGCCTTGACCGCGGTGAAGTTCCGCGACAGCGGCGAGTCCGCGCCCGCGTCCCGGACGGTCTCGACGGTGAACTTGACGTCACGGGCGGTGAACGGCTTGCCGTCCTGCCATGTGGCGCCGGGACGCAGCGCGAAGGTGTAGGTCTTGCCGTCCGGCGCCGCCTGCCACGACCTCGCCAGGGCCGGAACCACCCTGTTGTCCTTGTCGTGCCGGGTCAGGCCGCGGAACACCAGCTCGGTCACCGGGTCGGTGTGCTCGTCCTGGAGGCCCGGATTGAACGTCTCCGGCTCATCGCCGATCGCGTACGTCAGCGACCCGTCCTTCCCGGAGGCGGGCTCGCCGCCCTGCCCGCACGCCGCTGCGGTCGAGGCCGCCATGACAACGGCCATCAAGGCCAGAACCGGACGTTTCAGCATGACCGTATTATTGCAAACGATTTGCAGTAGCGACTCCACCGCATCTAGCTGGCCGACGACCAGCGCGTCGCGCCCCGCGACGATCAGCGGGACGCGAAGGCCGCCTGACCCGGCCGTCCGGGCCCGGCGGCCGGGTCAGGCGGCCGGGTCAGGCGGGTGGCTTACGCCTTGCGCGCTACGCCGCCCCACATGCCCGTCGTGGTGGACGCCGGAGCCGAATCGGGGCGCCATTCCTGGACGGCGACGACCCCGGGATCGAGCACTTCCAGCCCGGTGAAGAAGGCGCTCACGCCCTCGTGCGTCCGGAAGGTCACCCGGAAGCCCATCGCATCGGTGAGAGCCTTCTCGGCGGCCGCCATCTGCTCGGGCAACTGGTCGATGCCCGGATGGGTGATGGCCAGGAAACTGCCCGGCG
>NZ_SMKU01000249.1 GCF_004349215.1 Actinomadura rubrisoli | reverse complement strand
GCGGTGGCCAGGGTGGGCGGCGGCACGGCCAGGCGGCGGTAGACGCGCTGACCCAGCGGCGGCCGCTTGGGCCAGGGCGTCGTCCCGTTGCCGGAGCGCGCGGACCCACCGGCCGCGGCTTCGCCGGGCGCGGCCTCACTGGGCGCGGGCGGGATCGCCGCGGGCGGGGCGGGGACGGGTGATGAGGACTGCGGGCAAGGGATGGCCGCCCGCCGCTCCGCCGCGGCGCCGGTGCCTCCGGCCGCGACCGAGGCGGCACCCGCCGACGACACCAGCAGGGTCGCGGCGGCCGCCGCCGCGGTCATCCGTCCAGATGGCCCGTTCACCAGGCCGAGTGTGATGCGGCGGGCGGACGGCCCGGCGCGCGCCGCGCCGGGCTTTCCCGAGCCCTTGCCGCCCCTACACCCTCACATCACCCTCACGGCGATGGACGGCCCCGCTGGAACAGCCACGCGTCGAAGAACGCGTCGAGGTTCTTCCCGGACACGCGGTTCGCGGTCGCGATGAACTCCGGGGTGGTCGCGCCGGAGTGCCGCTTCTCCTTGGTCCACGCCTGGAGGATCTTGAAGAACGGGCCGTCCCCGACCCTCTTGCGGAGCGCGTGCAGCGTCATCCCGCCCCGGTCGTACACCGAGCGCCCGAACAGCTGCGCCCGGCCCGGCCTGCCGGTCGGGACGTCCCACAGCTCGCGGTTCTCCGGGTCGCGGTACAGCTCGTCGAAGTGCTCCTGCACCGACTGGCCGCCGGACTTCTCGTCCCACATCCACTCGGCGTAGGTGGCGAAGCCCTCGTTCAGCCAGATGTCCTGCCAGCGCTTGAGGCTCACGCTGTCGCCGAACCACTGGTGGGCCAGCTCGTGCGCGACGATGGTCGGCTCCAGCCCGAACGCCCCGTACACCGGACGGGTCTGGGCCTCCAGCGCGAAGCCGACGCCCGCGTTGTCGATCAGCCCGCCGGTCGAGGAGAACGGGTAGGGGCCGAACCGCTTCGACCACTCGTCGGTGATCTCGGCGTTCAGCTTGTGGAAGGCGTCCAGGCTCACCCCGGGCAGGTTCGGGTCCAGCGCCGTGATGACGGGGACGCCGCCCGCGGTCCGTCCCGTCCGCACGCCGAACCTGCCGACGTCGACCGTCGCCAGGTAGGTGGCCATCGGCTCCTTGACCCGCCACCTGCTGGTCGTCTCCAGGAAGCGATGCGCCGCGACGGGGGTGATCGTCGGGTCCTGCGGGCCCGCCGTGGGCGCGTCGCCCGGAGGCGTGCCGCCGTCGCCGGGCCCGGAGGTGGGCGCCCCGCCGCCGGGCGTGCCGGACGGCGCGGTGTCGGGCTCGCCGTTGGCGATCGCCGTCAGCCCCTGCGGCACCGTGATCTCGAAGTCGAACGTCGCCTTGTCGCTGGGATGGTCGTTGCTCGGGAACCAGGTGTGCGCGCCGCTCGGCTGGCACGCCACGAACACCCCGTCGGGCGTGCGGACCCAGCCGTACTTGCCGAGGATCGGGTCCGACACCGGACGCGGCGTCCCCGAGTAGCGGACCACGGCCTGGAAGCTCGCCCCCTTCGGCAGGGGCTTCGCCGGGGTGACCTCCAGCTCCGAGCCGCCCCGCTGCTGCCGCGCGGGCGCGCCGTCCACCGTCACCGAGGCGACGTCGAGGCCCGTCAGGTCGAGGTTGAAGCGCGCGAGCCGCGCGGTCGCGGTCGCGGTGATCGTGGCGGTGCCGTCCAGCTCCTTGGCGCCGCCGGGCGTGATCGCCAGCTTCAGCGCGTAGTGCTTGACGTCGTAGCCGCCGTTGCCGTCCCCCGGTACGTACGGGTCGCCCGCCGAGGTCGGACCCGCCGGGCCGGCGGCGGCCGGGCCCTCGGGGGTCGGCGTCCCGGAGACGGCCCGGTCGTCGTCGCCGAGGGAGATCTGACAGGCGGTCAGCGACCCCGCGACGGCGAGCGCCGCCAGACCCGCCGCGCCCCGGCGCGCGGTCCGCCGCGGGATCCGGAGCGGGGTCCGCGCGCCGTCGCGGTGGGGACTGGGCGAGTTTCCGGCCATATGCACACCGTCCAGCCTGCCCGTGACAGGGCACGCTGGGCAACTCGGTAGTACCGCGCCAAGGCCCTCAGCGGTGAGCGTAAGGGTCGGGCACGTGCGGTTCCGCCTTGACGACGACGGTGCGCGCCACCTTGCAGTGCAGGGCCTGCTTCCGCGGATCCCAGAGGATCCACAGGACGTCGATCAGGCCGATGCAGCCGCAGATCCCGCCCAGCACGCTGTAGAACGCCGCACGTCCGGCGGCCTGCCCGGTGCTGATCGCACCCCCGTCCTGGTCCCGGACGACCCGGATCCGCAGCAGCTTCTTGCCGAGCGTCTGCCCCCACCTGGCGTGCATGAGCCAGAAGTAGAGGAAGCCCAGGACGGCTCCGAACACGTTGCCCGTCACCTGCCCGCCGTCGAACACGGAATCGCCGTCGTCCGGATGGAAGACGCGGTCCCAGTCGACGAACGGCAGCGACAGCAGACCGCTCACGACGCCGAGGATGATGCCGTCCACGATGGCCGCCCCCAGCCGCGCCCAGCGGCTCGCCAGCCCCGCCGACGGATCGACGTAGCCGCCGGGGCCACCGGCATAGCCGGGCAGCCCGCCGTAAGGCGCCTGCTCCCCGTACCCGGGCTGCCCGCCGTACCCCGGCTGCCCGCCGTATCCGGGCTGCTGCTGCCCATATCCGGGCTGGCCGCCGTACCCGGGCTGCCCCGCCGGCCCGTATCCGGGCTGATCGCCCTGCGGCGGGCCGCCTCCGTAGGGCCCGCCGCCATACGGCCCCGGCCGTCCAGGGTCGTCCTGGCGCCCGTATGGCGGCTGTTGCTGCCCGTACGGCCGGTCCTCCGGCTCATCCCCGGACGCGGGGTCGTTCGGCGGTTGCGTCATGCCGTCAAAGTGGGCCGCGGCGCACCCGCGCAAACGTCGCCGCGCCCAGGGCGCCGCAATGTTTACCCGCGGATGATCAAAGGTTGCCGGGACCGTCCGGAATCAGCTTTTGGCATAGGGATTGGGGAGCCACGGCGCGGCCTTCACCACGACCGTCCCGGCCACCTTGTCGTGGACGGCCTGCTTCCGCGGATCCCACAGGATCCACGCGTTGTCGAGCAGGCTCGCGATCCCGACGAGTGTGCCGACGGGGCCGAGGGCGTTCAGGACGGCCGCGGCGATGGTGAGCGCGTACACGAACCCCTGCCGGGCGCACACCTGGCCCCAGCTCACCGCCGCGTAGTCGGACGCGCGGACGAGCCGGATGCCGACCGCCCGCTTGCCGACCGTCTGGCCCGACTTCGCGTGCATGATGCTGTAGTAGGCGAAGCCCAGCAGGAACACGATCGCGTAGCCGGCGAAGAGCCGCGGGATGTTGTACATCTCCGACGGCGAGAGGCTCTCGCCGGTGTCGGCGGAGTCGGCCACCTTGTCCCACCTGATGGCCTGGAGGAGGAAGGGCAGCGACGCGAAACCGACGATGAGGGCGTCCAGGAGCCCCGCGCCGAGCCGGGCTCCGCGTCCCGCCAGCCAGTCGTTCGGCCCGCCCTGGCCGGGAGCGCCGGGAGGGCTGTAGGCCGGCTGCCCCCAGGTCGGCTGCCCGTGTCCGGACTGCGGATACTGGGGAAGCCCGGCGGGCGGCTGTCCGGGCGCGGGCTGTCCGGGCGGTGCGAACCCGGGCTGCGGCGGGGCCTGGCCGGGCTGGGCGCCGTACGAGCCCTGGTAGGGCGGCGGACGGTCGGCGGCGGCGTCCGCGGAGGGCGCTTCCGGGGCGGACGCGGGGGCGTCCGGGGAAGGGTCGCCGGACGCGGGGGAGTCGGGGGACTGCCAGCCGTCGTCGTCCGCGGGCTGGGGATTCTGGGGCGGTACGCTCATGGCCCCACAGTGTGCCCGTCCCGGACCGTGAGTGGTCACCCGGAGACCGTCCGGCCCCGGACGCCAGCACGTCCGGGGCCGGATCCCCCGATTCGAACGAGACGGGCCGTCACAGGTTCCCGCGACGCTCCTGCTCCCGCTCGATCGCCTCGAAGAGCGCCTTGAAGTTGCCCTTGCCGAAGCCGAGCGAGCCGTGGCGCTCGATCAGCTCGAAGAACACCGTCGGCCTGTCCTGGACGGGCTTGGTGAAGATCTGCAGCAGGTAGCCGTCCTCGTCGCGGTCGACCTGGATCCGGCGCTTCTGCAGCTCCTCGATCGGGACGCGGACCTCGCCGATCCGCTCGCGCAGCTCCGGGTCCTCGTAGTAGGAGTCGGGGCACTGGAGGAACTCCACGCCCGCCGCGCGCATCTGGTCCACCGAGCGCAGGATGTCGTTCGTGGCCAGCGCGATGTGCTGGACCCCCGGACCACCGTAGAACTCCAGGTACTCGTCGATCTGCGACTTGCGCTTGCCCTCCGCCGGCTCGTTCAGAGGGAACTTCACCTTGCGGGTGCCGTCCGCGACCACCTTGGACATCAGCGCGGAGTACTCGGTCGCGATGTCCGCGCCGACGAACTCGGCCATGTCCGTGAAGTTCATGACCCGGTGGTAGTAGTCGGCCCACTCGTCCATGCGCTCGACGTTGCCGACGCAGTGGTCGATCGCCTGGAAGAACCGCTTGGCCGGCGGCTCCACGATCGGGTCCGCCGCCTCGAACCCCGGCAGGTACGGGCCCGAGTAGAGCGAGCGGTCGACCAGCGAGTGCCGCGTCTCGCCGTAGGTGGCGATCGCCGCGATCGTCACCTTGCCGTGCTCGTCCTCCAGGACGTGCGGCTCCTCCACGCCCGTGGCGCCGTTGGCGAGAGCGTGCCTGTAGGCGGCCTCGACGTCGGGGACCTCGATGGCCAGGTCCACCACGCCGTCGCCGTGCGCGGCGACGTGCCGGCCGATCTCCGTGCCCGCCTTGACGGGCCCCCGGAACACGAACCGTGCCCCGCCCGACTCCAGCACGTGCACGGCCTCCTCGCGGCTGCCGTTCTCCGGGCCGCGGTAGGCGACCCGGCGCATGCCGAACGCGGTCGAGTAGTAGTGCGCAGCCTGGTAGGCGTTGCCGACGCCGAAGACGACGGCGTCCATGCCCTTGACCGGAAACTCATCCATGCCACCTAATCTCGACAATCGCCTACAAGGTGCGCAAGGGTGGTCTGAAACACTGGTCAACCTGTCCAGTCCGCACCGGGCGCGACCGAGCGCCCTGTACATCCTGACCATGTGCGCGACGATCAAGGGAGGGCGCGGTGTCGATCGACGAGCTGGACGGACGGCTGATCGAGCTGTTCACGGCCGAGCCCCGCGTGGGGGTGCTGGAGGCGTCCCGGCGGCTCGGGGTGGCGCGCGGCACCGTCCAGGCGCGGCTCGACCGGCTGGCCCGCGACGGCGTGATCGGCGGCTTCGGCCCGGAGATCGACGCGGCGGCGCTCGGCTACGGGGTGACGGCGTTCGTGACGCTGCAACTGCGGCAGGCGGGCGGGCACGACCCGGTCGGCGCGCGCCTCGCGCAGGTGCCCGAGGTGATCGAGGCGCACACCATCACCGGCCCCGGCGACATGCTGTGCCGCATCGTGGCGCGCAGCAACACCGACATGCAGCGCGTCATCGACGTGATCGTGGACGTGGCGGGCGTGGAGCGCGCGTCCTCGGTGATCTCGCTGGCCACCCAGGTCCCCTACAGGACCCTCCCCCTGGTCCGCGCCGCCGCCCGCGCGAACGGGCGCGGGGGATCGGACGGGTCAGGGAAAGCGAGCGGCCCGCCACCCCGGTGAGGGCGGCGGACCGGATCGCGTGCTCTCCCGGCCGGAGGCCGGCCGCCCGCGCGGAGGACGGCCGTCGTCACGGCTCGGGTCTACCCGCCTACGTAAGGGGTGGCGTCAAGGATCTCGACGGTCATGCTGCGGCCGTTGGGCAGCGAGTAGGTGGCCTTGTCGCCGACCTTCTTGCCGTTGATCGCGGCGCCGAGGGGCGACTTCGGCGAGTAGACGTCGATGGGGGCGCCGCTCTCCTCCCGGGAGGCGAGCAGGAAGGTGACCTCCTCGTCGTCGCCCTGGAACGCGACAGTGACGGTCATGCCGGGGCCGACGACGCCCTCGGTGCGCGGCGCCTCGCCGACGCGCGCGTTCTCCAGGACGCCCTGGAGCTGGAGGATCCGGCCCTCGATCTTGCCCTGCTCCTCCTTGGCCGCGTGGTAGCCGCCGTTCTCGCGCAGGTCGCCCTCCTCCCGCGCCGCCTCGATCTTCTGAGCGATCTCGATGCGGCCCGGGCCCGACAGGTGGTCCAGCTCAGACTTGAGCCGGTCGTACGCCTCCTGGGTCAGCCAGGTGACGTTGTCAGCGCGGGTCTCGGTCACGGGTACTCCTCATCCACATGTTGCGATCCTCGTTCGTCCACCTGGACGAACGCCACATCGACATGAAGTGCGGCCGGGTGAAACCTCTAGCCTATCCGGTGTGTGCGGGTAAAGGTTCCCTGAACTCGGTGCCTGCAACCGGCCAAACACGTTTCGGCATCACCGGCCGGTTCGCCCGCCTGGAAGGCCGCGGGACGGCTCACATCTTGCGGCAGTCCCGGACGCGGGCGCCGGTGGCCCGCCGGGGCGTCACCAGCGTCTCGGCCCCCGAAACGCTGGACTTTCCCGCCGGGATGGTGACCTCTTTCTGGACGAGCACCGCGAAGTCGGTGTCGTAGGCGTCCACCGTGCACCGCACCTCGTCGCCCTTCGACTTGGCCACCGAATAGGTGAGCTCGACGGAGGTGTCGCTCACCACGTCGTAGGTGGTCGTCTGCGGGACGATGCCGGGGGTCTGCCCGACATGGGACGCGAGGACCCCGAAGCCGCACGCCATCACGGCGGTCACGACACCGATGATCACAAGGCCCAGCCGGCCCCGCCTGGGCTCGGCGGGCGCCGCCGCCTCGGACGCGCTCGTGGTCATCGCGGGGAATCTCCGTGCGGTGTGCGGACGTTGTCAGGGACAATTCTCGTCTGTCGTGGCGCGTGCTCCGAACCGGGGTCCGCTCTTCACGGTCTGTCCAGTTCGCTGAGAGGGAGATCCCCAGGTGTCCGAGGTCATCGACGGTACGACGCTCGAACGTCCGGGCGGGGGCGGCGCCGAGCCGTTGCGCCTGATGGCGGTGCACGCCCACCCGGACGACGAGTCAAGCAAGGGCGCCGCGACGATGGCGCGGTACGTCGCCGACGGCGTCGAGGTGCTCGTGGTGACGTGCACGGGCGGCGAGCGCGGCGACATCCTCAACCCGGCGATGGACCGTCCCGAGGTCAAGGCCGACATCGGCAAGGTCCGCGAGGCGGAGATGGCGCGGGCCCGGGAGATCCTCGGCGTCCGGCAGAGCTGGCTCGGCTTCGTCGACTCCGGCTTCCCCGAGGGCGACCCCCCGCCGCCGCTGCCCGAGGGGTGCTTCGCGCTGGAGCCGCTGGAGACCGCGACCGCGCCGCTGGTGCGCGCCGTCCGCGACTTCCGTCCCCACGTGATGCTGACCTACGACGACAACGGCGGCTACCCGCACCCCGACCACGTGATGTGTCACAAGGTGTCGGTGGAGGCGTTCGAGGCCGCCGGCGACCCGGAGCGCTACCCGGACGCGGGCGAGCCCTGGCAGCCGCTGAAGCTCTACTACCACATGACCTTCAGCAAGGAGAGGATCCTCGCGCTGCACGCGGCCATGGAGAAGGCGGGCCTGGAGTCGCCCTACGGCGAGTGGCTGGAGCGCCTTGAGGACGGCGAGCGCCCGAAGTGGGACGTGACGACCCGGGTGCCCTGCGCCGACCACTTCGAGACCAGGGACCGCGCGCTGCTCGCCCACGCCACCCAGATCGACCCGGACGGCTTCTGGTTCGTCGTCCCGCTGGACGTCCAGCGGGAGGCCTGGCCGACGGAGGACTACCATTTGGCCAGGTCCCTGGTCGACACCGAACTGCCGGAGGACGATCTGTTCGCCGGTATCCGGGAGAGGGTGTCTCTGTAGTGCTTCCGCTCGCCATTCCGCTCAACGACGACACGGTCAGTCCGGGCTTCCTCGGCTTCGGGGTGTTCGTCGCCCTGCTGGTCGCCACGATCTTCCTCGTCCGCTCGATGAACCGGCACATGAAGAAGATCCAGGCGCCCCGGGAGGCCGACCTCAAGCAGCAGGAATGGGAGCGGGCGCAGGCGGCGCGGTCCGCCGGGCCCGGCGCGGACGCCGGCCCCGAGCCGGGCGCGAAGGCCGACGCCGCCGCCGAGGCCGAGACGAAGGCGGCCCCCGACCGCCCCGCCGGCGCCTGACCCAGGCGGCTACCTGGTGTGCCCCCCCGCCGGCCGGTGAGCGATCCGGCCACCGGACGATCTGACGAAGGGGCGCCCATGACCGACTCCTCCGCACCGCCCTCGGCGGCCCGGCCGGCCCGGGCGCCCGCCCTGCTGCGCCCGCGCGGCGAGGAGGGCGCCCGGGTCACCTTCTTCGAGCTGTTCTTCGACCTGGTCTTCGTCTTCGCGATCACCCAGCTGTCCCACCGGCTGCTGGAGCACCTCACGCCCGCCGGCGCCGCCGAGACGCTGCTGCTCCTGCTGGCGGTCTGGTGGGCGTGGATGTACACGTGCTGGACGACCAACTGGTTCGACCCCGACCATCCGGCGATCCGGCTGATGCTGGTCGGGGTGATGATCGCCGGGCTGTTCATGGCGGCGATGCTGCCCGGCGCGTTCGGCGGCAAGGCCCTGTGGTTCGCGGGCGCCTACACCGCGCTCCAGATCGGCCGGACCATCTTCGTGGTGATCTGCACCTGGCGGCACGAGCTCGGCCGCAACTTCCAGCGGATCCTGTTCTGGCAGGCGGTCCCGGCCTGCCTGTGGATCGGCGGCGCCCTCGCCGACGGCCACGACGTCCGCACCGCGCTGTGGCTGCTGGCGGTCGCCCTGGAGTACCTGGCGCCCTGGCACGGGTTCGCGACGCCGCTGCTCGGGCGCTCCAGCACCGCCCAGTGGACGATCGACGGCGGCCACATGGCCGAGCGCTGCCAGCTGTTCGTCATCATCGCGCTGGGCGAGTCGGTGCTGATCACCGGCGCGACGCTCGGCGGCGACACGCCGTCGGGGCCGGTCGCGGCGGGCTTCGTCACCTCGTTCGTCGGCACCGTCGCGCTCTGGTGGATCTACTTCGACCACACGGCGGAGGCGGCGGCGGAGCACATCGCCTCGTCCCCCGACCCCGGACGGCTCGGACGGTCGGCCTACACGTTCATCCACATCGTCATGGTCGCGGGCATCATCGTCGGCGGGGTCGCGGACGAGATGGTGATGGCCCACCCCGGCGGCCACATGTCCGGCGGCTTCGCGGCGGTCGCGCTCGGCGGCCCGGCCCTGTTCATCGCGGGGCACGCGCTGTTCAAGCGGGCGGTGTTCGGCGGGTTCACCCGGGCGCGGCTCACCGCGCTGCTGGTGCTGGCGGCGCTGGCCGCTATCGCCCCGGCGCTCACCCCGCTGGCCCTGCACATCTGCGCGGCGGCCGTGGTGGTCGTGCTGGCGCTGTGGGACGTCCGCGCCTACCAGCTGGAGCGCCGGGCCTTCGGCCAGGTGCCCCTGTCCGGCCCGGCGCCGTCCCGGCCGGGCCCGCCGTCCGGCCCGTCCGGCGGGACGTTCGGCGGCGACGGCACGACCGGCCGCTGACGGGCGCGCGCCGCGCCCGGTTGGATCCGGCCGCCGCCGGGGAGGACCCTCGACGTGCGCGCGAACTTCGAGAACGCCTACCGGGAGCTCCCGCCGGAGGCCGCCCGGATGATCAGGCTGCTGGGCCTCCAGCCGGGCGAGGACATCGAACCCGCGGCGGCGGCCGTCCTGGCGGACGTGCCCGAGACCGACGCCGAGGGCCTGCTGCGGACGCTCGCCGAACACGGGCTCGTCACCGAGGCCCACGGCGGACGGTTCCGGCTGCCCGGCCCGCTGCGCGACTACGCGCGTGAACGGGCCGAACGCGAGGAGACCGCGGAGGACCGGGAGGCCGCCGTCCGCCGCGTCCTCGACCACTACCTCGCCGGGCCGGGCGGCGACGGCACGCGGGTGGAGGCCGAGGGGCTGGCGCTGCTGGCGCGGGAACGCTGGACGGAGGCGGCCGAGGCCCTGGAGGACGGCCTGCGCCGGGCCGAGCGCGACGGCGACCACCGGGAGGTCCTGCTGGCGCGCCACAATCTGGGCCGTGCGCTGATCGAGACCGGCGACGCCGACCGCGCGCTCGACCTGCTGGGCCCGCTGCCGGACGCCTTCGCCACGCTCCCCGACCGCTACCACCGGGGCAGGGCGCTGATGAGCCTCGGGCAGGCGTACCTGCGCCTCCGGCGTCCCGTGACGGCGCTGAACCTCTTCGGCCAGGCCCTGGAGATCATGCGGGCCGAGGAGACCGTCGAGCAGCAGGGCGACGTCTTCGTCCACATCGCCGACGCCGCCCGCCTGCGCGGCGACCCGGTGGCGGAGGGCGCGGCGCTCGACCGGGCCGCCGAGCTGTACGCCTGCGTCCCAAGCCCGAAGGCGGACCGGGCCGCCGAGCGCCGCGCCGCGCTCGGCTCCTGATCACGCCTTGCCGTGGTCCCAGCTCACGATCCGGTCCGGCTCCATGACGATGAGGACGCGCTTGGCCATGGCCTGCTCAAGGCCCGCGGCGAACCCCGGATCGACCGGCGCCCCCATCTCCGGGACGGGCAGCCCCGCCATCCGCGACCCGACCACCGCGCCGACCTTCAGCCTCGGCTCGGGGTCCTCGACGACGAGGCCCTGCCCGTACAGCGCGACGCCGCGCAGCTCGCCGTACTCCACGCCGTCCTCGACCAGGCACGTCATCGTGGGATCGCGGCGCAGGTTCAGCACCTTCTGCGACGACTTGTACGTGGTGAACGCGATCTTCCCGTCGAGCAGCGCGTAGAACATCGTCACCAGGTGCGGCGCACCGTCCTTACCGATCGTGGCCACCTGGACCTTGAAGCTGGCGGCCAGATAGGCCGCGGCCTCGTCCGCCGACATCTTGATCTTCTCGCGCTTGCTGCCGGCCACGGGGGCCTCCTCACGATCGAACGACGCGGCCAGGATAACCAGGCACTTACCCGCCGCCGCACCCGGCACCATGGAGGGATGTCGGCTCGCGACCTGATCGTCCTCGGCTCCGCCAGCGCGGTGCCCACCAAGGCCCGCAACCACAACGGCTACCTGCTGCGCTGGGACGGCCATGGCCTGCTGTTCGACCCCGGGGAGGGCACGCAGCGGCAGATGGCGCACGCCGGGGTCTCCGCGAACGACGTGACCTGGATCTGCGTGACGCACTTCCACGGCGACCACTGCCTGGGCGTGCCCGGCATCGTCCAGCGCATCGCCCGCGACGGCGTCGAGCACCCGGTGGACGCGGCGTTCCCGGCCAGCGGCGCCCACTACTGGGAGCGCCTGCGGCACGCGTCCGCCTTCCGCGACACCGAGGTGATCCGCGAGCGGCCGGTGTCCGGGGAGCGGGCACGCCTCGCCGACTCCCCGTTCACCCTGGTCGCGCGGCGCCTGTCCCACCCCGTCGAGGCGTACGGGTACCGGCTGGAGGAGCCCGACGGCGTGACGATGCTGCCCGCCGAACTCGGGGCCCGGGGCGTCCGGGGCCCGCTCGTCCGGCGGCTCCAGCGGGACGGCCGCGTCACCACCTCGGACGGCCGCACGGTGACGCTGGAGGAATGCAGCGTCACCCGTCCCGGCCAGAAGGCCGCGTTCGTCATGGACACCCGGCTCTGCGACGGCGTCCGCGAACTCGCCGACGGCGTGGACATGCTCGTCATCGAGTCCACCTTCCTCGGCGAGGACACCGCCCTGGCCACCGAGTACGGCCACCTCACCGCGGCCCAGGCCGGGAAGGTCGCGGCGGACGCCGGAGTGCGCCACCTCGTCCTCACCCACTTCTCCGAGCGCTACCGCCCCGAGGACGAGCACCGCTTCCACGACGAGGCCGCCGCCGTGTTCGACGGCGCCATCAGCCTCGTCCACGACCTCGACCGGATCCCGATGCCGCCGCGCCGCCGGACGATCACAGGTGACAGGGACGTCCTTCCTGGGCAGGAGTCCAGGCATGGCTGAAGAAGTCGATGTCGTCGTGATCGGTCTCGGACCCGGAGGCGAGGACGCCGCGGGCCGGCTCGCCGAGGCCGGGCTGTCGGTCGTCGCCGTGGAGTCCCGCCTGGTCGGCGGCGAATGCCCGTACTACGCCTGCGTCCCCACCAAGATGATGGTGCGCGCCGCCGGGCTGCTCGCCGACGGCCGCCGCGTCCCGGGGATGGCCGGGGAGTCCACGATCGGTCCCGACTGGGCCCCCGTGGCGGCCCGGATCCGCGACGAGGCGACCGACTCCTGGGACGACAAGGCCGCCGCCGACCGCCTCACCGGCAAGGGCGTCCGCCTCGTCCGCGGCCACGGCCGCATCACCGCGCCCCGCGAGGTCACCGTGGACGACCGGACGTTCCGCGCCCGCCGCGGCGTCCTGCTCAACACTGGCACCTCGCCCGCGGCCCCGCCCATCGACGGGCTCGACGCCGTCCCGTACTGGACGAACCGCGAGGCCGTCCAGGCGACGGAGGTCCCCCGCTCCCTCCTCGTCCTCGGCGGCGGCGTCGTCGGGGTCGAGATGGCCCAAATCTTCTCCCGCTTCGACAGCCGCGTCACGGTCGTGGAGGCCGGCGACCGCCTCGTCGTCAACGAGGAGCCGGAGTCCAGCGACCTGCTCCGCACGGTCTTCGAGCGCGAGGGCATCGGCGTCCGCACCGGCGTCAAGGTCACCGGCGCCTCCCACGAGGGCGGCGAGTTCACCCTCCACCTTGAAGACGAGGCCCTCACCGCCGACCGCCTCCTGGTCGCGACCGGCCGCCGCCCCAACCTCAAGGGCCTCGGCCTGGACGCCGTCGGCCTCGACGAGAACGCCCGCCAGATCCCGGTGGACGGCAACATGCGGGCCGCCGACGGGCTCTGGGCGGTCGGCGACATCACGGGCAAGGGCGCGTTCACCCACGTGTCGATGTACCAGGCGTCCATCGCCGTCCGCGACATCCTGGGCGAGGAGGGCCCGCCCGCCGCCTACCGCGCCGTGCCCCGCGTCACCTTCACCGACCCCGAGATCGCCTCCGTCGGCCTCACCGAGGCCCAAGCCCGCGACCAGAACCTGCCGATCCGCACCGGCACCGCCCAGATCCCCGACTCCGCCCGAGGCTGGATCCACAAGACGGGCAACGACGGCTTCATCAAGCTCGTCGAGAACACCGAATGGGGCGTCCTCGTAGGCGCCACCGCCGCGGGCCCGTCCGGCGGCGAGATCCTCGGCGCCCTGGCCGTGGCCGTCCACACCGAGGCCACCACCACGGCCCTCCGCGAAATGATCTACGCCTACCCCACCTTCCACCGAGCCATAGAGCCCGCCCTGACCAACCTCACCACATAGGCCCCGGACCCCCTGGCCCCGCACGACCCCGGCGCGAGGGGGTGATGCGGCGCCCGATCGGGCAGGATCGGGGCATGAACCGGCTCAAGGACGCGACCAGCCCGTACCTGCTGCAGCACGCCGAGAACCCGGTGGACTGGTGGGAGTGGAGCGACGAGGCGCTCGCCGAGGCGCGCCGGCGAGATGTACCGGTGTTGCTTTCTGTCGGATATGCGGCATGCCATTGGTGTCATGTGATGGCGCATCAGTCGTTTGAGGACGGCGAGACCGCGCGGATCATGAACGAGCTGTTCGTGAACATCAAGGTCGACCGCGAGGAGCGGCCTGATATCGACGCCGTCTATATGGAGGCCACCCAGGCGATGACGGGGCAGGGCGGCTGGCCGATGACGGTGTTCATGACGCCGGACGGGCATCCGTTCTACTGCGGGACGTATTTTCCGCGGGCGCAGTTCCGGGCGTTGTTGCAGGCTGTGGACAAGGCGTGGGCCGAGCAGCGCGACGACGTGGTGGGGCAGGGGCGGCAGGTCGTTGAGGCGCTGACGTCGCGGGGCCCTGGGCCGGCCGGTACGGAGGCGCCTGGAGCGGAGCGGCTCGCGCGGGCGGTCAGGGGGCTTTCCGGGGCGTACGACGCGGAGCGGGG